>NZ_RBHX01000001.1:3369909-3676265 GCF_003626735.1 Microbacterium sp. CGR2 | reverse complement strand
GCTGGGTGGCCATTTTGCGTTTACAGGATAGGAATCATCATGCCGGAAGAGGAAGAGCGTCGTCCGCGTCGCGATAACGAAAGCGGATCGCGCGGCCAGCGACCTTCCGGCGGACGACCCGCATCCAACCGCGATTCCGCGCCGCGCCGTGACGGCGACAACCGTTCCGGCGGCTCTGCGCCGCGTCGCGAGGGTGGCGGGTACAACCGTGACTCTGCTCCGCGTCGTGAGGGTGGCGGGTACAACCGCGACTCTGCTCCGCGTCGCGACGGCGACAACCGCTCCGGCGGCTCAGCTCCGCGTCGCGAAGGCGGCGGCTACAACCGCGATTCCGCTCCGCGTCATGAGGGAGGTTACAACCGCGATTCTGCTCCGCGTCGCGACGGCGACAACCGTTCCGGTGGCTCCGCGCCGCGCCGTGAGGGTGGCGGCTACAACCGTGACTCGAGTCCGCGTCGCGAGGGCGGCGGATACAACCGTGACTCCGCTCCGCGCCGGGATGGCGACAACCGTTCCGGTGGCTCTGCTCCGCGTCGTGAGGGTGGCGGATACAACCGCGACTCCGCTCCGCGCCGCGAAGGTGGAGGATACAACCGTGATTCCGCTCCGCGCCGGGATGGCGACAACCGTTCCGGCGGCTCTGCTCCGCGTCGCGATGGCGGGTACAACCGTGATTCTGCTCCGCGTCGCGAGGGTGGCGGATACAACCGCGACTCCGCTCCGCGCCGCGAAGGTGGAGGATACAACCGCGACTCCGCTCCGCGCCGCGACGGCGACAACCGTTCCGGCGGCTCTGCTCCGCGTCGCGATGGCGGCGGATACAACCGCGACTCTGCTCCGCGCCGCGACGGCGACAACCGTTCCGGCGGCTCTGCTCCGCGTCGCGATGGCGGCGGATACAACCGCGACTCTGCTCCGCGTCGCGACGGCGACAACCGTTCCGGTGGCTCTGCTCCGCGTCGTGAGGGTGGCGGATACAACCGCGACTCCGCTCCGCGTCGCGAAGGTGGAGGATACAGCCGCGATTCCGCGCCGCGACGGAGCGAGGGCCCTCGCTCCGGCGATCGGGACCGCGCGCCTCGTCGCGACAGTGGAGCTGACGGTGACCGGTCGCGCTCCTACCCGCAGCGTGGGGGAGCGGGTCGCGAGCGTCCGGTTCAGGCGGCGGACGAGCGTCCGCGGTTCAACGATCCGCACATCCCCGAGGACGTCACCGCCCGCGACCTGCACACGTCAGCGCGCAACGAACTCAAGACTCTGAGCAAGGAGAACGCGGACCTTGTCGCGCGTCACCTCGCCATGGCTTCGCGTCTCATCGATGAAGACCCGGCCCTTGCTCACGAGCATGCCCTCGCGGCGTCGCGCCGTGCCGGCCGTATCGCGATCGTGCGGGAGACTCTCGGTATCACCGCGTACGCGACCGAGGATTTCGCTTTGGCGCTGCGGGAACTGCGCACGTATCGTCGGATCTCCGGCAAGGATGACCAGATCGCGCTCATGGTCGACAGCGAGCGTGGAATCGGACGCCCGGACCGCGCGCTGGAAACCGGCCGCGCCGTGGATCGGACGGCACTGACCACTCCCGTCCGCGTGGCTCTCGCGATCGCCATGTCCGGTGCACGACTCGATCAGGGTGATCTGGAACTGGCACTCGGCGAACTCGAGATTCCTGAGCTCGACCCCGACCGGGCTTTCGAGTGGAGCCCGTCGCTGTTCGCGGCACGAGCCGCTGTTCTCGAGGACCTGGGCCGCGACGATGAAGCATCCTTCTGGTCGCACCGAGCAGAGGTCGCCGCTGAGGCGCTCGGCGTCGACGACGCCGGCGACGAGGAGATCTTCGTCGAGGACGGTCTGATCGAAGACGAGTTCCTGGATGATGAGAATGTCGACGAACCGCAGACTCCCTCGGAGTCCGCAGATTCTGGCGTGGACACGGATCGGACCGAGCCCTCGTCTGAAGACGGAGACGCCGAAGTGGATCCAGAACGAGACGCCGACGCGGACACCGACGTGGACGGCGACGCAGAAGCGGCGACCGAGGGGGACCAGCCTGCAGAGGCGGAACCCACCGTCGAAGACGAGGTGCGCGAACTGCTCGGGGAAGATGAGGACCCGGAGCGAGACGCCTAGTGGCACTGTTCTCGCGGCGGCGCCCTGACGCGCGGACGCCCCTCGACGGCGTCGACACGGTGCTGGCCGACCTCGACGGGGTCGTCTACGCGGGTCCCGGGGCCCTGCCGCATGCGGTGGAGAGCCTGAACCACGTCGGCGAGTCGATCCGGCTCGGATACATCACGAACAACGCGTCGCGCACCGACGCTTCGGTCGCCGCGCACCTGACGAGCCTCGGGCTCCAGGTCTCGGCATCCGATGTCGTCACGAGCCCGCAGGCGGCCATGCGCCTGATGGCGCAGATCGTTCCCGCTCCTGCGACGATCCTCGTCATCGGTGGCGAGGGGCTCGTCGACGAAGTCGAGAAGGCCGGCTATACAGTGACTCGCAGCGCCGAGGACTCTCCTCGGGCCGTTGTCCAAGGGTTCGCACCCGAGGTGGCGTGGACCGATCTCGCCGAGGCGGCATTCGCGCTCAAAGTTCCGGAGGACGAAGGCGGGATCCCCTGGATCGCGACCAACACCGATTGGACCATCCCTCGTGAGCGGGGGGTGGCACCGGGGAACGGCACGCTGGTGTCCGCCGTGCACACCGCGATCGGTCGGCTGGCGACCGTCGCCGGGAAGCCCGAAGCGCCGATCTTCGAAGAGGCGCTCGCCCGCTTCCGCGCGCAGAAGGCTCTGTTCATCGGTGACCGTCTCGACACCGACATCATGGGTGCGAATCGGGTGGGGATCGAGTCCGTTCTCGTGCTCACGGGAATCGACCGACCCAAGCATGTTCTGGCAGCGCCGGAGGGATCACGTCCCACCTACATCCTGGGGGACCTGCGGGGGCTGCATCAGCCATATCCCGCCGTTGTCGAGAAAGACGGTGTCTTCCGAGTCAACGGTGCGGCGGTGCGCGTTTCCGGCGCGGATGTCGAGGTCGTCGCCGAGTCGGGTGAGCAGATCGATCTGCTTCGCGCAGGCGCGGCCGCGATCTGGGCTTCGGGCACGCCGGTCTTCGTGCTCCGGGTGCCGGAACGTCTGTACGACGATCCTTTCCACCGGCCCTGAGCCGAGCCGTCGTGGTTGCCTCCGCCGTCGGAGCCGCCGCGTACAGTGGAACCCGTGAGTGACGAGACGACGAACACGCCGACCGATGGTCTGTGGAGTCGCCTGCGCCTGATCGAAGGGCAGCCGCTTCCGGCACGGGCAGAAGCCTATTCCGCACTGCACGACGAGCTTTCCCGCCGACTCGAAAGCGGTGCGAGGCTCGAACAGCGGGAGACCTCAGGGCCCCGATGACGCGACTCGACGCTGCCCTCGCCGCCCGAGGACTCGCCCGTTCACGCAGTCATGCTGCCACCCTCATCGCCGAAGGGCTCGTGAGCGTCGACGGCCGACCGGTCGTGAAGGCCTCCACTCCGGTCGGCGACGACAACCAGCTCAGCATCGCCGGTGCAGACCACTATGTCGGTCGCGCGGCACACAAGCTGATCGCCGGTCTCGACGGTTTCGGCATCCCCGTCGAGGGTCGGCTCGCGCTTGACATGGGCGCTTCGACCGGCGGTTTCACACAGGTGCTGCGCGAGCGCGGTGCGAGGCGGGTGCTCGCCGTCGATGTCGGGCACGGTCAGCTGGCCCCGACGATCGCCGCCGATCCCGGTGTCGTCTCCGTCGAAGGTTTCAATGTGCGGCACATGACGCAGCAGAGTCTCGCCGACGCGACGGGGGAGCAGACGCCACCCGACCTGATCGTGGGCGATCTTTCGTTCATCTCGCTCGAACTCGTCCTGCCCGCAGTCGCCGGCGTCGCTGCACCTGCATCCGACACCGTCCTGTTGGTGAAGCCGCAGTTCGAGGTCGGCCGCACCGCCGTGCGTGGTGGGCTCGTCACCGACCCGGCGACGCGAGCGGATGCCGTGGCGCGTACCGTCTGGAGCGCGTGGGACCTCGGATTCGGCATGCTCGGCATTCTTCCCTCCCCGATCCTCGGGACGCACGGGAACGCGGAGTATCTCGTGCACCTCGCGCCGGGGCGCGGCAGCAATCCGACAGAATGGTTGGACAGCATCAACCGACTGGCAGGAGGACGATGAACGAGCGCAGGATCCTGATCGTCGCTCACGCCGGCCGCGACGAGACCGTCGACGCCGCCCGCCGTGTGATCGAGGCTCTGCGGGGTGCGGGGGCGCGACCCCTCCTCACGGCCGACGACCACGCGGCACTCACCGCCGTCGACCCGGGTTTCGCTGATGTCGACGTTCTCGTTCCCGCCGATGAGCTGGAACTCGCGATCGTCCTCGGCGGAGACGGAACGATCCTGCGCGCCGCTGAACTCGTTCGCGAGAGCGCAGCGCCCGTGCTGGGAATCAACATGGGACACGTCGGATTCCTTGCGGAGATCGATCGTGACGACATGGACGATGCCGTGCGGCGAGTGATCGCGCGCGACTACGAGGTCGAGGAGCGACTCGCTCTGTCCGTGCGAGTGAAGGATGTCGCCGGCACCGTCGTCTACGAGACCTTCGCTCTCAACGAAGCCACCGTAGAGAAGGCGAGTCGCGAGCGGATGATCGAGATCGTCCTCGAGATCGATGGCCGTCCGCTGTCGAGTTTCGGCTGCGACGGGATGGTCATCTCCACTCCCACCGGATCGACGGCGTACAACTTCTCCGCGGGCGGGCCGGTCATCTGGCCCACGGTCGAGGCCATCGCCGTGATCCCGCTGTCCGCCCACGCACTCTTCGCCAAACCTCTCGTGGTCAGCCCCGATGCCGCCGTCGCCATCGAGATGCTCGACCGCACCGACGGCTCGGGCATCCTGTGGTGCGACGGACGCCGTTCCCACGATCTTCCGCCCGGAGCCAGGGTCGTCGTCCGTCGGTCGTCGCGGCCGGTGCGACTTGCACGCCTGCATCCCACCGCGTTCACCGATCGCCTGGTGCGCAAGTTCCGGCTGCCGGTCGAAGGATGGCGCGGTCAGGGGTCGGGGAGTCCGCAATGATCGAGGAGATGCAGATGCAGGGCCTCGGCGTCATCGCCGATGCCGTGCTGCCACTCGGCCCGGGGTTCACCGCCATCACGGGCGAGACCGGCGCCGGCAAGACCATGGTGGTCACGGGACTCGGCCTGCTGCTCGGGCAGCGTGCCGACTCAGGTGCCGTGCGTGCGGGCGCCCCACAGGCGTCAGTCGCGGGCGTCTGGAACGTTCCGCAGAGCGGTGACGTCGCTGACATCGTCGCGGATGCCGGAGGCGAACTGGAACCCGCCGGAGCAGACCGCGCCGAGCTGTACGTGTCGCGAACGCTGAGCGCGGAAGGGCGCAGCCGCGCCAGCGTCGGCGGACGCGCGGCTCCTGCGGGCGTGCTCTCGGCGCTCGCGGAGGAACTGGTGGTCGTGCACGGGCAGTCGGAGCAGCTGCGGCTGCGGTCTTCGGCCGCCCAGCGTGACGCGCTCGACCGCTTCGGCGGTGCTCCCGTGGCGCGCGCCCTCGCTGCGTACGCGACGTCTTTCACTCGCTGGCGGACGCTCGACGCCGAGATCTCCGAGATCTCTGAGAACCGTGACCGGAGGGCCGCGGAGGCCGCGCGCCTCCGCGAGGCACTTGCGCTCATCGAGGCCACAGCCCCGGAGGCCGGGGAAGACCAGGAACTCAGCGAGCGCGCAGAGCGTCTCGCCAACTCCGAGGAGCTGCGCCTGGCAGCCTCCCTCGCCCACAGCTCACTGTCGAACGAGGAAGGCGAAGCGGATGCCGCGTCGCTGATCGCCGAGGCGCGACGCGTACTGGAGCGCACCTCCGACGCGAAGCTGGCGGAGGTCGCCGAGAGCCTCGCCGACATCGGCTACCGCATCGCTGACATCCGCGGGCTCCTCTCGGCCTATCTCGCCGACCTCGACGAGTCCGGGCCGCATGAACTCGCCGCCGTGGAGGAACGTCGCGCCGCGCTGGGAACGCTCATCCGTGCTCATGGCTCGCTCGACGAAGCGCTCTCGCTGTGGCAGACCGGATCAGCTCGCCTCGCAGAGCTCGAAGACGACGGAGACCGGATCGAGCGGTTGATCGCGGAACGCGATGCCGTGCGGGCGGAACTCGACGACCATGCCGCAGCGCTCACGGCGGAACGCACATCCGCCGCCGCGCGCCTCGGCGCAGCGGTGACCGAAGAGCTGCACGCTCTCGCCATGCCCGACGCCCGACTCGAGGTGGCAGTGACAGCGGGCTCCGAGGCCGCTCACGGGCGCGACGATGTCGCCATCCTGCTCGCCCCTCACCCGGGAGCCGAACCGCGCTCCGTGACCAAGGGGGCTTCCGGCGGTGAGCTTTCTCGCGTGATGCTGGCGATCGAGGTCGTCATCGCCGGTACCGATCCGGTGCCGACGTTCGTGTTCGACGAGGTCGACGCGGGTATCGGGGGCGCCGCGGCGATCGAGGTGGGCAGGCGACTCGCCCGACTGGCCGAGAAGTCGCAGGTCATCGCCGTCACTCATCTCGCTCAGGTGGCCGCTTTCGCGAGCAACCATCTGTCGGTCGTGAAATCCAACGACGGCGCGGTCACGGCGTCCAGCGTGCGCCGACTCGAGGGGCGGGAACGGGAAGCGGAGATGGCTCGCCTGCTCTCGGGACTCACCGATTCGGATGCTGCGCTCACCCACGCCCGAGAACTTCTCAGCCTCGGCGCTCCCGCTGACTGATAGGATAAAAGCCCGTGATGAACTCTTTTTCTGCGGGACCCAAGAACGACACGACCAAGCACATCTTTGTGACAGGTGGTGTCGTTTCGTCTTTGGGTAAGGGCCTCACGGCGGCCAGCCTGGGCAACCTGCTCACCGCACGCGGACTGCGGGTCGTGATGCAGAAGCTCGACCCGTACCTCAACGTCGATCCGGGCACGATGAACCCGTTCCAGCACGGTGAGGTCTTCGTCACGGACGACGGTTCGGAGACCGACCTCGACATCGGCCACTACGAGCGCTTCCTCGACATCAACCTCTCCGAGGCGGCCAACGTCACGACCGGCCAGATCTACTCCCAGGTCATCGCGCGCGAGCGGCGCGGCGAATATCTCGGCGACACGGTGCAGGTCATCCCGCACATCACCGACGAGATCAAGCGCCGCATGCGTCTCCAGGCCACCGAGGAGCCGCGCCCCGACGTCATCATCACCGAGGTCGGCGGCACCGTCGGCGACATCGAGTCGCAGCCCTTCCTGGAAGCCGCGCGCCAGCTGCGGCACGAGCTCGGACGCGACAGCGTGTTCTTCGTCCATGTCTCGCTCGTGCCGTTCATGGGTGCGTCCGGCGAGCAGAAGACCAAGCCGACGCAGCACTCCGTCGCCGCCCTCCGCCAGGTCGGCATCCAGCCGGATGCGCTGGTTCTCCGCAGCGACCGCCCCGTCAGCGAGAGCAACCGCAACAAGATCGCTCTGATGTGCGACGTCGACGTCGAGGGCGTCATCAACACCGTCGACCTGCCGAGCATCTACGACATCCCCTCGACGCTCAACGATCAGGGTCTCGACTCCTACATCGTGCGGCGCCTCGGCCTCGACGAGAAGGCAGCGGACGAGGTCGACTGGTCGCGATGGAGCAAGGTGCTGCATGCGGTGCACAATCCCAAGCACGAGGTCACGATCGGCCTGGTCGGCAAGTACATCGATCTCCCTGACGCCTACCTCTCGGTGACCGAAGCACTCAAGGCCGGTGGGTTCGCCCAGGAGACCAAGGTCAACATCCGGTGGATCCCCTCGGATCTGTGCGAGACCCCCGAGGGTGCCCAGCAGCATCTCGCCGAAGTCGACGGAATCTGCGTGCCCGGCGGCTTCGGCATCCGCGGCATCGAAGGCAAGCTCGGAGCGCTGAAGTTCGCGCGTGAGCAGGGCATCCCGACGCTCGGCCTGTGCCTCGGACTCCAGTGCATGGTCATCGAGTACGCGCGCGATGTCGCCGGCATCGCCGACGCCTCGTCGACTGAGTTCGATCCGGACACCTCCGAGCCCGTGATCGCCACCATGGCGGAGCAGATCGAGATCCTCGACGGCGGAGACCTGGGCGGCACCATGCGTCTCGGCCTCTACCAGGCCGCTCTCGCCGAAGGCTCGCTCGCCCGCGAGGTGTACGGCGCCTCGGAGGTCTCGGAGCGTCACCGTCACCGGTACGAAGTCAACAACACCTACCGTGAGCGCCTCTCCGAGGCGGGCCTCGTGTTCTCCGGGCTCAACCCGGAACTCGACCTGGTCGAGTATGTCGAGCTGCCGCGCGAGGTGCACCCGTACTACATCGCCACGCAGGCGCACCCCGAGCTGCGTTCGCGCCCCACCGACCCGCACCCGCTGTTCCGCGGACTCGTCGGTGCGGCGATCGAGCGCAACCACGCGAGTGAGCTGTTCGACGTCGACGCCAGCGTCGATGAGTGACGTGAGCACGGATCTCCGGGATGAGCCGTTCGAACCGGAGATCCTGCAGAGCGACGTCGCCTTCGAAGGCGCGGTCTGGGATGTCCGCGACGACCGGGTTCGCTACGGCAGCGGCGAGATCCGACGACAGTACGTCGCACACACCGGCGCTGTCGCGATCCTCGCCCTCGACGACGACGACCGCGTCCTGCTGATCCAGCAGTATCGGCATCCGATCCGCCACCGGGACTGGGAACTGCCGGCGGGCCTTCTCGACGTCGCGGGGGAGGAACCGCTCGAAGCCGCTCGCCGTGAGCTCGCGGAGGAGGCCGACCTGGTCGCCGACCGGTGGGAGCCTCTGGTGTCGTCGTGGACGACGCCCGGCGGGAATGACGAGCTGATCCATGTCTTCCTCGCGACCGGAATCAGTGCGGCGGAGACGGCGCACGACCGGGAAGACGAGGAAGCGGATATCCGCGTCGAGTGGGTGCCGCTGGCCGAGGCGGTGGAGGCCGTCCTCTCGGGGCGCATGCGCAACGGCATACTGTCGATCGGAGTGCTGGCCGCAATGCAGAAACTGCGCGATCGGCGCTGAGGATGCAGCTCCAGCGCGCGCTCGACGCGTATCTGCGTCACGTCACCGTCGAGCGCGGGCTGAGTGAGCACACCGTCGCGGCGTATCGGAGAGATCTGCACGGCTACCTGGAGTGGCTGATCGCCGACGGCATCGCCGACACGGTCGAGGTCACTCCGTCGGTGATCGGGAGATTCATCACCGAGCGGTCATCCGCCGACCCGCCTCCGGCATCCACGAGCATCGCCCGGTTGCAGTCGTCTGTGCGGGGCTGGCATCGGTTCCTCGTGCGGGAGGGCATCGAGGCCGATGACCCGAGCGGGAGACTTCGGCCGCCCAAGGCGCCACGGCGTCTCCCGAAGGACCTGACCATCGACCAGGTCGAGCGGCTGCTGGCAGCGCCGTCGCCCGATGACCCGCTCGGGGTTCGGGACCGTGCGCTGCTCGAACTGTTGTATGCCACCGGTGCCCGTGTCTCGGAGGCGATCGGGCTCGATGTCGACGACCTGGCCCACGGCGACGTGCTCCGTCTTCGAGGCAAGGGATCGAAGGAGCGCATCGTGCCCATCGGCTCTTACGCGCGGGCGGCGGTGGATGCGTATCTGACCAGGGTGCGACCCGGTCTTGCGGCCCAGGGGCGCGCGTCGGCACGGTTGTTCCTGGGCGCGCGAGGCGCGCCGCTCTCCCGCCAGAGCGCCTGGCTCATCATCCGAGCAGCCGGCGAACGTGCGCAGATCACGGCGGAGATCTCGCCGCACACGCTGCGGCATTCGTTCGCGACCCACCTCCTGCAGGGCGGCGCCGACGTCCGTGTGGTGCAGGAGCTCCTCGGGCACGCGTCGGTCGCGACGACGCAGATCTACACGCACGTGTCCGTCGAGACGCTGCGCGACATCTACGCGACTTCACATCCGCGCGCCCGCTGAGCCATGAACGCCACATGCCGCCCGCATGCGGGAGCACGCCGCGCGCCGAGACGCTGAGCGAGGAGCCGGCCGCTAGAATCGAGCAAGCACGAAGGAGCAGGAGAACGGTGACTGAGAAAGTGGCGAAGTCCAGGGCGAAGGCACAGAAGGCCGACGAGACCCCCATGGGACCCACTGGTCGCCCCTATCAGGGGTTCGCGACCCCCAAGCCGTTGAAGTCCCACGGGCCTGCTCGGATCATCGCACTGTGCAACCAGAAGGGCGGCGTCGGAAAGACGACGACGTCGATCAACCTGGCGGCTGCTCTCGCCGAGTACGGTCGCAAGGTGCTCGCCGTCGACTTCGACCCTCAGGGTGCGCTGTCCGCCGGTCTCGGCATCCAGACGCACGACGTGCCGACCGTGTACGACCTGCTGCTCGACACGAAGCGCGATGCGCACGATGCCATCGTGCACTCGGGTGTCGAAGGTCTCGACGTGATGCCGGCGAACATCGATCTCTCCGCCGCGGAGGTCCACCTGGTCAACGAGGTGGCCCGCGAGACGATCCTCGCCCGTGTGCTTCGCCAGGTCGCGGGGGAGTACGACGTCATCCTCATCGACTGCCAGCCGTCGCTCGGTCTGCTCACCGTGAACGCGTTGACCGCCGCGCACGGCGTGATCATCCCGCTGGAGTGCGAGTTCTTCGCTCTCCGAGGTGTGGCCCTGCTCATCGAGACCATCGACAAGGTGCGCGACCGGCTCAACCCGTCGATCACCATGGACGGTCTGCTGGCGACGATGTACGACCCCCGCACGCTGCATTCCCGCGAGGTGCTGGAGCGCGTCGTGGAGGCCTTCGGAGACGATGTGCTGGAGACCGTCATCGGGCGCACCGTGAAGTTCCCGGATGCATCGGTCGTCGGCCTGCCCATCACCGAGTTCGCACCGGAGCACGCTGCCGCGCAGGCATACCTGCGGCTGGCGCGGGAGCTGGTCGCCCGTGGCGCCGTCGCCTGACGACCTCAGCACGACACCGGTCCCCGAGATCCCCCGAGGGCCTGAGGACGGTTCGCGGTTCCGGGTCTCGCTGTCGAACTTCGACGGACCGTTCGATCTCCTGCTGAACCTCATCTCGAAGCACGAGATGGACATCACGGAAGTGTCCCTGAGCGCCGTCACGAACGAGTTCATCGCGTATCTCGGACAGTTGGAGAACGATGAGGAGCTGGATCAGGCGTCCGAGTTCCTCGTGGTCGCGGCGACGCTGCTCGATATGAAAGTCGCGGGTCTGCTTCCGCAGGGCGAGCTCGTGGACGCCGAGGCGGTGGCCCTGCTCGAAGCACGAGATCTGCTGTTCGCCCGGCTGCTGCAGTATCGGGCTTTCAAGGAGGTGTCGACCTGGTTCGCGCGCTGCCTGCAGCGTGAGGACCGACGCCACGTCCGCGCCGTGCGCCTCGACGAGAAACACCGCAGGAAGACGCCGGAGCTCGTCTGGTCGCTCAGTGTCGACGACTTCGCAGCCCTGGCCCTGCTCGCCTTCGCGCCCAAGGAGATGCCGCACGTCGGGCTCGACCACCTGCACGCCCCGCTGATCAGCATCCGCGAGCAGGCGGCGATCGTCGTGACGCTGCTCCGGGCGACGGAGTCGGTCAGCTTCCGTGAACTCGTCGCGGGTGTGAGCGAGCCCGGCATCGTGGTCGCGCGGTTCATCTCCGTACTGGAGCTTTACCGGCACGCGGCGCTGTCCTTCGAACAATTGGAACCGCTCGGCGAGCTGACGCTCCGCTGGGCGGCCGACTCCTGGTCGGATGAGACCTTGGCGACACTGGGAGCCGACTATGACAAGTGATACCTCCGCCACGCCCGAGACTCCGGAGGCCGAGGCGCCGGATGCTGAGGCACCGGAGACTCTGACGACTCCGGTCACCGAGCGGATCGAGGCGGTCCTGCTCATCGTGGACGAGCCGATCGGCCTGGTCGCACTCGCCGCCGCGGTCGGTTCTCCGGTGCCCGCCGTACGGCAGGCGCTGGAGACTCTGGTGGACGACTACGACGGTCGCGGGCATGGTCCGCGCCGGGGGTTCGAACTCCGCGAGGTCGGAGGTGGCTGGCGCCTCTACGTCCGCGAGGACCACGATGACCTCGTCGCCGAGTTCGTGGGCGGGCAGGCGCCGGCACGGCTGTCGCAGGCAGCGCTGGAGACTCTGGCCGTCATCGCGTACAAGCAGCCCGTCACCCGAAGCCAGGTTGCCTCGATCCGTGCGGTGAACGTGGACTCCGTGGTACGGACGCTGCTGGCGCGCGGATTGATCACGGAGCTGTTCGCCGACTCCGAGACCGGAGCCATCAACTACGGCACGTCTGACGCGCTGCTGCAGCACCTGGGCATCAACTCGCTCGACGAGCTGCCCCCGATCTCGCCGTTGCTCGATGACGGCGCAGACGGTTTCGACGAAGGGACCATCCGATGACC
This sequence comes from Microbacterium sp. CGR2, assembly GCF_003626735.1. Taxonomy (NCBI): domain Bacteria; kingdom Bacillati; phylum Actinomycetota; class Actinomycetes; order Micrococcales; family Microbacteriaceae; genus Microbacterium; species Microbacterium sp. CGR2. The sequence goes on along the minus strand of NZ_RBHX01000001.1, from coordinate 3,663,820 downwards.
GACTTCACCAACGACGAGGCGCCCGAGGGCGTTCGCCTGCAGAAGGTGCTCGCTGCGGCCGGGGTGGCCTCTCGTCGCGTCGTCGAGCAGTACATCGTCGAAGGACGCATCCGCGTCAACGGTGAGGTCGTCACCGAGCTCGGTCGACGGATCGATCCGGAGCACGACCTCGTGGACGTCGACGGCACCGCTGTGCAGTTGGACGTCTCCAAGCGCTACGTCATGCTCAACAAGCCCACCGGCGTCGTCAGCAGTATGCGCGACGAGAACGACCGCCCGGACCTGCGCCGGTTCACGTCCGACTACGAGGAGCGCCTCTACAACGTCGGACGATTGGATGCCGAGACGAGCGGCCTGCTGATCCTCACCAACGACGGCGAGTTGGCGCATATCCTCGCGCATCCGTCGTTCGGCGTCACCAAGGTGTACATCGCCAAGGTCGAGGGGTCCGTGACCGCGCAGACCATCTCGAAGCTCACCAAGGGCATCGAGCTCGAAGACGGTGTGATCGCCGCCGACAAGGCGCGACTGCTCGACACTTCGCGCGGGTCGAGCCTCGTGGAGCTGACGCTGCATTCGGGGCGCAACCGCATCGTGCGTCGGATGCTCGCCGCCGTCGGTCACCCGGTCACGGAACTCGTGCGCCGGCAGTTCGGACCGCTGCACCTGGGAACCCTCCCGGCGGGGAAGACCCGGGAACTGACTAAAATCGAACTTGGCGCGCTCTTGACTCTGTCGCGCCGTGATTCCGGTGTCGCCGAGGCGCCAGGCGAGCAGCAGGAGAACGAGTGACCGATACGACGAGTGCGCTCACGGTGCGGAAGGCCGGCGCCGTCGCGCCCCGGCTCTCCGGGACCGTCCGCATCGTCGGCGCCGGTCTGCTCGGTGCGAGCGTCGGACATGCTCTGCGCGCCAAGGGCATCGATGTCGTGCTGACGGATGCCTCGCCTGCACAGCTGCGCCTCGCCGTCGACTACGGCGCCGGCCGCCTCTCGGCAGACGATGACGCGCCTTCGCTCGTGGTGGTGGCCGTGCCGCCCGACGTGACCGCCGACATCATCCAGATGGAACTCGAGCGATTCCCCGACGCCGTGGTGACGGACGTCGCGAGCGTGAAGCTCGAACCTCTCCGGACACTGCAGGCTCGCGGGGTCGATCTCGCGCGCTACATCGGCTCGCACCCTCTGGCCGGACGTGAGCGTGGGGGCGCGATCTCGGCGCGCGCCGACCTCTTCGTCGGACGTCCCTGGGTCGTGTGCCGTGACGAGGACACCAAAGCCGCCGACCTCGCCATGGTCGAGGGGCTCGCGCTCGAAGTGGGTGCGATGCCGCTGGAGATGACCCCCGAGGAGCACGATCGCTCGGTCGCGCTGACCTCGCACGTTCCCCAGGTCGTCGCGAGTCTGCTCGCCGCCCGCCTGTCCGAGGCGGAAGAGGGCGCTCTGCGTCTGGCTGGGCAGGGCGTCCGCGACACCACGCGCATCGCGGCATCCGCTCCTGAGCTGTGGGTGCAGATCCTCGGTGCGAACGCTGCTCCGGTCGTGGCGATCCTCGACGACCTCGCCTCCGATCTTCACGCGATCTCCGACGCCCTGCGCGACCCGAGCGCCCCCGGCGCCCGCCGCGTGGTCGCGGAGACGATCCGCCAGGGCAACGAGGGCGTCGACCGCCTGCCGGGCAAGCACGGACAGAACCGGCGTTTCGAGTCTCTCGTCGTCATGATCGACGACACCGCCGGTCAGCTCGGCCGCCTCTTCGGCGAGCTGGGCGAACTCGGCGTCAACGTCGAAGATCTGCGTCTCGAGCACTCGCCGGGCGCCCAGTTCGGTCTCGCAGAGATCAGTGTCGATCCGGCCGCGCTCCACGGCGCGATCTCCGGCCTTCAGGAACGTGGATGGCGGATCGCGGGGAACACGAATGACTGACACCACCACCGCAACCAAGTTCATCGCCATCGACGGGCCGGCCGGGTCCGGCAAGTCCAGCGTGTCGAAAGCCGTGGCCCGCACGCTCGGCTACGGCTACCTCGACACCGGCGCCGCCTATCGAGCGCTCGCATGGTACGTGCTCGACCAGGGCGCGGACACTTCCGATCCCGCTGCCGTCCGCGCGGCGGCATCCGACTTCCCGGTGCGCCTGGGACTCGACCCGGATGACCGCGCGGTGCGCGTCGGAGACGTCGAGGTCACCGAGGCGATCCGCGACCCTCGGGTCTCCGGGGCGGTGAGCGGCGTCGCTCGTGTGCCGGAGGTGCGCGCTCAGGTGAACGAACTCTTCCGCACACTCGTGTCCGAAGCGTCGTACCCTGCCGTGGTCGTGGAAGGTCGCGACATCACGACCGTGGTCGCGCCCGACGCCCCTGTACGAATCCTGCTCACCGCCGCCCCCGAGGTGCGGGCGGCCCGACGTGCCGGCGAACTCGCCGGCGAGAACGCGGATGCTGTCGCCGCGGCGTTGCACAAGCGCGATGCCTCCGACAGTGCCGTCGTCGACTTTCTCAACGCCGCTGACGGCGTCGAGGTCGTCGATTCGACGGAACTCGATTTCCCCCAGACCATCGACGCCGTACTCACGGTGATCGAACGACTCCGAGGAGCACACCGTGGCTGACGAAGAATACGAAGGCGGCCCCGACCAGCTCGCCGAGAAGATGGAACAGATCGACGAGCAGCTCGCCGAGCAGCGCGCCGAAACCCTGCGGGCAGGGCTCGCCGACTATGACCTGGATGACGAGGATGCCGCGCTGCTCGCCGGTATCACCGTGGGCGAAGACGGTATCCTCTTCTCCCCGGCGCTGCCCGTCGTGGCGATCGTCGGTCGCCCGAATGTGGGCAAGTCCGCGCTGGTGAACCGTATCCTCGGCCGCCGTGAGGCCGTCGTCGAAGACACCCCCGGCGTCACCCGTGACCGTGTCACGTACAAGGCGGAGTGGGCGGACCGACGGTTCTCCCTCGTCGACACCGGCGGCTGGGAGCCCGACGCCCGCGGGATCGACCGTTCGGTGGCAGCCCAGGCGGAGGTCGCGATCGACCTCGCCGACATGGTGCTGTTCGTGGTCGACGCGATGGTCGGTGCGACATCCACCGACGAGCACGTGGTGAAGCTGCTTCGCAAGAGCGGCAAGCCCGTGTTCCTCGTCGCGAACAAGATCGACGATGCCCGGCAGGAGCCGGAGGCCGCCGCGTTGTGGAACCTGGGTCTCGGTGAGCCGCACCCGGTCTCCGCCATCCACGGACGCGGTGTCGCTGACCTGCTGGATGCTGTTCTGAAGAAGCTGCCGGAGATCTCGGCCGTCGCGAAGCAGGAGATCGGTGGGCCGCGTCGAGTCGCGATCCTCGGTCGCCCGAACGTCGGCAAGTCGTCGCTGCTCAACAAGGCCGCCGGCGAAGAGCGCGTCGTGGTGAACGAACTCGCCGGGACCACTCGCGACCCGGTCGATGAGGTGGTGGAACTCGGCGGGAAGATGTGGCGCCTGGTCGACACTGCCGGCATCCGTCGCCGCGTGCACATGGCGCAGGGCGCCGACTTCTATGCCTCGCTGCGTACATCGGCGGCGTTGGAGAAGGCCGAGGTCGCTGTCGTCGTGCTCGATGTGTCGGAGACGATCAGCGAGCAGGACGTGCGCATCATCGACCTCGTGCTCGAATCCGGCCGCGCGCTCGTGCTCGCTTTCAACAAGTGGGATCGCCTCAACGATGACGATCTGGAGAATCAGGATCGTCGTCGCTACCTCGAGCGGGAGATCGAGCAGGACCTCGCGCACGTCGCCTGGGCACCGCGCGTGAACATCTCGGCCAAGACGGGTCGGCACCTGGACAAGCTCGTTCCCGCGCTGGAGACGGCGCTGGAGAACTGGGATCGCCGCATCCCGACCGGCAAGTTCAACGCCTTCCTGGCGGAACTCGTCGCCGAGCACCCGCACCCGTTGCGTGGTGGCAAGCAGCCGAGGATCCTGTTCGGAACTCAGGCGTCGACGCGTCCGCCGACGTTCGTGCTGTTCACGACCGGCTTCCTCGACCCGGGTTACCGTCGGTTCATTCAGCGCCGGCTGCGCGAGATCTATTCGTTCGAGGGCACGCCGATCGTCATCAACATGCGCGTGCGCGAGAAGCGCCAGCGCTGATCCATTCCGGCTCGTGACGGCTCGATGGTGCCGATGCCCGGATGCTGTGAAAAGCTGAAGGGGTGACTGTCGTACCTCCTCCCGCCGGTGAGCCGCGTCGCCCTGAGGGGCCGCGGGATCCGGGTGATGCCTGGGTTGTCGCGGCATCGGGGGAGAAGTACTGGGGGCGCTTCGGCGCCGCCGGTCTCCTCGCCGTCGATCCGCACCGGGGGATCCTGCTGCAGCACCGCGTCTCCTGGAGCCACTTCGGGGGTACGTGGGGCCTTCCCGGTGGGGCTCTGCATCAGGGTGAGAGTGCGATCGTCGGAGCGGTCCGCGAGTCGCAGGAAGAGGCGGGCGTTCCGGATGGAGCTGTTCGCCCGAGGTTCATCAGTGTGCTCGATCTGGACGTCTGGTCGTACACGACGGTCGTCGCCGATGTGCAGGTGCCGTTCGACCCGGTGATCAGCGACCCCGAGAGCGTGGCACTCGAATGGGTCCCGGTGGCCGAGGTCGAGTCTCGGCCGCTGCATCCGGGATTCGGGGCGGCATGGCCGGCGCTTCGTGCGCAGCTGGACCTGTTCCCGGCGGTGGTGGTGGATGCCGCGAATGTCGTCGGTTCGGTGCCGGATAGCTGGTGGAAGGATCGCGCGGGCGCTGCCGCTCGGCTGCGGGCGCGGCTGGATGGACTGGCGGTCGCGGCGGACGAGTTCGGGCTCGACGGGGATCTCTGGTTTCCCGAAGTGTCGATGGTCGTCGAGGGCCAGGCGAAAGCGCCCGATGCGGGGACGACAGGTTCGGTGAGGGTCGTCAAAGCGGACGCTGAGGGAGATGACGCGATCGTCGCCGAGGTGCAGCGGCGCGTCGATGCCGGCCAGAGTGTCCTCGCCGTCACCAGCGACCGCGGGCTTCGAGACCGCGTTGAGGCCGTGGACCGTACGCAGGTTCGCTCGGCGGGCTGGCTCTTGGCGCTGCTCGAGCGCAACGACGCCTGACCTCTCTGCTCGCTGCCGGTGTCTGTCACAGGCGAATATCACCCTCAGACGGTCCTCGCCCCGCTTAGGCGGTCCTCCCGCTCAGACGAGCATCCCGCTCAGACCAGCATCCGTCTCGGACGAGCATCCCGCTCAGACCCGGCATCCGTCAGACGAACATCACTCGCTGTGACGGACGGTCGGGGTATGCGCGTCCGAGCGGGCTGAACCACGTGATCGTCCCGTCTTGGCGCTGCTGCGCCGTCCAGCGATGCGGAGCCGGGTTGTCGGGATGCTTGAGCACGTGATGTGAGCGACAGAAGTGGGCGAGGTTGTCGAGCCGGGTCTTTCCGCCTTTGGCATAGTCCCTGTTGTGGTCGACGTCGCAGCGGTGCACTGGCATCCGGCACCCTGGGAACCGGCAGTGCTGATCGCGGGAGCGGAGGAACCGGCGCATGCCTTCTGTCGGGGTGTAGGTGTCGGTTTCCGTCACCATTCCGGTCGGGGATAGGAAGAGGCGGCTCCATCCGGTGTTGCGCCCCGCCAGCTTGCGGGCGACGTCGGGGTGCAGTGGTCCGTGTCCGTCGAGCTCCGCGGGACGGTCGTCCGCACCGCTGAGTGTGCTCGCGGACACGGTCACCTGGATACGAGCGTTGATGTTGTCGAGCCCATCGCCCTGTGCGGCGCTGGGGTCGGCGGTGAGCAGGAGATCGGCGAACAGGTCTGCGTGGATCTGGTCCCACGTGCGCGTGTCTGTGGAGACGTGCTCGAGCTCTGGGTCGGTCGCGAAGGTGTCGTCGCCGAAGATCACACCTTCGTAGGGATCGAAGGAGGGGTCGTCGAGGGCGAAGTCTTCAAGGAAGAGGGAGTCTCCGCTTTCGTCCGCCGTCCACGGGTCGAGAACCGGTTCGCGCTCGTCGCGAGCGGAGACGACCTGGCGAGTCATCTGCGTCAGGCGGTCGAAGATCGCCGTGGCGACCCATTCCGGCAGCACAGCGGTGAGAAGGGCGAGGCCATCACCGACGGAGCGCACCTTCACGGAACGTTCGCCGGCCGCGCGTCGGTGCCGCTCTACGACGGTTTCGCCGACGAGTGCCGCGGCGACCTGCTTGGCATGGGCTCCTGTGCGAGCGGCGGTGTCGTCTTCGGCGACGACGAGAACGGCGGTCTCGTAGAGATCCATCACGCCGGCGTCGACCTTCTTGTTGCGGATCGCCTCGGACACGATGGCACTCGCGCGAACAATCTCACGAACATGGCCCGCGCTGATCCTCCCGGCCGCGAAAGCCGCGCGTACAGCGGGCAACTCCGTGCTCAGCGAGCGGGCGTCGCTGAATGCGAACTCGATCGAGCCCTTCGGGATGTGGCCCGCCGCGGAGAACTCCGCGACCATCGATCGGTAGATCGCGTCGCGGTGGTGCGAGTTCTCGGCCACGTCGGCGTCGTGGAGGGCGATCTGCTCCACAAGAAGCTCGGACGCCTCGGATTCCAGCGCAGCGATCTGCCGACGCTTCGCGACCCAGGAGTCGAGGACGCGGCGCCGCTCCTCGATTTCGAAGTCGAGATCGGTTCGCTGGGTCATGCCTCCAGTATGGAACATATGTTCGAATCTGGGAAGGTCAATCCGCGAAGAATTCATCCCGTCCGCGCAGCTTGTCGATGTCGCGACGTTCCCGCTTCGTCGGCCGACCGGCCCCGCGATCGCGAAGACCCAGAGCGGCTTGCGGCTCCCGTTCCGGCGTGCGGTCCTCGTATGCGAGGGCGGCGACCGGCGCACCCACGCGTTTGACCAGGATCTGCCGGACCACGAGGATCCGGTCGAATCCTGCGATCCGGACGCGGAGTTCGTCGCCGATGCGGATCGACTGCGCCGCCTTCACCTTGTCGCCGTTGACGCGGACATGCCCCGCGCGGCATGCGGTCGTCGCGGCCGAGCGAGTCTTGTAGACGCGAATCGCCCAGAGCCAGCTGTCGACTCGCGCAGCATCCGCCATCATCCGTCCTTCTTTCGTAGAGTCGCGAGAGCGCCCGCGATGATCAGCCCCTGCCCGATCGTGTAGGTGAGCATCACCGCGGGGCTGCTCCACGACGGGAGGACGTCCGGAAGAAACAGCCGCACGGCAAGGACCGTGTCGCTGAGAAGGAAGAACGCGCCTCCGACCGCGACGAGCCGGTTGCAACGGGCCGCGAACGCGGCAGTCCCGCCGAGAAGTAGGCCGTACAGAGCGACAGCGATGAGCAGGCCGCCAGTGTGTGGGCCGAGAACAGCGAGCATCGCCACCCACCAGACGGCATACACGAGCGCCCACCACGGCATCCGTCGTCGTGCCAGGTGCCGAGCGAACAGCAGGATATATGCCAGATGCGCGATGCCGAAGAAGAGGAGCATCAGGGGCAGCTCCGGCGCGGTGGGAAAGAAGGCTCCTGCACCGTCGCCCAGCCAGGAGAACAGCAGAGCGCCCAGTAGCAGGATGAGCGTCGTACGCGAAACAAGGCGAGGAGCGGACAGCAGTACCGGCAACGCCAGCAGCGGCATCAACAGGAGTTTGGTCGGTCCGGCTCCGGGGCTGTCCAGCGCCAGCAGCGTAATGTGGACGGCCGCCGCAACGATATAGGGGACGAACGCCCACAAGATCGGCGGGGGAAGGGTGCGGCGCTGCATCTCCCCATCGTATGGTCGCGAGCGCGCATCGCCTGGCTCAGGATTCGACAGTGACCTGCTCCACGGCACCGTCGGCCCGGAAGTGCACCGCGGGCCAGTACCCCTCCGGGAAGTGTTCACCGCAGCTGTCGGTGAAGTGCAGGATGATGGTGCCGTCGGCAGCGGCTTCGATCGTGTCGAGTACCAGGTCGGACGCTGCATCGTCGAGTTCGTGCTGTTCGGGTTCGCCGTTGCTGAAGGTGGTGACGACGGCATCCGAGGCGGTCCTTCGTCGTTCCGTGAGATCAGCGATGGTCTTGCGTACTGAGGGGAGGAGCGTGGAGACTTCCGCGGGGTCGGCGCCTTCGATCATGAGCTCGATCTCGCCGCCGTCGGTGGTGGTCGTGCCGACGTACCAGTCGTGAGTGAGGGCCGTGCCATCGGTCAGTTCTGATGCCGCCCGCGTGAGGCTGCCGAGTTCTGGATCTTCGATGGTCGGATGCTCGTCGCTCATGTCTTCACGCTAGTGCGCTGTCATGGCGAAAGGTGCAGGCCTTCTGCCTCGACATGTTCGCGGACGATGCGGATCGCTTTCGGTCCCACCCCGTGCATCGAGAGCAGTTCCTTTGCGGATGCTCCGTCGAATTGGTCGAGGCGTGTGAGTCCGTGAAGGGCGAGTTCGCGAAGGGCGACTTTACCCATCGCTGCGGGCAGCTCTGAGTCGGCTGTCATCGGGCAAGATCCAGTGTGACGAGGGTGCGCCCCGGCCTCAGCTCGGCCGTCTGAGTGAAGCCGGCGGTGAGGAATGTGCCGAGCGTTCCGTGGAACAGGTCGTTGGTGCGCTTCTTGTCGCCGGCGGTGTCGACGGGGTAGCCCTCGATCAGGCGGGCGCCGGACTTCTTGGCGTAGTCGATTCCGGCGCGCAGGAGCGCGAGGTTGAGCCCCGTGCCGCGATGCTCGCGGCGAACCACGAAGCAGGTCACGGCCCACACGGACTCGTCCTCGAACGACTCAGGCGTCGCCGCGGCGATCATGCGTGTTCGTGGAATGCGCGCCTGCCGGGTGCGGGGGCCGATCCGGATCCATCCCGCCGCCTCGCCGTCGACGTACGCGATGAGCCCAGGGGGAGGGCCCGCATCGATCTCGGCCCGGAACATCTCCGTGCGCTGCGGTGTGGTCGTCTCGTTCCAGTCTTTGTTGGCGAGGACGGGCCAGATGCACTGGCAGCTCGCCCCATCGCCTCCTCCCGTGAGCGCGTGCTGAACGTCGTCCCATCGAGCGGTCGTCGCCACCTCGGTCGTGATCGTCGCCATGAAAGTGACGCTACGCGGAGCATCCGACACCCGCAACGCCCCGGTTCGCGGAGCGCCGCCAGCTCAGGCTAAGATGGGTGAGTTGCCTGCGCGAGAGTGCAGGAGAACGGGCTGTGGCGCAGCTTGGTAGCGCACTTGACTGGGGGTCAAGTGCGGTAGCGGCTGGTTCAGCCTGAAAAGTGAACAACGGGATGTGGCGCAGCTTGGTAGCGCACCTGACTGGGGGTCAGGGGGTCGCAGGTTCAAATCCTGTCATCCCGACAGAAAAGCCCAGGTGAGTGAGTGTTCCTCGCCTGGGCTTCGTTATTCTTGCGGTCCTCTTCGAAGTGGTGTGTGGAAGCGGCTGCGTGCCGTTGCTGGTGCCCCGTTCGATGCCTCGTCCGTGGCTGCTGTCGCGAGCCGGGACCTGGCCGGGACCTGGCCGGGACCTGGAGCCCACTTTTCGCTCCGATCTGCGATCGTTTCTTGCAGGTCGATGATCGCGGCGGTGCGTGCGTCGTCGAGGGGCCTGGTGCTCAGGGTAGAGGTATCGCGGTTGGTCTCGATCGATCTGTGACCGAGAATGCCTTGGAGGAAGTGGAGTGGGATGCCGGGGTTGGCGAGTCGCGTCGCTCCGGATTGACGGAGACCGTGCCTGGTGAGGGTCGGCAGCCCGAATTCAGTGACCATCTGATTCCACTTCGCGGTGTCTCGCGCAGAGGCAGTCGTGGGCACGTTCTGTAAGGGGTTCTTGTCGACGTGGGTTCCGCGACAGGAAGGTGCCCGTTTGGCCCGTCTAGGCGCGCGGGCGGCATCACCTGCGTGCAGGTCTGCGCCTGGCGTCGCCGATGCGTGTCGTTTGTGCTCCGCTACGGATGTGTGGTCCAGCTCTCGGGTCTGGGTGAGTGTGATTACGATCACCGATTCTCTGAATGCGTCGGCGTCGGCGACGGCCTGCTGTGGCCCGCAAAACCGTCCGCGTGCCACCACCACGGCCCGACCGAGATCGATGGATCGATACACGCTGGCGGTGCTCGATCAGGTCAGGCCGACAGTTCGCGCGGGAGTTTCTGCTCGGGTACCGTCACGAGCACTTCGCCACCGTCCCGGAGGGATGCGCTCACTGCGTGGTGGCCGTTGACGATGAATGCCGTCGAACCGCTGCGCTTGCGTATGCCCCAGCCACCCCAGTCCGATGCGTGCACGGTTGTTGTCCGGATGTCGCCGAGCTTGTCGGCGGGAACCTGCTTGAACGGGAACCGGAGAAGGGCTGAGCGGATGCGGAGCCCTCGCTGATCGACCCGTACGTTGATGCCGACGAACGCGACCAGCGCAACAGCCGCGACTGCGAGGACAGCCCAGATGAGCACGCGCACGATGACCGGTGCCTCCTGGGCTGCAGCGAGCCCGCCGGCGCCGGCGCCGAGGAAGATAGCGAACGCAATACCGATCTGAGGGGAGTAGACCGTCGCTGCCCAGCCCGTAGTGATCGTCCGCGCGGAGGACTCTTGGTCGATCTCACGCTGTTCTGTGCACGGGACGCAGGTGCGCAGAAGCACGCCATAGAGCAACAGTGCGGCGAGGAGGGCCAGCCATCCGTTGAGTTCGGCGTCTTGGGCGTTTCCCGCGGCGTACGTGAGTCCTGCGGGGACGAGCCACAGTGCCATTCCGATTCCGGCGAAGAACCCTGTCCAGGTGAGGACATCCCGCTTCGTGCGCAAGCTCGGAGACTTCAGCAGGACGACGATGGCGGCAACTGCGCCGGCGGTCGCGGCGATGCCCAGGGCGAGTCCGAAGGCTCCACCTGTCTCGATGACACCGTCGACTCTGCCTCGAGCGTCCCAGTGGAACGCGACCTGCGAGCCGAGTCCCTCTTTCCAGAAGAGGTATGTCACCGCGATGGCGATGGCGGGCAGGAGGCTGGCCAGGGCTGCAAGGGTGCGGCGTGCGAGTGACATCGTTCATACTCCAGTTCTGGATTCGGCGAGCTCATCGTCGCTTGTCTGGGTGTCCTCTGTCGGCGGTGATGAAGGAAGGAATGTCGAGAGCGCAGGGGCTGCAGCTGACATGACAGCACCGATCATGATCCAACCGAAGGAGAACAGCCCGATGGCGACGATGATCGCCAGATGGAGTGCGGCGCTGATCGCGAAAGCGACCGTCGGCCACCGCCCAGGCATCAAGATGAATACCGCGATCGCGCATTCTCCGATAATGGTTCCCCAAGATATGGCGAGAGCGACGGCAGGGATAGAGGTGGCCCAGAGGAACAGATCGCCGATGGGTCCACTGGCGCCGAACCACTCCATCCGGGCTACGTAGTAGATCGCGGAGCCTTCCTGCCACTCGGACACGGAGACCTTCGAGAGGCCGCTGTTCAGGTAGATCCAGGCGACCTGCGCGCGAACTGCCCACATTGCACCGACCGCTATCGGGACGTTCAAGGCTCGGGGCGGGGCAGCGGGAGAGCGTTGCCAGTACCACCAGCGCCGGTGACCGATCGAGACGAACGCGAGGAAGAGGGTGGTGACCTGTGCGACGTAGTCGCCGCCGTCAGGGAGTGAGATCGTCTGAGCGAACGAAAACGACAGCCATGCGTGGACGAAGCCTGTGACCTGAGGAAGGAACCCGCTCGCCACCCACAGGAGTACGACGATGACCACTGTGCTCACGAGTTGGCGGTCGTCGGGGAACCAGCAGTAGGGGGAGATGGCGAGGAGTGGGCGTATGCAGGGGGACTCCGCCTGGCCGTTGGCGATGGGGACAAACAGAGCTGCCGCCGGCGTGAAGAGCAAGATGGATATCTGCGCGAGCGCGATAATGGTCCGTCCCGCCGCGAGCGGCAGGTGCCACCCGGGGAACGCTGCGATCTGCGCCAGAAAGGCGCGTTCTAACCGGCTCAGCATTCGATATCCAAGTGCACGGCGTTTTCATCGAGGCGCCATCCTTCGTACATGTCTCGATACGAGAAGGCGACTGGTGCGGTCTCCACGATGATGACGTTCCCGCACAGCGTCTGAGTCGGATAGTCGTTGACGATGGAGACCGGCTCGGTCTCCGCCGCGATCACGAGACAGTCGCGGGAGCGGTCTTCTGCACACTCGACCCAGTTCTCTGCCGGAAGCGGACTGGTGAGATTGGCCATCTCGGGTCCTTGCGCTCGTTGGGTGCGCAAGACGCCGAACCAGTTGTCGGGATGCGCGTTCGGAAAGGCCGACGCTGAGCGGAGCGTACCGTCGTCCAGGACGTAGGCGGTGATCTCCGTGTCGGACGGCGGCTTGGTGAAGAACGGCCAGCTCTCTGGGAGTACCGTTGTCATTACATCGCGCAACGGCGACCCATCCCTCGGATGCAGCACCGTGCTGGGCATCGATACGAAGATCGCGATACCCAGCACGGCGGCTGTGACGACGGACGAGACGAGCGCAATGATCGTCTGCTTCGTCACTTTTGATCGTTCTTAGGCGAGGGCGGCTGTGACGTCTCGGACCATGTTCGCCTGGTCGACTTCGTACAGCGTGTTCGGGTCATCGAGGTAGCGCGTGTAGACGTACGCGAACGCGAGGACGACGGCGCCTCCGATCGCGACAGCCGCGACATTGATGTTCGCGAGAACGTTGATGTTCACGACGAAGTTCACGTTCTGGACCGCCTGTCCGGTGGCGTTCGTGGTGACCAGCGGTTCGTCGCCGACGACCTCTCGGGCCTCAGCGAAGATGGGGTCGGTCTCCCAGAATTCCACGACCGACTTGTAGAAGTTGCCGAGGGACTCGCTCACCACGTTGGGCGCCCCTGAGGTGAGGCCAGGCAGGACCTGATCCCGGAAGTTGGGGTTGAACGCGAGATACGCGTCGACGACCAGCGCGAGGTCCTCGTCGGAGATTTCAGCGCGATCGGGTGCGAAACCGAGCACGTCCACGATCTTCGGGTTCGCCTCAGCGATGGCACCCTTGCCCGCGAGAAGGAGCTCAAGCACCTCACGATCGGAGTACTTGCTGATCTGATCGGCGCTGATCGCTGTCGCACGGGAAGAGTTGGACTCCACGGAGACCGTCGCACTTTCCGACGCGTTCTCCGTCGCCGAGGCCATGTGTCCGGTGCTCGCGGTGAGCGCACCGGTGAGGACGACGCCGAGGAGTGTTTTCGGTAAGGCGCGGCCGAGGTGGTTCTTCATGTCTGGTCCTTTCCAGGTGGGTGTGACTGTGCCCACAACATAACCGTTACGGCAGGGTGTGTAAAGTAATTGTTAGCCACTGCCGGAGGTGATCATGGAGACGCGCAGGAGTCGCTGGATGTTGATCGCGCTGTACGCCGTCGCGGTCCTGGTGATCGCTTGGGCTGTCGCTCTTCCGCTATGGAACGGCTCGGGACTGCTCAGCCCTTGGTTCGGCCTCACTGCTCTCGCGATGATGATGACGCCTGCAGCGGTAGCGCTCGTCATCGTCGTGTTTATCGAGCGCCCCCGCCAGAGGTTGGTGGCGTTGGGGCTGCGCCCGATTCGTCCCTGGCGGCGGACTCTCGGATACGCGTTCCTCGGGCTGATGGGGATGCTTCTGCTGTGTGTCGTCGCTCTCGTGGTCGGCACGTTGATCGGGGCGTACCCCGGCGACTTCGCGGGCCTTTCTGAACTTCGAGCAAACACTGCCATAGGAGACACCGAGTCCGTCTGGCCGCTTGTGCTGACGCAATTCGGCGCAATCATCCTCGCCTCGTTCGTGAACTTACTGCCCGCTCTCGGGGAAGAGATCGGATGGCGAGGATGGCTGCTACCGAAGCTCCTGCCGTCGGGGATAGTCCCCGCGGTTCTGGTGTCTGGTGTGCTGTGGGGCACATGGCACGCGCCGCTGCTCCTGCTCGGCTACAACTACCCCGCGGCGCCCGGGTGGATGGCCGTCCTCCTGATGATCGGCATGTGCACGATCGTGGGTTCACTCCTTGGCTGGTTGAGGGTACGGTCCGGGTCGGTGTGGCCGCCGGCTCTCGCGCACGGCGGATTGAACGCCGCGGCGAGCGGAACATTGTACTTGTTCGCCGCTGACGGGGTGACCGTTGACACCACGCAGGCGACCATTCTCGGCTGGTCAGGCTGGATCGTGCCGGCCGTCCTCGTGGTGGCGCTCATCGCCAGCGGCTCATTCCAGTCTCCGGCAACCGCGACGCGATTCGACATTGATACCAACGAAAGGACACACCATGTCGTTTAGCCGTATTCGTTTCCTTGCCTTCCTGGCACCGATCGCACTCCTTGTGGGTTGTGCACCGGGGGTTGTCGTCGAAGGCGAGATCGATGAGTCCACAGCCGTTGGCGAACGGACGAGCTGGGTCGTGGAGATCCTGAACGACGAGTCGGATACCACCGGCAGTCAATGGGAATCGGTGCTCGATGAGAGCTTCCTTGAGCAGATGTCCGCGGACGAAATGGCGGCGCTCATCAACGAGGATCTGCGACCCGAGGGGCCGTTCGAGATTGTCCGCTTCGAAGCGGCGGGCCCTGACGCGGTGACCACTCTCCAGGGCGCTGAGGAGGAGATTTCGTTGAGCATCTCGACTACTGACAACGGCGATATCGAGGGCATCTTCTTCAGCCCCGCCAGTTGAGGAACTCTCAACTGCTCCGCGGGGAGTGATGTGTGCGCGTGCTCATCCGACGCGTGAGTGCTGAGCAGCCAAATGGTGGACGACAGCTCGCGCGGTGTTGACAGCGAGGGCATCATCGAGCCCCACCCCGGTCGGCACGATCGCACGTGCAAGCATTGGCCCGAGGAGCAGATCGCAGGCGAGCTCATCGTCGTCGCGGCTCTCGCTGATCTCACCACGGGCACGCGCCAGTTCTAGAACGCGAAGGACGTTCTCCCGTCGCGGTGCGATGAAGCGCGCGAAATAACTCTCGGCGACGTCGGGGTGGAGCCGGATGCTCTCCAGAAGCCCTGGAAGATTCCGCCGCATGAGGTGGCTGCGGAACATCTCCAATTCCGCCCTTTGCAACTCGATCAAGTCGTCCACCAGGTTGCCGTTATCGACTTCCAGCCCGGTGCCGAAACGATTGATGATCACTTCGAGGGCGAGGTGTGCAACGCTGGGATAACGGCGGTAGAACGTCGGACGCGTGGTGCCCACCACGGTCACCAGTGCGTCGACGGTGAGTGCCGAGTAACCCAGTGATGTCATGACGCTTTCCGCAGCGCTGATCAGCGCAACGCTGATGCCCGCTTGGGGCGGCCGTCCGACACGGTTCTGACTCATGCGCTGACGATATCAGCGGACCCCATCACGTCCTAGTGGGGCACACCGCCACCCCAGCAATACACAACGGCATGTAACGTAACTAGCATGGCGGGGGTAGCGAGTTCAGTGTCCGTACACGAGCCACGCAGAGGCGGAGAGCGTCGATGGGAGGAACTGCTCGGCCCGGCCCGGGATCGATACTTCGCCGGCAGATACCGGGAGACGGAGTACGCTTTTCTGTCCGACTCATCGTCCGGCGATGTCACCTATTCCGTTCATCTGCCCCAACAGCCGACGGATTGGCACCTGACCTCTATCGACGCTGTCGCCCTCGCTCGTTTCGCGATCATGGACACGTCGCCACCCGATCTCACTCGCTGGTTGCGCCGTTCATGGGTTCGAAGCCTCGACCTTCGCGCGGGCCGGCAGCCAACCACGGATCTCGAACGCGTGAGTGTCGCCGCACGATTGCAGGCGTCGTCCCATCAGGTCACGATCGAGGCCGACGTCGGGACGATGCACGTCCGCCTTGGCGTCGCCGCTGACGAGCCGGTTCCCGCGCGCGGGGGAGAGGCGGCCGAACCAGTGCCTCAGCGTTCTCTTCGTGAGTCCCCGACCGCTGTGCCGAGCGCGATCGAGTTCTCCGACCAGCGCGTCGACGCTGAGTGGCACTTCGATTCGGGGTTGACGGCGATCGACTACATAGCGACCTTCGGTCAGCTCACTCAGGCGATCGCCTATCACCACGCTGGGCTTCGGCGGGAGGACGCCGAGGTGCTGTGGATGCGACGCATCCAAATGACGGGCATACCGGCTCCTGATCACGGCCCGACACATCTGAGAGCCTTCGCCCAGCTGACGCGTGATCGCGTGCATCGGACTGCACGTGGCGTCGTCCACGATGTCCACGTCGCCGCGCATGCGACGGCCGGCGCGAGTGCCAATGCCAGAGCGGCATACATCGAAAGGGAAGCACGGTGAGCGTGCCGACCGCGAATGATTCTCTGCAGGAGCAGCTGGCCATGTTAGCCGTGGTCGATCTCGTGCCCGCCGCCCGCAACAGCCCTGAGTTCAAAGAGATGCACCCGGTTGCCACCGCCCTGTTCGAATATGAGCGCTCGAAGATGCACGACATGCAGAAAGCGCTGTTGATCGATGATGTCCCACCCCTAGAATCCATCGTTGCAGCGTTCTCTGCCGTCGGAGGGCTCATCGAGCAGGACCTCCGCGTTCGAGCAGGGGTGCGCATGACCTTCGAGTCGAGGACGTTCTTCCCCGAACGCCGACTCAGCCCATACCGAACCTGGCTCGGGTTCGTCCGGATGCAGCTCTCGCGGGCGTCGGAGCAGGGCCTTTTGCGGGAGGGGACACGGGTCGACGAAGCGTCAGACGTTCTCGTGTCGGCGGCCCTCGGGCAGCTGACCATCATCGTCCATGAGCAGCGTTGGGCCGAGACATCCGAGACCCTCAATCGAACCGCGGCGTCCATTCTCGGACTGCTCGAGGCTGCATGATGGCGGACCCCATGGGCAGGCTAGCGGTGGTCACCGGGGGCACGGGAGGCATCGGGACGGCGATCGCGCGCAGGCTTGCAACCGACGGTTACAAGCTTGTCCTTCATCATGTGGCCGACGTCTCTCGGGCGATTCGCGTCCAGCGTGAGCTCGGGCCTTCGGTGCTCGATGTGGTGCGGAGCGATCTCCGGAGCGTCGAAGGTATCGAAGAGATCATCGCGTCCGTGTCGACGGCGCTTTCCGAGCACCGCTCTGTGCGTCTGGCTGGACTCGTCAACAATGCCGCGCTCATGTTGGGCCCGAGCCTGCGAAAAGCCCGACCGGAAGACTTCGACGAGTACTTCGCCGTCAACGTGCGTGCCCCGTTCTTCCTCGGCCAGCGACTGTCAGAGAGGATGGGGGAGGGTTCGAGCATCGTGAATGTCTCGTCAGTGGCCGCGCACTTCGCCAGCCCCAGCGACATCGTCTATGCGATGAGCAAGACCGCGATCGAGGCGTTCGCGCGGCATGCTGCCCCCGCTCTCGCCGAGCGTGGCATTCGCATCAACACCGTCGTTCCCGGTTTTACTGACAACGGCCACCCCGCGTTCCAGTTGACGGAGGTGCAGCAACACCTTTCCTCGTTCTCCGTCCTCGGTGGCGTTGCAGAGTCCCGTGCAGTTGCTGATGCCGTGGCCTTCCTGCTCTCAGAGGCGTCAGCACGAACGACTGGCACAACACTCGACGTGAGTGGGGGAGGGGCGCTGGGCGCGCGCGCAGCGGGCGGGCTGAGCCTGCGCGACATCGCGAGAGGACACTGACGCCGACCGCCCGAACGGAAGGCGCCCCACCGTTTAAGACGACGCCGTCCATTACTTTACACGCCTGGTCGTAACGGTTATGTTATGGGCATACCCTGCCAAACCTGTTCGGAGAGGAGGTGAAAAATGAACACCGGTTCTGCTGTTCTTGAGCACGAAGAGGTGGCCGTCGACGAATTCTCGTTCGATTTCGACGTCGCCTCGATGACCGAGGATGACCTTCGCCCACAGGCGAGCACAGGTATCACGTTGCCGACGATCTTCTGCGGCGTTACGCGCCCTTCGTGCGCGTAACCACAAGCGCCCAGCCGGTCGCCGCTCGCATCTGGGGCACGACCGGCTGGGCGCTTCTTCACGCTGAATGGGCCAGCGCAGATCGTAAGGAGCGACGAGGAAGTTGATCGCATGAGGCTCGTTGACTCGAGCGCAGCCGATGTTGCGCGAGCGAAGACGGTGGATCTGAGCGATGCCGGTGACGCCTTGCAAATGCTGGTGGCTACTTCTTCTCGCGAAGGCGGGTCTTACGAACCAGTCACGCTTGGTCGTGGTCTCCCCGGCCTTGCGTGCATGCATGCCGTGGTCACGGCGGATGCGGATGTCGCTTCAACTCTGTTGCGGGCTGGCCTCGAGAAGGGCAGGGAGATCCCCGTGCGAGGTCCGGGTCTTTTCATTGGGTCCTCGGGGCTCCTCATCGCCGCTCGAATCGTGAGCGCTGTCGCACCAAGTGCGGCCGGACTTGAATCAGTCGCTCGTGCTCGCACTACGTCGCTAGAAGGATGGGATAGGAGCCTCCCGGCCGACTGGGTTGCAGGCCTGCCGGGTATCGCTCATCTCATGCATCACTGAGGAGCTTCCACCTTCTGTTTCCGTCGCTGAAACACTGCGATTGACTTTGACGAACGGTCTCGAGCGGTTGACGATTGAGCCGCCTCAGGACATGCGGCCGCTTAGCTACGCGCACGGTCTGGCCGGCACCCTTTCCGCTCTGGCGTCCCTGGCCCCAGCCGACCCAGCGCTTCCGCAGGCGGCTCGACGGATCGTTGAGTTGAGCTATCAGACCAGCGGTGGTCCGTTGAAATGGGTGCCCTCGAGTTGGTGCGCCGGACATGCAGGTGTTTCGATTGCAGTTCTCCGCACCGCGATCGAGACGGATGACACCGAACTGCTCAAATTGGCCTGGGATCTGTTTCGGTACGGGATGGATGCGGGTACGCCTGAGAAGGACCCACTCTCGCTCTGTCACGGGCTCGGTGGCTCCGTGGCAATGGCAGGTGCGTTCGCCAACCACATGGATAACGCCGATGCCGACGCCATGTTCCGGTCGCTGACGACCAGGCTCATGGTTGAGGTCGAACAATTCGAGGTCAAGCCCGACACGAACATCGAGCTGGCCTCAGGTGTCACCGGCGCGCTGGTAGCTCTGTGTCTTTCAAACAGCGCTCAGGCGCAACGTCTCGTGGAGCTGCTGCTTGGTGTCCCGGGTAGGAGTGTCGCGTGATCCATGACGTCTTCCTGATGCGTAGGGCTGCCGGCAGTGTGGCTGATCTTCCTTCTGTCTGGACTTCCGAAGAGACCATGCTTTCGTTGGCCCAGGAGCCGTGGTTCAGTCGCGTGGCTGACAGCGTTGGTGTCGAAGTGCCGGAGAAGCCAGATCCCGCTCAGATACGCGCCGTGCGAATGTGGCTCGCACGTTCGATCTCGCGAGCGACCCCTTTGGGGGAAGCCTCCGGCGTCGACGCAGGGAGGGTCACCGATGAGCCAACTCAGCTTGTCACTGCGCCTCCGCTGCGACGCGCACCGGTGGTGGGTGAGCAGTTGGTTCCTATGCTCCGCTGGTCCCCTTTCGCTCTGGAAAGCGCGGAACGGATCTGGGTCGAGAAGACGGTGTCTACCGCGGGACGATCGGCAAGGGAGAGCGTGAGCGTGCCGAGGACACGCGTGATCGAAGAAGTCGCACGGCACGCCTCTTCGCCGAGGAGTGTCGCAGACCTGGTCTCCCATCTTGTCGGCTTGTTTCCATCGTCGAGCTCTGAGCGGGTGCGTGCCGCTGTAGACGACCTCTGCGACCAGGGGTTCCTGGTGGATGCACGGAACGCCACGCAGATCGTTCCCACCAGCCCGGTGCCTTCCTTGGTTCATACGGTCCCGCTGCGGCTTTCCTGGCAGATGGCCGACCGGGCTTCGGGGCTCATCGAGGCGCTCGACTACAGGTCTGCGACAGGCGACCAGAAGGCACTGGGCGCCTACACCGACCGGTTCGTCGAGCGTTTCGGCCCTGACGAACTGATACCCCTACGTGAGGTGGTCGCCCCACGCGGCATCGGTGCCTACGATGCGGCCTTCCGTGCTCGCCACCTCCAGACCTCAGAACGCGAACTCGTCGCGGAGCTAGCGAGGTTCTCCGCGACCGCGGTCAATGGCGAAGCGCACCTCACCAGGGAATGGATCGACCGGTTTCGTGCAGCTTCGGAATGGGATGGCACCGAGGCGACAATGCCGCTCGATGTTGTACTCGAACCGCTTGAGGACTCCGACGGGCGCCCCCTTTGGTACCTACCGGCTACCGCGTTCCGCCAAGCGAGGACCACAAGTGCTCGACTCATGCTCGGGCAGGATTCAAGCACAGTCACAGCTGGCCAGGCCATCGAACGTTGGTGGAAGCGACTGGGTCACAGGGTCGCAGACCTTTCGGTGGTTCCACAGCTCGGCGAGCACCTGGATCTCGTCGCACGCCCCCGAGAACTCTCTCGCGAGATCGTCGTCGGGGCAGGGGGCGGCGCACGTCAGATCGAACTCGCGGACCTTCTCGTCGAATTCGATGGTGTGCATTTGAGGGCGGTCGATGGACGAAGCGGAGAGCGCGTGCTTCCTCTTCACTTCTCTGCTTACAATCCTGCGCTTCTCCACCCGGCATACGAATTTCTCGCCGCCCTGCATCAGCAACACGTCCGACAGGTTTCCGCCTTCGATTGGGGCGTAGCGGCCACCAACCAGTCATCGATGCCGCGTGTTCGCTTCGGAGAGGACATCGTCGCCGCGGCGCAGTGGCGAGTTCCGAAGTCAGTTCGCACCTCCGATGACTTCACTGAATGGGGACGGCTGAACGGACTGCCGCGCTATCTCACAGTCCAAGATGGCGATCGCAAGGTGGTCGTCGACTCCAGATCATCTGCAGGGCGCAGCTATCTCGCGAGCCTTGCCCGGCGCTCGAGCCTGGCCCTTTCGGAGGCCTTCGTTGACGGCGTTCACCCGCTGGCGCGCGACGCGGGTTCGCGACGGTATGTGAGCGAGATCGTTCTCACTCACATACCTGCCATCCGAGCGGAGAGCACTGCCCAACCCGCAGTCCGATCCACTCCAGGTTCACCTGCATCGGCGAAGACGCAGGCAGCGCCTGGATGGGCCACGTTGAAGCTTTATGCACCGTCGACTGCTCACAACTCCCTACTCCGCGGTCGTCTGGGCACGTGGTTCAGCGAGAAATGGGCTGCCGACAGCCCGGCATTCTTCCTGCGCTACAAAGACCCGGACAGCCACCTGCGAGTGAGGTGTCGTAGGCAGCGGTCAGCAGACGCAGCACAGGAACTCTACGAGCTGGGCGCGGAAATCGCAGACGAAGTTCCGATCGTCCGCCGGTTCGTGATCGAGCCGTACTACCCCGAACTACAGCGATACGAGGTGGCCGACCGGGGTGCGGAAGAACTCTTCAGCGTTTTCGGGGCGGACGCTCGTCTCGCCCTCGCAACCGCCACGCTGCCGGGCCTCCACCACGACTCAGAAGGCGACATGCTCTGCCATGCCGCTCTCCTCTGGGAATACCAGCGGTTGAGTGAACGAAGACGGGACCTCGGTGAACCGAGCGACGGCGAGCGCGCCAGGCTCAAGACGTTCCGCTCTCGACTCAGCACCCTCGCTAAGCGCTGGGATGGCGAATGCTCGCTGCTCGAGCTGCTTGACACTAGACTCCAGGAGCCCGTCGCGGACCTCCGGAGCGCGATCACCAGGTTTGCCGCCGCTCGTGGACCGCTCTCCGACCAAGTCCTCGAGTCGCTGGGCCACCTCTCGCTTAACCGAGCAGGTTGCATTGGGGAACACGAGACGACGGCGCATCGGGCCATCCATCCGATCGACGCAGCGCGGCGGAGTCGGCGCGCTTTCCTCTCACGCGACGACTGCTCTGCCCTACATGCTGACGTCGATGCCTCTGGGGATTAGATAGTGCTGACGCGCGTACTCGATCGTCTGATCGAGGGAGTCAATCGTGAGGCAGCGCTGTAACGCACGCTCGGACGCCGGGAGGTTCTCGCCGAGGGCATGAACCGCGACCTTGACCTCAATGAGCGTCTGGACGATCCTGAGCACCGTCTCATCGTTCTCGGACCAAGCATTCTCTGCGTGACTGGGCATGACTCCATCCGATCGCATAGCCGCTCCGATGAGATCCCCCGCGGGGTGGACATTTCCGAACTCTGAGACGCTCCCGTCCATCGCGAGACGGACGGCACGGGTCAGCAGGCGAGTCCACTTGTCTAACGGACCGATCCTGAAACCGCGCCTCGCTCCGGGCGAGTGATTGCATTGAGCGTGACGCTGCTCCGGGGAATCGTCCTGTGAGACGGCTCACCCCGCGCGCTATAGGGCCCGGGTCCACCCAGGAACGCGCGGTTGGCCTCCGCGCCGGCTGGTCGACGCGGGCCGCATGGGCACCAACGAGGATGATGCATTGTCGTCGACATGGGTCGTTTCGACACTGCCTACCAGCCGAACGAGTTCGACGTTGAGTTCATGTCCGCATCGGAAGAGACGGCGCGCATCAGCTGTACGAAGGGCGCGTCGGGTGACAGGGCGTTTGCATTCATGGCGTTGCTACGTCCATCTACGGTGCTCGGCGCGGGCCATTGATCCCGCTCGGGGAGAGAGGCGCGGTGTCGCGGAGTGGGGATTTTCTTGTTCGTTGAGGAACGCGTTCGCGCGGGCGGCGGCGTCGGTGAGGTGCCTGGTGTCCGGGTGCAAGTAGCCGCGGGTGGTCTCGATGGATTTGTGGCCGAGGATGCCTTGGAGGACGTGGAGGGGGATGCCGGCGTCGGCGAGCCAGGTTGCTCCGGTGTGACGGAGGCCGTGCCGGGTGAGGCTCGTCAGTTCAAGATCGGTGACGAGCTGATCCCATTTCGTCGCGTCCCGCACGGAGGCGGTAGTGAGCACGCCACCGCGGGGTCCGGTCAGTAGCCGTTCGTCAGGCTCACGGTCTGCGGTGAGGCGCTCAAGCACGGGGGCGAGCGCTTGCAGGATGGGGACGTGCCGGATGTCTCGTCCCTTGGTTCGTTTGGTGACGAGCCCGCCTGCGCCTGGGTAGGTTTGGCGGCGGATCGTGACGATCCGTTGGTCCCAGTCGATGTCGCCGACTTGGAGGCCGGAGATCTCGGAGCCGCGGGCCGCGAGGAGCGCGCAGAGCATCACGAAGTCGGAATAGCTCTGATGCACCGCCCCACACCGATCCGCCAACGTCGTGAGGGCCGCGAGATCCTTGAGCGCGTGCAGGCGCGGTGACTGGTCATCCTCGTTCAGGTTGAGGGCCGATTTCCCGAGCGAGCGTCGGGACCGGTTGCGGGCGGGGTTGCTGAGCAGGAGGTCGTCGCGGACGGCTTCGTCGAGGACGCGGACGAGAGGCGCGATGGTGTTCTTGATGGTCGACGCCGAGTGCTGGGTTTCCCACTGGTCGATGGTGCGATCGATCATCCCGGCCGTGATCTGCGACAGTGGCAGGTGCCCGAGGGCGGGGAGGACGCGGAGGCGGAGTCCGAGCTTGTAGCCGTCGACGGTGGACGTCGGGTCCAGGCCCCGCTGCCACCGGTCGCCGATCATCTCGACATAGTCGGAGAACAGGATGCGTTTGTCGATCCCCAGTTCGGCGGAGGCCTGCAGGTATTGAAAGAACTCGTCCGCGGCGTCCTCGTCGGGGACGACGAGGGCGCGGGTGACCCGTTTGCGGGTGTGGGGGTCGATCCAGCGGGCACGAGCACGGATCCCCGAGGCACGGTGTTCAAGGTCGGTGGTGACCTTCACCCCGATCGGCGGCACCGGCAGAGGCGCGGTCGGTTCAGGCGTGCTCATCGGTGCCGAGGGAGGCGAGCCAGTGCTCGACCTGTTCGATGCGGTACCTCGTCACCCCACCGATCCGGATGAACGGGGGCCCTTTCTTCTCGGCCCGCCACCTCGACAGCGTCGATTCCGACACCCGCAGGAACGCCGCGATCTCCCGGCTGTCCCGCAACGGTGAAACGAGGACGTCACCGGTCTGTTCGGTCATGACTGCTCGCTCCAATCGATCTTCACGATTTCCCGGATCGTCGCGTCCTGCTCCGCAATCCGGGCCTTGACCTGCTCCTCGACGAACGCGAGGAAATCGTCCGTGCGCTTCGCGACGGCGCGTTCGGTGGTGTCGGGTTCTGTCCAGTCTTCGGCTTCGCCTCCTGGCCACACTGTGATGCGGGTGGGGCGGTCGCGGTCCAGGCGGGTGCCGGAGATCGTGACCCAGTCCCGCAATCGTTCGCGGGCGACGCTGAAATCGTGGTGCCAGGCGAGTGCCTGGTTGCCTTTGGCTTGCGGGTCGAAGCAGAACAGCCAGTGCTGGCGCAGGGCGGACAGCTCCCAGAGGAGCTCGGGGTGGCGATGCCACATCGGCGGGACAACTTGGGCGGGGAGGCCGTAGGTGTGGCGGAGCCAGTCGACCCATCCGTTCAGCTCGAGAAGCTCGTGCTCGAGGTCGGTGGGTGGGAGGGTGCGCCAGTTGATAGGGCGTGCCACCGCGGTGAGCGACTTCGCCAGGTCCGCCTGGAACGTTTGCTTCGCGAACTTCTTCGCTTTCTCAGCGACGTCTGCGGGGAGCCCGGACAGATCAATCCCATCGAAGTCAGGCTCCGACACGGTCGAACCCGCGTCGGGCAGATCGGGTGGGGTGGGGCTGTTGGTGGTCATCAGAAAACTCCCGGAACCTGGCGAGGCGAAGAAGGAGAGCCGCGAAGGATGCGGCGAAGGAAGGAGGCGGGTGCGGCGACCAGACGGAGGTGGTGGTGGGGTGGCTGGTCGCCGCACCCGCGGCTTATCGGGCGACCACGTCGCGCTGCACGGACGCAGCGCGGGTCGCGGCGGGTGGTTCCGGGTCGAGCTGTGCTTCGCGGTCGGCGAGGGCCTGCTGCACCTGTTCGCGCACCGGGGTCTCCTGCTGCGGGGTTTCTCGTTCAGGCGGGGTGCGGTCGACGGCGTAGCGGGTGATGTTGTTGTCGTGTCCGATCCGGGACGCGACGAACTGCTCACGTTCGGTGCCGTCGCTGCCCGTGTAGGTGCGGGTCTCGCCCTCGGCGAGGAAGTTGTCACCCTTCTGGAACTGCTCATGCGCGAGCTCCGCGGAGCGCCGGAACATCACCAAGTCCGTGAACGTCGGCTCCAACGGGGTGAACGTCCCGTCGTCTTCGACCCGTGCCTGGGGCTGCCCGATCCGGGCATAGAGGCGGGCATCGCCCTTGCTGGTGAACGTCAGCTCCGGGTCGGACGCGACAAACCCCGACAGGGATTCCTTCGTGCGAATAGTCATCGTGATATCTCCCAACATGTCCATGTCAATCCCGCAGCCGCGGGCTCACCAGACAGGTACGACCACGCCCCCGACCTACACGCCGGGTGCTACCGGGCACCGCCCTGGAGCAGCTCCTCGACCTCGCCCCGGTCCGTCCGGAGCTGTTTCGCATCCGCCCGGGATGGCCACGGGCGCAGGTTCGTGATGATGGGGCGGGCGGTGCGGAGCATCACCACACCCGTCCCGAAGGGGAGCGTGCGCAACATGTCGGGTGGGAGGATCGGGACCCGTCGGATCGACCGTTGCGATGAGTGCGCCCCATACGCGTCCGTCGTCATGCTGTCGGTGGTTTCGTCGCGGTCGCCGATTAGCGTGGAGAGGTCTTGCAGGTCTCGACTGTTGGAGGCTCCGCCGAGGATGATTTTCACGATGGAGGCGTCCCAGATCGCGTTCGCCTGATTCTCACCCCACTTCTCCCGCGCCTGGGCAAGGGACTGCAACACCGGGAGTGGGGTGATGCCGGTGCCGCCACCTTCCGCCATCAACGTCGGCAGCGACGGCAGCGGGGCAAGGTTCCCAATCTCATCCAACGCCAGCAACAAAGGCGGATCCATGCGTGCGCCAGGCGAGCGTGCAGCTATCTTCCGGGCAGTTTCAACGAGATCTTCAATGAACGCCGCCACCAACGCCGACGACGCCCCGGCGCCGGCACCGGTCGCCAGGAAGTAGAGGGTGCCGTTGCCGAGGAGAAACTCCTCCGGATCGAACTCCTCACCCGGCCCTGGGGAGACGGCGTCCAGAACGCGAGGGTCGGCGAGGGCAGAGAACGCGAGGGACACGCCCTGCCAGATCGAGTCGCGCGTGCGGGGGTCGGCTTGCACCATCGCATCCAAACTGTCCGCCCACCCTTCTGCAGCTCCCGAATGCGAGGAGAGGATACGGACGGCGTCGGCAGCCAGAGTCGGGTTCAGCGCCCACTGGTACAGGGTCTTCGCATCCCTACCGTCGAGAGCGGCGGCATGGAGAAGGGCTTGGATCGCGGCGGTCGTCTTCCCTTCCCAAAACCCTGCGTCCTGGACGCCACCGAACCCTGTGGCGGTGGCGAGGCCTTTCGCGCGGATCATCGCCGTGAGCGGGTCCTGGCAGCCACGCACCGGTGACCACCGCATCCCCGCCGGGAGCCCCGGGGCGAGCTGCTGCGGGTCGAACACCGCGACCTTCCCCTTCTTCGCGCGCGCTTTCAAGGTCGCGGTGAGGTTGTCCGGACGGGTGCTGGTGGTGATGACGGCTCCGGGGGCGTCGAGGATCGCGTTGATCACCACATGCAGCCCTTTCCCCGAGCGGGGCGGGCCGATCAGTAGGATCGAGTCTTCGACGGTCGCCCAGATCTGCCCGCCTTTCCCGGTACCGAGCAGATACCCCACGTCTTCCGGGGCGGGCGTTCCGGTGAGCGAGGGCCGCAACGTCGCAGCCTTCTTCACCAGGGTCTTCGGTGAGACGACCCGGGCGACCTCGGCGGCAGTGGCGGTCCCGGCGAGCCGGTGCGGGTCTGATTTCGACCGGGAACGGTGAACCGCCCGAACCACGAAGAGGCCCGATGTTCCGAGCACGCCAAGAACCACGGCGACGACTGCCCAGTAGACGAACGGGTTCAAGCCTTCCGCGCCAAGCGCCGCCCCGGGGTCCGTTGGAGTGGCAAGGACACTCATCCCAGAGGTGAAACTGCCGGACGGTTCGGGCAGGCCGGTGAGGAATGCGGTCACGGAGCCCGCGACCCTTAGTATCCCGGTGAACACGGCGGCGGTGATGAGGGCTCCGAGGGCGAGGTTGATGAAGAGGTCGTTGGCGGGTTTCGCCTGCACAGGACCAGACATGTCGGCACCTTTCTGATCCCGCACAAGGCACATGCGCGGGGTCAGGACAACAGGTACGACGACGAGCGGACAAGCGGACGGTCAGTCGATGCGCTGCACCGAGGCGGTGCCAGAGATTCGCCCCAGCAAGATCACCTCACCCCTCACGCGAGGGATCTCGCCGCAGTCGACGAGCGCGCGGGCGGCACCGGTCGGGCCAGCCGAGCTGTGGCGGAGGATCAGGGCGAGGGCGACGTCTTCACCGGGGACGAACCCGTCCGCGGTGAACTCCAGAAGGCTCGGCAGTGCTACCAGTGCGAGTGCGGCGTCTTCTGGTGGAGCGAACAGCGACCGCGGCTCAGACGCAGGTGGCGTGAGGATGTCTGCGTGGACGCTGCCGTCCATCTCTCGCACCTCCACCCGGGTTGGTGAGCCGAAGCGCCCGACGAGCTCCGTCACCGTGGCTGTGATCTCGTCTCGGCGGATCGGGGTAGCGGAAAGGCGGTTACCGTTCACGGTCACGACGAGAGTGTCCGCGTTCACGGCTTCGAGGAGAATCTGCGGCAGCACCGCAGGCACCACCAACCTCGATTTCGGGGCCACGGGGTGTGTCTGGGTGCTGTTCTGGCGACGGCGTCGAAGGGTCATGCCAGGAAGGTGCGACCCGGCCCCGAACGCCCCACCCCGTCGTCTGCGACGGGGTCGGTGGTGAGGGCTTCCTCCCGGGCAATGAGCTCGCACAGCGCATCCGCCCACCCACCGGTGATGTGCAGCAGCGTCTCGTAGTCGGCGGAGACGACTTCACCCTCGGAAAGCGTCACCCACGGCCAGCTCCCATCCGGCTGTGGAAGCCGAGCTTCGGATGCCCACGTCCAAGACACCGGAACACGGTCTTCATCGGCCCAGCCGACTCCGGCCGGGTACTGCTCCTCGATCGCGAACCGCGGCGAAGGCCCGTGCAAGGGATACAGCACGAAATGCCCAGCTCCGAACGTCTCCGGATCCTCATACAACAGGATCAACTGATCCTGGGATTGCTGCTCGATCCGATGCAACCCGTCATCGAGGGTCATCATGTTCCGCACCAGCTCCTCCTCCGACACCCCGCTCGAACCACCCGACCCCTGGTGCTCTGGGACGGGTCCGTCTACGCTCCAGACAGGTTTCCGGAGCGCTCAGGATTCGTGAACTCGCGGGGATTCTGGGTCATTCTTTGGGTGGTATCGAAGGCCCGCAGCTCATCAGGGTGCAACTGATGCTGGACGACGTATGACGATTCTTTGATCCGCCACAGCCCCTGTCCGGTCCCCAAGGATGGGAGGAGTTTCTGCTCGGTGCCGGTGAGGCCGAGGGTCTTCCCTGTGGTGCCGATCTGATCGGACTCTTGTCGGTAGATGATCCGCGACTCCGCATTGGCCAGCAGGCTGTTGGCGAGGGATCGCATGGCGGAGCCGTGGTCGCCGACGTTGTCGAGGTCGGTGAGCTTGTGGAAGATGAGCAGGTTCGCGATCCCGTAGTGGCGGGCGAGCCGCCAGTGCGCGTCCATCCGCTTCAACAACGCCGGGTGGGACATGAGCCGCCACGCCTCGTCATAGACAACCCAGCGTTGCCCACCGTTCGGGTCCAGCAGTGCGGATTCCATCCACGCGGACGAGCACGTCATCAGCACCGAGATCAATGTGGAGTTTTCGACGACGCGGGACAGGTCGAGGGTGATCATCGGCAACGTCGGGTCGAACGTCACGGTCGATGGTCCGTCGAACAGGCCTTGGAGGTCGCCGGAGACGAGACGGCGCAGGGCGTGCCCGACCATGCGGCCGTCCTCGGCAAGGCGGTCGTCATCTGTGGGGTCGGGAGTGAGGATGCGGTCAACGACCATCGGCAGGATCGGCACATCGTTACTGGCGACCACGGCCTGGAGGGCGATATCGATGACCGTGTGCTCCAGCGGCGACAACGACCGCTCCAACACCGTCTCGGCAAGGGCACCGATCAGGTCACGGCGACGCGACGCAACTGTGGACGCCCATTCGGCGTCGGAGAGCCCGCCGGGCCGGTAGCCCTCGTCGAGCGGATTGAGACGGTTCGAGAGGCCATGCCCGAGGACGATCGCTTTCCCACCCACTGCCTCCGCAACCGCCGTGTGCTCACCCTTTGGATCGCCGGGGACGTACACGCGACGCCCGAACGGGATGCTGCGGGTGTAGAGCGACTTGGCCAGCGACGACTTCCCGCTGCCGACGATGCCGGCGAGGACGAGGTTGGGGGCGGTGATGATGCCTCGTTGGTACAGCACCCACGGGTCGTAGACGAAGGATCCGCCGGAGTACATGTCCTGCCCGACGAACACTCCTTGGGAGCCGAGGCCTCCTTCGGCGAGGAACGGGTACGCGCCCTGCAGCGCGGCTGAGGTGTCCTGATGCGCGGGTACCCGAAACCCCCGATACGACCGCAATCCCGCGGGACCTGGCTCGCCGCTCCGGGGGAGGTAGTTCGTCGAGCGTGCTTCTGCCCGTTCCGCGGCGAGTTTCGCCTTCTCGGCGGCGCGTTGCTCGGCGTGCTCGCGGGCGATGACTTGCCGGGCGGCACGTTCCCGGGTCTTGCGGTTTTTCCGGCCGGTGCCGTCTTCGACGAGGACGGTGGAGTAGAGCTTCTTCGGGCTGGTGTGCTGTTCCATGAGGGGTGGCCTTCCGACGGAGTGTGCAGTGACACCCGTCAGGTACGCCTCATGTCTCAGATGCCTCGGCACAGCGGCAGCGCTGCCGCGACGAACGCCTGTGCCTGCTGCCCGACCAGCCGCCTGGTTTCGCACGACGCCTGGATCGCCGCCTGTTCGATCGCCGATACCGCAGCTTCGAGCTCATCGGTGGTGGGTGCGGAGACGGCGAGGAGTCCGGTGTAGCGCAGGACTCCGTGGCCGCTGGTGAGGTCGGCTTCCTGTTGCAGCACGTCTTGGTATTCGGCGGATTGTTGGGCGTCTTCGATCTGCCCGACCTTTTGCCGTTGCGCCGCATCACTGATGTACTCGGTCTTCTTCTTCCGGATATCCCGCGCCGCCTGATCAGAACGGATCGGATCGCACAACAGCGTGAACGCCCGCCGGATCCCTGAGCTCAGGAGCACGGGGGCGAGGAAGCCTGGGTAGACGAGTGAGCGCGGCCACTCACTGATCCACAACACCGCATGATGCGCGGAGTCCGACCGCAGCTGGTCCCAGGTCTCTTCGACCGCGACCGGGCCCGCGGTGGCGAGGTCCTGCCCGATCTCCCCGGACCGTTCCAGGGTCGCGGCGATGGCGGGGTCGTAGGCGGAGCGGAGCATGATGGCGAGCTGTCCTGGCGTGTACCAATCGGAGGGTTTCAGGTCTGCGGTGCGGAGCGCGGTGGTGAGGGTCTCCATCTCCTGCTTGAGCACCACCGCGGCACCTTTGGGGCCACCGCCGGCAGTGCGGATGGCGCGGGACGCGGCCCGCATGTCCAGGCTCAGGGAGATGGTCGAGATGTGGCGTTCCCCGGCAGGGCCTGCCCGGTCGATGAGCTCCCGGTACGTCTTCGCGACCCAGGAGTCGTCGTCGTTGCCGTGCTCAGCCCACCACTGCGCGAGCCCCGACCCGGAGTCGGGGACGGTGCGCTCGAGGACTTGGAGGCGGGCGATCCTGGTGGACCGGCACGCGGTAGACAGTACACGGCCCCAGGCGCGAACGCGCCGCTCCTGCTCACCCGGATCCAACAGAATGAACGAGGGATGGGTCACCTCCACCAACGCCGTCAGGGTCTGCCCGTGCGGGTCATGCACCATCACCGCCCCGCTCTCGGGGTCCTCGTACTGACGCAACGGCGCCGCATCTCCAGGCAGCGCGAGAGTCCCCGCAGGGCGTGGCTTCACAATCCGACGTCGATACCTCGTCTGGCGGAGCGCCTGCCGGAGCACCCAGTGGAGGGCGATGGGAATCCAATCGACGAGCTTCCGCCCACCGACCGGTACCCAGGCGAGGGCAGTGCCGGTACCCCATATCGGGGACGTGTACAACGCGGCCGGGCCTCCGGTGTAGAGGGAGACGATGAACACGGCGACCGCGACGGAGAGGGCGATGACTTGTGGGAGGGAGAGTCCGAGGATGATGCCTCGCCGGGTGAGGCGGGAGAACTTCACCACTGACAGCTCGAACTCGGTGCGGGTGGACGCAGTGCTGGCCATAGTGTGCTCCTGAACAGGCGAACGGATCGGGGTCGCCGGTCAGGTACGGACACCACAGTGGGCGGTGGCCCGTGAACCACTCCCGGGGGTCGGGTCGCTTCTGACCACTCGGGGTGTGTTGTTCGCGGGCCGCCGCCCAGACGACGGAATGTCGCCTCCTTTCAGTGGTGGATCTCTCCGGTCAGGTCTTTGGTGTGGGCTTCGGCGGCGGTGGCACCTGCCCGCCACCGTTCTTCGCGGGCGGGGTTTGCGGCTTCGGCGCAGGCGCGCTCGGCGCCGGTGTGGTGGGCTGGGTGGGCGGGACTGACTGGTCAGGTGGTGGTGGCACGGAATGCCCCTCACTGGCGGCTCCGGCGTGGCCGTCGGCGGCGCGTCCGATCGCGTCGCCGAGCTTCGGGCCGGCCTCCGCTGCGCCCTTGGCGATCTTCGCTCCGGCGACTGCGGCGATCCCGACCGGACCTGCCGCTGCAGCGCCCGCCCCGGCTCCCGCGCCTGCACCACCTCCGGCAGCACTACCGCCTGCGCTGCTCCCTGCCGCTCCGGCACCACCTCCACCGCCCGGTGGGGCTTTGGGCCCACCCCCTGGAGGGGGCGGAGGATTCCCTCCACCACCATCGTTCTTGCCGCCGTCCCCGCCGTCGAGGATCTTCTGCGGCCCGCCACCGTCGGGCTTCCCGGGGAGCGGCATGGGCCGGTTCATGGCCTGCTTCGACTCCTGCTCCGCACTCATGACGTGGTACATGTCGAAGCCGACGAAGGAGATGAACTTGTAGACCATGTAGGGAGCGAACGCGGCGATGAACATCAGCACGATCCCCGCGATCGGATCCGCAATCGAACTGAGGTCCATATCGATCGGCGCGTTGACCTGATTGATCGCTACGAGGAACACCACGACGATGACGAGTTTGGAGAAGATCAGCGCGAGCACGAACGACGCCCATTTCCCGAACCAGCCCTTCGTCGCATCCCAACTCGCTCCCGATAGGGCGATGGGTGCCATCACGACGGCGACCAGGATTAGGGCCTTGCGGATGAGTAGCGAGAACCAGACGATCGCTGCCGCGCAGATCGCGAGGAAGGACAGGAAGATGGTGATGATCGCGCCGGCTCCGGGGGCGGTGAGGTTGATCGCGGTGAGCCCGGCGACGAGGACCCCGATCTTCCCGCCCATCTCCTCCAACGTCGTTCCGGTGGCCTGGATGATCCCAATCGACAGTTGATCGACGATCTCGAGCAGTGTTGCCGTCAACGTGATGACCAGGAACGACCCGAGCACCGACTTCGCTAAGCCGAGGGCGGCGCGGGAGAGGGCGGTGGGGTCGCGGCGGATGAGGCCGGTGATGAGTTGCAGGCAGAAGAAGATCAACATGACGAAAATCGCGATCCCAAAGATCACGTTGTACACGCCGACATACCCGGCCCCGGTGATGTCGACCAGGGTGGTGGAGTCGAATAGCGCCCAGACGCCTTGGAAGATCCAGGACGCAGCTGCTCCGATTGCTTGGGCGAGCCAGTCGAATGGTGCAGCGACGAGGGTGGCTGCGCCTTCGCCGACGGCGTCGCAGACGTTGCTGATGATGGGGACGTCACAGATACCAGCCACAACACCCCTCCCTTCTACGGGTCGAGATGGTGGTGGGTTAGGAGACGGTCTGGCCGACGTTCCAGAAGAAGTTGATCAGCGTCACCGATGCGCCGGTGATGATCGCCGCCCCGCAGGAGATCAGCACCCCGACCTTTCCCCGCGACGCCAGATGCGGGTTGCTGCTGTTGGAGCCGAAGCCCCACACGATCGCGGAGATGGTGAGGGCGAGGACGGACAGGATCAGCCCGATCGTCATCACCGCACCCACCACCGTGCGCAGCGCGGCGATGCCGGGGAGTCCGGAGTCGTTCGGGGTGATGTTCACATTCGCGGGCAGCACCGCGACGATGGTGGTGAGAGTGTCGAGAATGGCAAGCATGGGTGGGCTCCTTCACAAGCGATCGCCCCGTATCCGGTCGTGCGGGGTCACTGGGACAGGTGCGACGCCGGAACGTGCGACCGGGCTCAGAGGGTGTCGCCGAGGTTCAGGAGGAAGTTCATCCATGCCACACCGGCACCTGCGAGGACAGCGGTTCCGAGGGCGACGAACACCCCGACTTTTCCTTTCGCAGCGGTCTGCGGGTTCCCGGTCGTGGACGACACTGCCCACACGATCCCAGAGACGACGAGCATGAGCACCGAAACGATCAACACGATCGTGAGCAGCGCGCCGACGATCTCGATGAGGGTGGAGCGACCTCCGACACCGGAGAGATCGGGGTAGACGTTCTCAGCCTGTAGCAGGGCCAAGGTGATGGCAGGCATACGGTTCTCCTCACGACAACGGGGTGGGCGGGCACCGGTCAGGTGCGCCGCCCACCCCGCCAGGCCTCCCTCAGCCGGTGCAGCCTGGCCCGCCACCGACGGGTGCGTCGATGCCCTCGACGCCGCGCTCTGCGAGCCACGGCTGCGCGTCGACGGCGAGGGCGTTCGCGCCGCCGGGGTGGACCTGGAAGTGCAGGTGCGGGCCGGTCGAGTGGCCGCTGCTGCCGACATCACCGATGTGTTGACCGGCGGTGACCCGGTCGCCAGTGGTGACGTGGATGCCGTGTGCCCACATGTGGATGTACTTCGTTGCGATCTTCTCGCCGCCGATGGTGTGCTCGATAGTGATCTGCCCCGAATACCCATCGACCATCCCCGCATAGGTGACCAGGCCGTCGGCGAGGGCAAAGATCGGGGTGCCGTCGGGGGCTGCCCAGTCCGTCCCCGCGTGGAGGCGTGCCTCACCGGTGATGGGGTCGATCCGCGGACCGAACGACGACGTGTGCACATAGCTGCCTGTCGGCAGCGGGAACACCAGCCGGCTCGTCTCGGGAATGTTCGTGTCCCCGGGCACCCCGCTCCCGCCGCCGCTGTTGTTGCGGGTGAGGGTGTCGAGGATGGTGCGGGCGACGGGTTCGTAGTTCTGGTACCGGTCCGGGTAGGCGGACACTTCGACGGCTTGGGCGGCTTCGCCCTTGTCCATCTGCTGCCACCCCGGAATATCAAGCAGCCCACGCGGTGAGGGATAGTTCGGTCCGTCGGGCCCGCCGTAGAACGCCCGCGCCTGATAGGTCGTGTCCATGAGGTCGGCGACGGTGCCCCACCCGGACTGCGGGCGCATCTGGAACAGACCCAAGCTGTCGTGGTCGGAGCCGTTCCCATCGTTCGGGTAGGTGCCGCTCTCGGGGTAGGTGCCGGTGTTGGCGAGCTGCCGCAGTGTCGACTCCGTCAGCGCCGCCATCAACGCGATCAAAATCCCGTCCCGCCCTACGCCGGGGATGCTGCTGCCGACGGTGATGATGGTCCCGGCGTGGGTGAGCTGCTGCTTGTTGAGCGTGAAGGTGTATCCGTCTTTCATCGTCACTTCCAGCGAGTCCGGTATTGGCCCGAGGATCACACCGCTGGCGATGCAGTTCCCTTGGTTGAGGACGGCCGGGTTTACGAGCACGCCGATGCTGAGTAGCCCGAGCATCGGGGCGAGCAGAACGAGGGTGGCTGCGGCAGCAAGGAGTTTCTTCATCACCGCCTCCGGCCTATCGGAGGGGGTTGTCGAGTTCGGACAGGCGCAGCAGATGGCACCGGTCGAACACCGGCTGACAGGACACGAACACCGTGAACGCAACCGCATGCTCAGAAGTGACGGGGTCGTCGTACCAGACGCCGTCCCGGTGCCTGATGCCTTCGACCGTGTACGCGACGGTGCCGTCGGTGATGTGTCCGCCGGAGGCGACGACGGCTTCCTCCCACTGCGCGGGGACGAATACCCGGTCGATCTCAATGTGTTGGCGGGTGCGGTACTCGGCAAGGTTCCGCCACGTGGATGTCGATGGGAAGTACCCGTCGAGGTCCGCGATCAGCCCCGGGGTCTCGGTGCCGGACGGGTCGGCGTCCTCGATCAACACTGCCCGGTGATCCGAAGGGGTCAGGAGGGTGAAAGTGTCCCAGTTGAACAACGCCTCCGCGACCGCACGCACGTAGGCCTCGGGGTTATTCGTGCGCGGTAGTTCCGGCAGTTCGGCTTCGCCCGGCTGCCCAGTCGGGTCGGTGGGGTCGAGAGGTGTCGTGGACAAGCTGGGTGTGCGCTCCCCGGGATCGTCGCTGCCGCGGGGTCCGGTGATGAGGCCGTAGATGCCGATCCCGGCGAGCACCGCGATGACGAGACCGGTCGCGGTGAGGGTGATGATCAGACGGCGGCGACGATGGCGTTGCTGGTCGTCGGTGTGAGGAGAGGACATGGGGTGGGGCCTTCCAACAGGAGGGGCGGGCGGGGTCACCCGATAGGTGCGCCGCCCGCCCGCCGTCTGCTCCGCGCTCAGCGGGAGAGGCCCCTGCTCTGGTTGCTGTGTCCGTTTGCTGGGGGTTCGGGGTCGAGGGTCTCTTCCCGTTCGGCGGGGATGTCGGCGAGGGCGGTGAGCTGGTTCGGGGCGGCAGCGATGTGCCGGTCGGGTTGCCAGGCGATGCGCCCGTTCTCGGAGTGCGCGGCCATCACCTGCCCGGTCGCGTTCTCCACGCTCAACGCCGCTGCCGTCAATAACGCGGATGCTCTGACCGCGTGAGCGTGCCCCGCGGCTCGGTCTCCATCGTCGGTGGAGGCGAACTGTCCGTGACGTTGGTGCCAGGCCGCAAGCTGTTGCAGGCCTTGTTGGAGCCGCGACAATGTCAGATGCAGCGACCCGAGCACCTCATACGTGTCCTCTGGGGTCTTGATCTGCCGGGTTGCATACGCGAGCCCGCGCGCAGCCTCAGCGAGTTCGTCCGCGTCCCGGGACGGGTCCTCATACGTGGGCATCAGCGCTGTCCTCACTGGTGGTCATTCGTGCGGTGCGGGCCTGGTCGAGGAACCGGCTGGCTTCGGCGATGTAGGTCTCGACGAGTTCCCACTGCTCGGCGTCGGCGTACCTTCCGAAGTCTTCGGGGTTGTAGCGGTCCCACCAGCCGTGTTCCCGGCGCAGCAGATCGACGAGCTTGCGGATGGCGTGTTTCTGCCGCAGCAACGGGTCCGCGTCCTTCCACCCCTCCCGCGGCGCGAGAGCTGCGGCATCCTTCCGCAACTGATCCACCCGCCCCAGCGCGCGCGTTGCTTCCTTCATCGCCTCCTTGGGATGCTCTTGCGCCTTCACCAGCTCGAGCTCCGCTGCGGCCGCCTCTCGGACTGCGTCGGGCCCGTCGGGGTCGAGTGCCCATCGCTGCAGGGTGTTGAGCGCTTGGAGGAGCATCACCCGTAGGTAGCGGCCGTTGACCTTCCCGTCCGTGTTCAACTCGAGCAGGGCTTCGGCGGCAGCCTGCCGCACCTCCGGGTGCTCGGCGTCGGACGCGGCGATCTGTTTGAGTTCAACGACCTGGTCGAGCATCGAATGCGAGTCCCGCCCGGTCACCGCTTTCGCTGCTTGGATGCGCGTCTTCCCACCGGCCCCGGCACCCGCCGGTTGCGGTGGTGTTGAATCTACACCACCGTGTTCACTCCCGCGAACACTCGCCTCCTCCCCACCCTCAGCACCATCGGCGTCGGAGGTGCGAGCGAGGGAGCCGAACTGGGTGCTCTCCTGCTTGCGGGCGTTCTCATCGGCGTAGAGCTGTTTGAGTTCCTCGTAGAGCTGTGCTTGTTCCATGGGGGTGAGCATCTTGTGAAGGGTGTTCTCGTCCTGGATTGCGAGGACGGTGGAGAGCTTGTCGGAGACGCCCTGCACAACCCACACGGGCACGGTGCGGTGTCCGAGGGCGCGCATGACGGCGAGGCGGCGGTTGCCGGAGATGAGGACGTTGCCGGTGGTGATCACGATCGGCGACAGCAACCCGAACCGGCGGATCGACTCCGTCAGCTCCTCCAGATCGCCGAGGTCACGCCGGTAGGACTGGCCATCGATGATCTGATCCGTCGCATGCTCCAACACCAAATGACCCCGACTCACAGCGCGCCCCCGTTGCCTTCCTGCCTGTCAGGTACGGAGGCCATCCGGCGGGAGGTTTCCACGAGGGTCTCGTCGCGGAGGAGGTCGCCGACATCGTCACCGAGCAGCACCCGGGCGAACAGCCCGTAGTCCCCGGCTTTCCGTTTCCCTGTCTTGGTGCCGACGACCAGGCGCACCAGGCTTGCCCATTCGTCGGGGGTGTAACCGAGGCGGATCGCGATGTGCAGCTCCTTCGCAACGATCTCAAGTGCGGAGCTGCCGGAGGACAGGCCGGTGATGCGGTGGGCGATGTAGTCCACCGCTTGCTCGACGGGGCGGGCGGGCCAGTTGGTGAGGACGAGGAACACGCAGGTTGCGCGGATCACTCGATCCACCGACGTGTCCTCCCCGTTTCCGCTGGTGTGGAGGGAGTGGGCGTGGGGGTGGACATCGTAGAAGAACTCCTCGTAGTGCCCGGCTCGCATTGGCTCCTCCGCCGGCCTCTTCGACGGACGGCGGGCCTTGTCCTGCGAAGTCATGTTGCGGTCGGCGTGGACTTCGGCGGCAATGCCGAGCGCGACCGCACGAGTGATCACCGCCCACGGATCATCCGACCGCAGGGTCGTGGGTTGCCGCATGGCGAGGAACGCCTCATACGCGGCGTCGTCCGGGTCGCGGTGCCAGGCCTTCGCGATCGGCGCATACTTCTGCGTCGCGTAGACCATGAGCTCGGCGGCAACGGGGCTGGTCGCCCAGGCGTTGTGCTCGTTCAACTCCGTGAGCAGCTCGCGCAGCCCCTCGCTGGTAGTGAAGTCCGGCAGCGGTGATGCCGCCGCCGTGCGGGTGGATGGGTGATGGTTCATAGCGACTCCTGATTGTGATGAGATCCGTCAACAGATAGGTGCGACACCCATCCCGACGAACCCCGCCCGGGGTCGCCGACCGTCCACCACGCGCACAAGGGCCGTGCGGAGGCATGAGGAGACCGGCAGATCCGCCCGGCGGGTGCGGGTCTGTGTGTGTGCCGTCCGGTGCGCCAGTGAGCAGCCGGGCGGCGAGTACGCCGGTCGTTTAGGAAGTGTGGGTGTCGTGCGGCACTCGGGTGGTGCCGGGACAGGCAGCGGTCACCGGCTCACCCCCGTCCTCCCGACCACACGCTCCCGCGCACTGGTCGGACTGCTCACATCCGGATTCAGAGATTCCTGCCTGCGGGCCAGATGCTCCTGCAAGTGGGCTCGGCCTTCACGGACCCCGTCGAGGACCGCATCACGTAGGTGCGTGCTCAGTTCGGCACCACGGTCCAGGACAACGGCCCCTCCACGTGCGGCGAGATCTGTGGGTCCCACCCACTGCACGCCCGGGCTAGTCGAGACCGGGCTGGCGCCGCCTCCTCGAATGAGAGTGAAATCGCCGCGAGTCGCGAACTCCGACGCCCGCGCACCCTCGACCTCACCGGGCGTTGGCGTCGCTGCGGTGTCGCTGCGTCGATCCTGATTCGCCTGCTGGTCGTGACTCTCTTGGAGAGGCAGCACATCGATGTGTCGAGGGTTGGGGTCGTCGGTGGGGTCAGCCATTGGGGTCTCCGTCCTGTTGCCGGTCAGGTGCGTTCACCCACCGCCCGACCGTGGTGGGATGCACGCCAAGCTGCGCGGCGATCTCCCTCTTCGACACGCCCTCCGTGTTGAGCGCGAGCGCTTGAGCGCGGGCATCTCGTCGCTCTTTCTCTGCACGCATCGTGATCGGCCGGACAGTGGGGTGCTCATTTGGTCGCGCCGGGACCGTCGCTTCGAACGGTTCAGACATCATGACTTGCTCGATACGATCTGATTCCTTGGCTGCCACGGAGGTAGTGTTTTCGTCGACCGTTGGTGGGGGAGTTGCCGATTCTCGGACAGTGGGGGCGGCTGTGCTGTTCCGGGTGAGCTCGACAGTGAGATGCGTCATCGCGAGGAGCACCAGCGGTGGTACCGACGCGACCAACGCAGCGATCACGGCGGGCACTCGCGTGTCGGCGGCCACTACCGCGTGGGTGCTGTTCGCCGCCACGCTCACTCCGGCGCCCGCACCAAGCAGCAGCCACGCGAACTGCCGCGCGCTGCGGGCAGAATCCCGCAGCGTGACGACACTGATTGTGGCTTCCAGGATCACGCCGTCCACGATCAACGGCCACATCCACGCCTGCCCCTCGGAGATCCCGGAGAGGACGGCGAGGTCACGGAGAGTGGTGAAAGACAGCCAGAACGCTCCTAACGCGAGCAGGATCGTCCCGGTGACTGCGAGTCCGACGACGAACGGCGACACCCCTCCCGATGACGGGACGTCGGGTATCTGTTCGCCCAGGCTCAGATCAGGATCACATCGGGTGCGAGCTGTCACTGCCGGGCGGGTCATGGCTACCTCCCGATCCCCGAGAAGAAGCGAACCTCATCCGCGACAGGATCGTCCGGCACCTCAGTGATCCGCGTGGCACGGTGGGCAGAGCGGATCGTCGCCGCGATCTCTCGCGCCTCGAGCCCAGCGGCCGACGCGGCAGGCTTGAGCACCCCGAAAGTGTCCGGCTCAGCGAGGCCGGCCTCAGCGAGCCGGCATGCTGCCCAGAACAGACCCGCGTTCCGGTTCCCCTCCGGCAATGTAGCGACCCACCCCACGAGCTTCTCCACCGCCCGCTCCCGCAAAATTACCGGGTTGAGCGGGCGTAGCGTTTGCTCACGCTGGGGCGTCAGCAGTTCGCGGATCGCATCCGCATCAACCGGGCGCGGGCCACGGCCTCGGGCGATGATCTCGTAGCGGCGGTTTCCGTGGCCGGCGGTGATGCCGGAGGGCGGAGCGATGATATAGCCGCCGGTGCCGCGGAAATCCACATGCGCCCGCCCCCGAGACCACGACCCCACCTGCCGGTCCGAGTCGGTCGGGTAGTACAGGTGCAGCCCACCCGACGGAGAGCGCACGGCCTGCCCCCACCCGCCGATCAGGCCCTCGCGATGGAGCGTGCGGAGAATCGGGTATCCGGTGCCGGTGGCGTGCACATCCACATCCAGCACGTTCACGACCGTCCCGGTAGGGATGCCGATGTTCGCGTCCGGATGCCGACCCCACCACGCATCGATCTGCACGAGGTCGGTGCTGGCGTCCCGGAACCCATGCTCGGTCAGCGGACGTTTCTGACCAGGCGCGCACGGGAACACCAGGATGCCCGCGGCGGCATACGTGGCAGCAGCATGTGCGAGCCCCCCGTGGAGGTGTGCCGGCATCGGCCAGGTAGAGGGGTCGGTGATAGTCATGTGCACCTCCTTCAGGACACGGCACGGGCCTGGGTGCTCGTGCGCGGAGTCACCGGGAAGGTGCGGCAGCAGCCGGCTGCCAGCAGAATCCGCTCGTGAGCGTTCCCCTTCTGATCCTCAACCCCTACTCGAACCCCAACGGATACTGCGAGAGTTCTCGGGGAGATTGCGCCGTTTCGTCAAGAACATGCGCCAAATCGTCAAGTAGCAGGTGCCCACCTCCAGCGGCGCGAAGTGGATTCCCTGCACCATCCTTTGAGTGCGACCACGGGCGGGAATAGAAGGATCTAGGCCGTCCGGCTCGATGTCGGTGTGCTGCGCTCCGCAGCAAGCTGCGTCAACGCCGATCCGGTCAAGGACCGTCGCCTGGTCATGCTGTTCAGCACCTTGTTCCAAGGCGTGGGTGGTTGTGCTCCAGGGCGCTGCTCCGCGGTGGGAACTTCGCCGATGCCATTACCTCATCGCCGACCGGGCCCCGGCCGGGGCAAACCCCATATCCGTCCTTTCGGGAGGTCTGGGGTCATCCCGATGGTGCCTCCGATAGTGGCGTGGCGATACTCCAGTGACGGTGCGGAATGCCCGTGCTGCATGGCTCGGATTCGTCCATCCGACTTGGCGGGCGATAGTTTCTACCGTTTCCGATGTTGCGGTGAGGAGTGCAGCCATCCGGCGTACGCGTTGGTGTCGGAGGAACCCCGCCGGTCCCATTCCGACGTCCCTTTGAAAAAGGCGATTCAGCTGAGATCGGGAGAGCAGTACTGCTTCCGCGAGCGATTGCATCGTCCAGGCGTGCTCGGAGTGCTCCACCAGCAGGGCCACCGCCCGACGCACTGAGTCGTGCGTGGAAGGTGCGCTCGAAGGGGCGGTCAGTGCGTCGAAAAGGTCGGCAACGTGACGGAATCGGCGGAACGGAGAAGTGTAGCGAAGCTGACCTTGCATCAATTGGCGCAGCGCGGCATCGATACGGGGGACCTCCCGCAACGGTGGATTCACGACGAGGGGTGCGACGTCTGAGTCGGGAGCGACGAGCGCTGAGATCAACGCGTTATCTTCGGGTAGCCATCTGGCTTGATCTCGAAGAAACGTCGTGTCGATGCGGGCCGTCGTGATCGTCACATGTCCTAGAGGTGTCCCCTCATACCGTTGCCTGCGCGGCAGCAGAATCACATCGCCTGCGTTTGCCTCCAGCTCCCCGCTCTCGAAGTTCAAGAGCGTGGCGCCAGTGTTCACCAGAAGGAGCTGGCTCTCATCGCAGACGACGCGTCTGGTAGCAGAGGTGTACGCAGCGCGGTTCACGCACACTGGGAATTCCAACGGGCCGTCCTCCCTCCGAGACGTCCGCCACCCCACAACTTCACCCCGTCACGATGTGACGGCTTAAGACTGAGCAATGGCGTTGCGGTGACACCTTCGACAGATACGCCGCTGACGACTCCACCCTGGGTGCTTGTAAAAAGTAGGACTCCCCACCTATTATCGACCTCAGGCGGGCACTCCGCCGGCGGCGGAAGTACTTTGCTTCGGCCGAAGCACTGGATGGATGACGCAACAGTCGGGAGATCGGCCAGCAGTGTCCACGAAACTATGGCGACCTCACTGCGATGGGGTCATGGACAACGCGTCGGTCAAAGCGGACCTGAACGTCAACCCATTCATCGAAGAAAGGGAACAGCATGAACCAGTACCAGGCGCCGGCCCTCACGAAGGTCGGATCCTTCCGGAAGATGACGCGATCGCTTGGGCAGCAGCGCTGTCTGGACATCTTCCAGGCTCGCTCGCTGTGGAGCCTCGACCCTAACTGCTGGTAAGCCACGGAGCAGGAGTTCGGGGCAGCGCACGATTCGCGCCGCCCCGAACTCTTCCACTCAATCCACGTCTGTCTGGTACACCCGATAGACCCGAAGATTCCACGAGGTGAGATGCCCATGGCTTTCGCGATAATGCCCGACAGAGATATCGAGCCTCGAATTGAAGCCGCGCTCCACGATCTCGTCGGAGCAACTGTGCTCACGCATAGGTCTGGGCGTCCGTGGGTGCTGGGTGATGAGCAGTTTGTGCACACGCGGGGACGCAACGTCGATGTCGTCATGGTCGGTTCCCAGCTCAAAAGCGATGAGCCCCTCTCAAGCGCGGTGAAGCAAGATCGGATGGATGGGCTTGCAGCCCTTGCACATCGATTCGTCGAGTTCGACACGCTTCTGATCGGGCGGGACGGGACGAAAACACGCATCTATGCACCGGTATCGCAGCGACGTTCTGTTTTCTGGACGCGAATCGACGAGATCGTCCTCGCAGCCGATAGTCAGTATCCGCTGGCCGCACTGAACCAGTTCGAGCTCGATCTGGGTTCCCTGGCTGGCAGGCTGGCGAACTCTGAAGTCACGCATCCGTTTTTGCGGAGGCCGATCTGGCGCAATGTGCATGCCCTGGGCTTCGGCGAGGAAGTCACGATTCACGACGATGGCCGCACTGCCTCGTCTCGGTGGTGGATGCCTCCGTCGCCAACCGAAGACCTCGATTCAACGGGGCCGGGACTGAAGATCGCCATGCTCCAGGCCCTGATGCTCCGCGTTGCTGACCAGGACAGGGTCAGCGCTGATCTCTCAGGAGGACTCGACTCCACAACGCTGTGCTTCGCTCTCGCGGAACTCGGTGTTGATCTCACCACCTTCTACATGAGCAGCGCCAACGACCTCAACAACGACTCAAAATGGTCAGATCGCGCTGCCACCGAGATTGCGTCTCGACATGTCCGCGTGCCCTACCTTCAGATGCTGGAGGAGATCGACGAAGCTGTACCGGCAACGGTGGGCGCCTTCCCCGAGGGTCCTAGCGCTATGGCGAAAACAGCGGCGTCAGCTATTCCGCTTCAGCGGATTTTGGGCGCGAGCGGCAGCCGCCTGCATCTGAACGGCCACGCGGGAGACGCCCTATTCGGGCAGGTGTCGAGTCTGCCGTGGTCATTCCTCCGAACGAACACCCGAAGGAGATTCCGGTGGCTGCGGAAGTACCGGAAGGTGAACCGCATCCCCACGCTCGACATGCTTCGGATGCTGGGAGCTCGGTCAACATTTGCCGATGAGCTGCGCTCGATGGCGAGGGGTGAGTTCACGAAACAGCGGGGAAGCCTTGCCGGCTATGCAGATTGGCTCGAGATCCCCAACTTCGGCCCCATGCATACGGCGACTGCGCGACAGCGTTTCAGCTCGCTCTGCCTGACCGAGCTTGAGTCCGGCGTCACGTCGTTGAGCCCTGATCGCACCCAGCACCAGATCCTCTCGTATCTCAGTGTCCACGGGGCAGTGGTCCGGAGGATGAACGCTCTCTCACCGCAGATCGTCTTCGACAGCCCTTTCCTGGATAGACGAGTAATCGACGTGGCGCTGTCCCTGAACCACGCTGACCGCACACGTCAGTCGCCGACGAAACCGCTCCTCGCAGCGGGGCGACCGCCTGCGATGAGTATCGAGTACTTCTTTCGACGCGACAAGGGTGACTACACGGCAGAGGTCTTCTCTCAGCACCAGCAGATCAGGTCCAGCGTAAAGGATCTCTTTGGAGGGGGGTCTTTCCTCGGAGAGCTGGGCCTCATCGAAGATCATGAGGTCATTCGCGTCGCCAACTCGTACTCTCCCGACGGCGCGGCCTACACCGACATATTGGACCTCGAGTTCGCGGAACGCTGGCTCCGCTCCTTGGCAGATGAAAA
Source organism: Microbacterium sp. CGR2 (assembly GCF_003626735.1). NCBI lineage: Bacteria > Bacillati > Actinomycetota > Actinomycetes > Micrococcales > Microbacteriaceae > Microbacterium > Microbacterium sp. CGR2. The sequence continues at coordinate 3,619,698 of NZ_RBHX01000001.1, read as the reverse complement.
GGCGAAGATCGCTGTGGGGAGTATGCAATGACAGTCGTTCTCAGACGTTCGGTGGAGCTGACTGAGTCTGAAGACGGATCGATCCTTCTCGACACTGCTCGCGGTGTCTATTGGCATCTCAACGGCGTCGGCGCGCAGTTCGTCCGCGGCATCCAGGAAGGCAAGTCCCTCAACCAGGTGACCGCACTCATCGCGGAGCACTATAACGTCGATCCAGAGACAATGAAGCGCGATATCGACGCGTTGCTGAGGGACCTGAAGAAGGCGCGACTGATCGAGGTGCGCGGTGAGTAGCGCCGTACTGCCAGAACCAGGTGCGACCGACAGATCGCGTGGGGAGTCATTTCTTGCCCGTCTCTCCGTTGGTGTCGCGTTCATTTTGTGCCTGTTACCCCCTCGGCTGCTTCGATCGACCATGCGGGTTGTCGTTTCAGGAGGGAAGCGACCAACGCCAGAGCGTGCGGAGCGCTATCGGACACTGGTCGTCTCAGTGAGCACGCTGTGCGCGGGCGAGGGCTGTCTCCCGCGGTCGGTGGCGAGCGCGACACTGGCGCGACTTCACGGGCACGGCCTTACCTGGTGCACCGGAATCAGGGAACAGCCGTTCTTGGCGCACGCCTGGGTCGAGGTCGACCGCACGCCCGTCGGTGAAGTCACATCGCTTGAGGGTCTGCGCGTCATGCTACGGGCGGCACCGCGATACGACGCGGCAGTGGGCGAGCTCAGGTCATGAATGACAATGATGCAGTGCCGGCCGCAGGCGAGGAAATTTCAGCGGGGTTCCGCGACGTCTTGGATCTCGTCCGCCCGTACTGGCGACCACTCTCAGTCGCATTCGTCATAGGACTGTTCGCGGCCGCGGCGTCGTTGGTCCAACCCATCGTCATTTCGACGATCGTCGACACTTTCGATGGTGAACTCCCCACCGGGCAGGTGGTCATCTTGGTCTCGTTGCTTCTCCTCGGCGCCGGGCTCACAGCGATCCGGGAACTGCTGATCGAGCGAACCGGAGAACGCTACGCGTTCGAGGCGCGAAAAGGGTTGATCGCGCATATCTACCGTCTTCCGATCGCCCGGGTTGAGAGCAGGCAGCGAGCCGACATGGTCTCGCGTGTCACGACGGATGTGTCTGAGACCAGGCACTTCTTTACGTCCGGACTCGTAGACCTGGCTGTCAGTTCGCTCACCGTTCTTGCTTCACTCGTCATGATGGCCGTGATCGACCTCACCCTCATGGCGGTATCTCTCGTCGCTGTAGTCGTCATACTGATGGTCCTGCTGGCAATCGGGAAGAGAACGCGACCCGTCGGGTTGCGCATGCAGAACGCACTGGGCTCGCTTGCCGAACGCGTGTCACTAACTCTCGGTGCTATCCGAACCGTTAGGGCGGCCCGGGCTACAGAGCATGAGAGTTCTCGGGCTGCGGACCACGCTGCCTCGGTGCGATCCGCCGGCTACACGGCCGCGAGGCTCAGAGCGATTCTCCAGACCGTCTCAGGAGTGTCCATCCAGACCCTCCTCATCGTCGTTGTTGGGGTAGGCGCTCTTCGCGTAGCAGCAGGCGTCACCAGCGTCGGCGAACTCAGCGCCTTCATCATGTACCTCATGATGATGGCTGCACCCGTCGCGACGGTGGGCGGCATCGTGGCGTCACTGGGTGAAGCATTCGGCTCGCTCTCACGGGTACTGCGGATCAGGGCCGAATCAGTCGAACCCGACATCACCTCGGATGCGGTGACCGGCGCGACATCTCAGAACGGAGGAGTAATCCGGTTCGAGGATGTGCACTTCGACTACCCGTCAGGTGCTTCACCGGATGATCCGAGCCGGGCATGGGCTCTGCGAGGGGTCTCTTTCGAGGTTCGGGCTGGCGAGACCGTCGCTTTCGTAGGACCGTCTGGAGCCGGAAAGTCCACCCTGTTTGCCTTGTTGGAGCGCTTCTACGAGCCGACGCTCGGTCGGATCTACTTCGAAGGCGGCGACGTGCAGGGGTTATCGCGTGACTGTTTGCGTTCGCGTCTCGCCTACGTCGATCAAGACTCAGCCGTGCTGCCTGGAACGGTTAGAGAGAACCTGACACTCGGCCGATCCGATCTGGTCGATTCCGAGTGTGTGGCGGCACTGATATCTGTGGGCCTTATCGACCCGCACGATACGAATCCGACCTCCTACCTGGACAAGGTCCTGGGAGAACATGGACAAGGTCTGAGTGGTGGGGAACGACAGCGTCTGTCGATCGCGAGGGCGGTTGCAGGACGTGCTTCGGTCCTGCTGCTGGACGAGGCGACGTCAAGTCTGGACGGCAGAAGCGAGCTTCTCGTGCAGGATGCCATCGCCCCTTCCGCGACGGGGCGGACCACCCTGATCATCGCGCACAGACTGTCCACCGTCGCCTCGGCAGATCGCATCGTCGTCTTGAATCACGGCGAGGTCGTTGCCGAGGGTACGCACGGCGACCTCATGGTGACGAGTGACCTGTACCAGGAGCTGGCAGCCCGCCAGTTCCTATCCTCTGGGCACGCCGAAGACGCTGTTTCGACGTCGGCGCCAGGAACGAAAGGATGAGCGCGTGGAGAGATTCTTGCTGTATGACGATAGTTGCCGCAGGTGTGGGAATCTCGCTCAGTTGGTCGAGAAGGTCGGTGACGGACGCTTGGTCAGCCGTAGCCTGACTGATCCCGAGATGCAGCGCCTCGTGGCGTCGGTGCGAAGTGAGCCCAAGTGGGAGCCGATGCTCGTCACGATCAAACGCGAACGTGTCCGCGTCTACTCCGGAGCACGGATGGTGATCCGACTCGGCCTCGGTCTCGGCCCAGTCCGGGCTGTACGCATCCTCACGGCGGCGGCCTAGATCCGCGCCTCCATATTCGGGCACGTTATGTCCTCGCTCGGACGTCAGCGCCTGTGCACAGACGGCTTGGCCATGTCAGCATGGTGCTCGGCGACAGCTTCCTGCCGACCAACCGAGGAGCATCAGGATGGATGAGGTCAAGGGACCGCGCGGGACGCGCAGATCCCCGCGTTCAATTGCGCGTTCCGTGCGAAGGCCCTGGGTGCGGTGGCCCGATGTTGCCGTGGCGATCGTGCTCGTGGTCGTCTTCTGGGTTCCGGGCCTGTTGTCCACTCCTAGCGCCGGCCTCCTCGTTCTGGGCATCTGCTTGGCATCCGTTTCGGCTGCAGCCGTCATCTTGCGCTGGCGGCTGCCGAGCGCGGCCCCGATCATCGCTCTCGCAGCGACGGGTGCGGGATGGATGCTGCAGGTCAGCGCCGACCCCATGCTGGCTGTGGCCTGGTGCCTGTATCCGCTTGCACTGCAGCGCGTAGGCCGGAGCAGGATCATCGGGGGCGCGTCGGTGGCCACGATGGTGTTGGTCTCCCTTACCCACGGCTCATCGTCGCCAGCGGCGGTAAATCAGCGCGTCATCTTCTCAGCTGTCGTGATCGGGACGGTGTGGCTGCTGGGACAAGCCGAAGCGAAGCGCCTGGAGGCCGTGAGAGAGTCCGCCGATCGGCGGGCCGCGTACGAGCGGGCGTTACAGGAGACCTCGATGGCGCGCGAGGTGCATGACGTGGTCGGCCATGCGCTCAGCGTGATCAGTGCAGAAGCCGACGTGTCGCGCAGCTTGACCGGTCTCGGGGAGGCGGAGCTGAGGGCGGCTCTGGCCGATATCGAACAGCGCGCGCGCGGTGCGCTGGAAGAGGTGCAGCAGCTAGTGCGGTCCCTGCGTCGCGGCGACGTGGGACCGGGCCGTGCGACTCCTCTTCCTCAGCTCGTGGTCGCAGCGCGGGTCAGCGGCCTAGAAGTTCAGTCTGAGATGGACATTACCGGGCTCAACGACGAGCTGACCGCGATCGTCTCACGAGTTGTGCAGGAGGCGCTCAGCAACACTGTGCGCCATGCCGAGGCGACCCGGTGCGAGATCGCTATCTGGCAGGAGGACGGGTCGTTGACAGTGCGCGTCGACGACGACGGCATGGGGCTCCCAGCCCGGTACCGTCCAGGCATGGGGCTCACCGGGATGCGGGAGCGGGTGGGAACGGCCGGAGGCTCGATGACGGTGACGAACCGCCTCGAGGGTGGCACTCGGCTCCTCGTGAGTCTCCCCGCGGCAGGTCAGATATGACCGGGCCGATCACCGTTCTCCTCGCCGACGACGACGCGGACTTCCGTATCGTCTACCGGCGCCTCTTTCACGGCACTCCTGGGTTCCAACTCGTCTCGGAGGCGGGCACCGGACAGGAGGCGCTGCAGCTGATGTCCGAGTGGACGCCGGACGTAGCGCTGGTCGACGTGCAGATGCCGAATGGCTCGGGTCTCGACGTGGTCCGCGGCGCTGAAGGACTACGGACGCGGATCATCGTGCTGACGACGTTCGATCTGGATGAGTACGTCGACGAAGCGCTGCGTCACGGCGCTGCCGGATTCCTGTTGAAGAACGCATCGGCGCAGGAGGTGCTTCAGGCAGTCCGGGTGGTCTCTGCCGGGCATAGCACCCTTGCCCCGGAGGTCACGTCGCGCCTGCTGGAGCAGTTCAGCGCCCGTCCCCGCTCGAAGCCCCATGCCTTCACCGAGGCGCAGCTGAGCCGTCGTGAACTCCAGCTGATCCGGCTCATCGCCCAAGGGCGGACGAATCCGGGGATCGCGGAGGAGCTGCATCTGAGCACGGAGACCATCAAGACCTACGTGAAGCGGCTGTTCCAGAAGCTCGGTGTGAGCGATCGAACGCAGCTCGCGGTGCTCGCCCATGAGGCGGGGCTCCTGCACGAGCGGCGCTGAGCGACGAAGGCACACGGCGCTGCCGGCCGTCATAAGTGTCCACTTCCGGGGGTCACAACCGCAGATCCAAGCGCGGCACGGTGGAAGTAACGGCATCCCGCCAACCATCGTGAGGAGCGTGCTCTGTGATCGAGATCACCGGCGTAACGAAGAAGTACGGACCCAAGACCGCTGTCGACGCGGTGACCTTCACCGCGAAGCCCGGACGAGTGACCGGGTTCCTCGGCCCCAACGGTGCCGGTAAGTCCAGCACACTGCGCATCCTGTTGGGCCTTGACCGCGCTACCGGCGGCACCGCACTCATCGACGGCAAGCCGTACGCGAGCATCGATCAGCCGTTGCGCACGGTCGGCGCGATGCTGGATGGCGCCTCTGCGGTGCCCGAGCGGCGCGGCATCGATCATCTTCGGTGGATCGCGCAGTCGAACCGCATCCCAACCCAGCGGATCGCCGAGGTGCTGGAGACAGTCGGCCTCACGGACGCGGCAAAGATTCGCGTCCGCAAGTACTCACTCGGCATGAAACAGCGCCTCGGTCTTGCGGCCGCGCTCCTTGGCGAGCCGCGCATCCTCGTGCTCGATGAACCCGTGAACGGGCTCGACCCGGAAGGCATCCGCACGGTCCGCACCTTCTTGCGTCGCTATGCCGATCAGGGCAACACTGTGCTGCTGTCCAGTCATCTCATGGGCGAGACCGCCGAGACGGTGGACGACATCGTGATTATCAACAAAGGTCGCATCATCGCAGACGGCACCCTGGATGACATCACTGAGGGGCACGCCTCGCTGGAGGCCGCATTCTTCGTTCTCACTGGCAGCGAACCAGGGCAGAGCTGGTGACAGCCATGCTCAGCACCATTCGATCTGAAACCACGAAGTTCGTCACTCTCCCCGGAGTCTGGATCGTCACTGCCGTCATCGTCGTTCTCTTCCTCTATATGCAGCACAGCCTGTATGTAGACCACGTCTCCATGGTCGAGAACGTGCAACCAGACGGTACAGCCAAGACCTTCCTGGGCACCGTGCACGTCGCCACGCAGATGCGTGGGTCTATCGGCACCGCGGTCGTGAACGCCGGCCTGCTGCTTCCCGTCCTCGGTGCCATCATCGCGGGCACCGAGTTCAAGACCGGGCAGCTCGGATTGAGTCTCGTCGCCGTGCCAAACCGGGCGCGCTTCGTCATCGGCAAGGTCCTCGCCATCGCGTTCTACGCAGCAGGCCTCGCGCTCGTCTTCATCGTGATCGCCCTGGTGCTGATCTACCTCTCCAGCAAGGACTGGGACCCCGACCTGCTGTGGACGACTCCGATGCTGCAAGAGGCCGGACGGGTGATCCTCTTCGTGGTGACCATCACGCTGACCGGAGCGGCGATCACGCTCATCGCTCGACGGGCGCTCACCGGGATCATCGTTTCGGTCGCACTTCTTACGCTGACGTTCTCACAGGTCGTCGCGATGATCGCCCCTATTGTCGATGCGTTCCTCCCCTTCAGCGCCGCACGCAACCTCCTGTTCCAAGACGCCGCGATCGTGCCTGTGCCGCTCAGCGGGACCGCATTGCAAGGTGCCCTCGTCCTGACGGCGTGGGCCGTTATCGCCTCCACGTGCGCGCTGATCGCGATCGGGAGAAGGGATGCCCGATGACCCTCGCATCCCGACACCCGGATATTCGGCATCGCGATGAGATCGCGTCGGAGATCACGAAGATCATCAGCCATCCCGCAACGGTCCTCATACTTGCAATCACTCTGGCGGTGAACCTTGCTCTGGCCGCGATCGACGCGTCGGGGCTCCTGTTCTACACCGGCAATGCCGTCGTGCCCTCCCGGTTGTCGTCGTTCGGCATGGTGATGCTCGCACCGCTCTACGCCTTCCTCGTCATTCCGGTGTGGGCGGCCGCGACGGAGCACCATGGCGGGCAACTGCGGATAAGCCTGGTCGCCACTCCTCGCCGCGGCGCCCTCGCGTTCGCCAAGCTCACCGCGACGGTGGCGATCTGCTTCGTAGCAGCCCTCATCGCGATCGTCCCGGCGCGCCTGGTCATTGGAGTTTCCGTCGGCCTGAGTCCATGGGAGCTCGCGCTGAACTGCGCGCAGTGGGTCGGCGTGTATCTGCTCATGTCCTTGATTGCCTTCGGGCTTGCAGGGATCCTCAAAGGCACCATCGCCCCCTTGGCGATCATGATCGCCCTGCCCATCGTCGTCGCCACCGGAATCCTGCAATGGCCGGACGGCATCCGGTTCCTACCCGACCAGGCGAGTCTAAGCCTTGTCGGAACACCCGGCTACGACGTCACCGAACTGCCGCCCGGCATTGCCGCCCTCGTGCTTCTCGCCTGGGCATTCCTCTCCGTCGTCGTGTACACCGTCACCCTCATCCGCCGCGACGCCTGACCTCATGAAACCCTCACCGCACCGCACCACCTGGAAGGAACCCCGCATCATGCAGAAGAAGCGCAGCACCATCGTCTGGATCGTCATCGGCGCCGTCGTTCTCATCGCCGCGATCGCATTCTTCTCCCTCGGCGGCTAGCCAATGACCGCCCAGGCGTCCTCACACGTTCTGAAGAGAGATTCTGGTTCGATGACAGCACTCGGGACAGCATCTGCGGCCGGCTTCCGACCGCCGCTGAGTCGAAGCCTGGCCTCGTGGATCGAAACAGAGATCATCGTCGGAAACTACCCCGAGGACGAAGCGCTCCCGTCCTCCTCGGAACTCGCCGTCATCCATGACTCGAGCCCCTCCACGACAGGAAAATCCTTGAGACTGCTGAGCGCGCAGGGGTTCATACACACGCGCAGAGGGATCGGCGCTTTCGTCTCACCCGGCGCCAGGGAACGACTCCGTCGGCATCGACGCGAGCAGTTCGCCGATCGCTACCTGCAACCCCTCCTGTCTGAAGCTCGGCGCATCGACATGGATACCGCCACTGTCCTCGCACTGATCACCAGCCGAGAACAAGAGCTCGCTGATGGCTCCTGACGCGCCACAAAGCAACCCCGGAGAAAAGAAGCTCATGAATCGCTCACAACTCGTCGTCGTCACTGGCTCGACCGGTGGGATCGGTCGCGCGATCTGCCACCGTCTGACCGAAGACGGCTACAGCGTTCTCGCGGCATATGGCCAGGACCACGCCTCCGCCCAGACGCTGACCACCGAACTCTCGAGTTCGGGCCGTTCGCTCCACGTCGCATCTTCAGATCTTTCTAGTCGAGACGGTCTGGACGGTCTCGTGAAAGCAGTGGACCGCGTCGTCTCTGACAGGGGATACGCCCTCTACGGTCTGGTAAACAATGCGGCCCTCCTGACCGGCCCCTCGATGAAGGAGGCCACGGTCGAGCAGTTCGACAAGTATTTCGCAGTGAACACGAAAGCCGCATTCTTCTTGACACAAGCACTGACGGAGCGCATGGAGCAAGGCGGAAGCATCGTCAACATCTCGTCGGCGAACGCGCACTTCTCGAGCCCCGGGGACATCGTGTACGCCATGAGCAAGGCGGCCCTGGAGTCCTTAACGAGGAACGCAGCGGAAGCTCTCGCGCCTCAAGGGATTCGAGTGAACAACGTCGTTCCGGGATTCACCGACAACGGCCATCCCGCCTTCCAAAATCCGAGGGTGCGCGAGTACATGTCGAGCTTCTCGGTACTCGGAGGCGTCGCGGACCCGACGGACGTGGCGGACGCAGTGAGCTTCCTGATCTCAGAACGTTCGTCGCGAACGACCGGATCATCGATCGATGTCACCGGCGGTAGCACGTTGGGTGCGCGACTGGGGAAGAAGGCGAGCGTGCGGCACATGTTCGAAAGTACAGTAGAACGATGATCGCCTCCCCGGTCGATCCAGCGCTCACCCACAAGCGCGCAGAGAGCAATTCCTGGCTGACCTCCTATCGGGTTACCGACGAGGATGAGATGGAAGCCTCGTTCAGCCTTCCCAGCTCTACTGCCCCGCCACAGCTCCCGGCGTTGATGGAGGTCTGGCGACAAGCCGGTCTCGTGTTCGCCCACAGAGTTTTGCACGTCCCCATGGATCACGTGTTCGCCCTTGCCTCTATCTCCCTGCAGATGCGCGATCCGGGTTCGTGGCACCGCGTGTCGCGACAAGGCGTCTTGCACGTCTCAGACTGTGTGTTCTCCGTCACACGCTCCGTGGTTCGCGCCGCCAAAGCCTCCGCCAGAATGAGACTTGATAGTGGCGAGGTGCTCGAAGGCCGGTTGTCTGCTCGATTTCTGCCCGTGGGGACCTATGCGCGTCTTCGTTCCGCGTCGCCCGCACTGCCGCGTGAGGATGCTGCGTTGCCGACATCCGGCTATTCAGGATCAACGACCGGTGCCACGGCCCCAGGGCCGATGGTGCAGCCGTTCTTTGACCATGAGCACGATCATGTGACGGCGATGACGGTAGTGTCCGCGATCGAACGCACGGTCGCGGACACCTCGAAAGCAGCGCTACGTGGCCTCAAACTGGATTTCGAGACCTACATCGACGCTTATCCCGTGCCGGAGATACCCTTGACTACGGTGACCAACGGACAGTTCAAGGGAACTGTCTTGCAGCACGGACGACTCAAGGCAAGCTTCTCAGGTTCTATGGTCCCGGCCCTGCTCCCGGGCGTTCAAGCGTTCGTTCGGTGCCCGCTATAGCGTGACCCGACCGATGCCTGATCTGCAACATCTGCTGACGAGGACCTCATGTGGCAGAACGCCCGGGTATCGAAGATGCCGAACCTGTGCGCGGAGAGGAGAGAAGCTTCTCGAGGACGGGTTTTAGATCCTGGATTCGCGCCGGCAGAGACTGCCAGGAGTCTGCGAGCTCGGCGATGACCTGTGCGCCGACGAACATCTCATTGAATATGACCGCGTAGACCTGTGAGTCGATCTCCGGGTTGATCGATCCATCGCGGATTCCTGCGTCAATGATTGTGCGCGTGATCTCGATCCATTGAAAATACGGGGCGCTTGAGTGAGAACCGAAATCCGTGCCTGGTTGTGAGGAGAGCTTGATACCTCCTTGCACAACGACGTCGGACGAGATCAGCTCGCCCAGTCCACCGCCGAGACGGAGGAGCTTGTCCAAGCCGCGATCATCGCTGCCCGTTACCTCTGTCAGGACCTGCTTCATACGCTCTTGCTCATGGTCGAGCACGGCCAACGCGAAGTCCTTCTTGTTGCCGAAGTGAAAGTACATCGATCCGGGACTGACCTGCGCATCCTCGGAGATATCTTTCAGGCGCGCCTCGGCGTAGGTCATCCTTGCAAAGACTCGGCCAGCCGCGAGGACCAAAGCCTCTCGAGTTGCGATAGATCGTTGCTGGCGACCTCGATCTCCTACGGGCATTGAGTTGCTTCCCTCCTGAGGCGTTGACCTGCCAGATGATACCAACTAGTAAGATCTCCTGTTGGTTCGAAACGGGATCGTGGTGGCCGGGGGAACGGCTCGACGTTGAAGGTGGTTCGGTGGCAGCCTCGTTAGCGAAGCCGAGTGACGCATCCAGGGAACGAGTTAAGAGATGGGCTAGTTTTCCTCACACTGATCCATGGCGGCGTCGAGGCCCGCGCGCTGAGCATCCTGCGCGGCTCGGAGCCGGCGACGCTGGACAATCGCGACGACGACGCCACCGTCGCGATCGCCGTTGCCTTCGGCGGAGCGACCGAGAGTCGCCGCGCTGATTGTCAGAGACGCCTAGCCACGACGGGGAGTGCCGATGTCATCGGTCGAGTCGGGAAATGATCAGCGGCACAAACGACGGGTCCCTCTCTACCGCGACGACGTGGAACCCTACGCCCTTTGCTGCTTCCACCGTCGTACCCGAACCCGCGAAAGGCTCTAACACGGTCCCGCCCGGCGGTGTAACGAGTGTGACGAGCCAGCGCATCAGCCCGAGAGGCTTCACGGTTGAGTGAGAGATTCCGAACGCGCGGGGGCGCTCTGCGGGGGAGGGCTTGTGCTCGAAGCGGAAGATTGGGAACTTCCGTGATAACGATTCGCCCTGCCAGGTCCCCGTCAGCACATCTAGCGCGTCCGCCTGGTCTGCATCGAATGCGACATTGGTCGGCCACCGATCGTCAGCGAATCTGCCGCCGTCGATGTTGATCCCGCCGACTCCATGTTTGAGGATGTTCCCTACGATCTTTCCCCCGGGTGGTTTGCGGGCGATGATGATCGGCTCGAACGCGGGCCGCAGGGCTGTGCCCCAGCCCTCCCACCGTTTCGCGTCCGCAGTCACGGGAGTGCCTTTCGACAAAACAGTACGCGTCGCACCAAGCACCCCATCATGATTGCTGGTCTGCACGATGCGGTCTGTGCGTTGCGCGCCATCGTGCTTGTCGAGTGCGTGGGAGAGGTCCATGCTTTTAGGCATGCCGGTGGTGTGTAACCATGCAATCTGGTCTCGGATCTCGAACCCTGCATTCTCGATCCCGCGCACCATCCGGTGCCACGTGCGTGTACCGCCGAATGCAGCAAGGTGTGCACCCGGTTTCAGCGCCCATAGCGCTCCTGCAGCCCAGGCGGTGCACCAGGTTTCGAACACTTCGGGTGCACTCATCGCACTGGTGTCGACGTGGGGGAGTGATTCGCGGAATCCGGTTGCGTCATCCCAGGCGTGCCCGTTGAAGCTCAGGCCGTAGGGCGGGTCAGTGACGAGGGCGTCGATGCTGGCCTCGGGTAGGAGAGGGAGGAGCTCGACAGCGTCCCCTAGGTGGAGCGTGGCCCGGTCATCAGCGAAGACGGGTTCGGAGAGTTCGGTGAGGCGCGGGGCGGGTGGTGGTGTGGGGTCGGGCACGGCGGGGCTCCCTGCTGTTGGGGGCCTGTCCGCCGCTGTGTGCGACGAACTGGCTCACCTGGCAGGTACGGGCCACAGCGACCAGCCCGAGCCCTCACGGCGCCACGGTCGACGCATCACGAGACTCGCTATGGATTGCTTCGTGTCATCTGACGAGCCGGCCGAGTCTCGTCAACTCCCAGTGCCTCGAATCTCCCACACACGATCGGCAATCAACGATCTAATGGGACCGTGAGGCCTCTGGACTGTCGCTACTCGTGTCTGGTGAGCGACGTGCTGACGGGTTTCTCCCAGGCAAGGAGGTACCGGTAGTAGAGCCCGCTGCGAACCGTGCGTCCAGGAAGGATATCCCGGCTCATCTGCCGGATTGCCACGAGGTTCTCCTGCGGCTCTGCGATGGGGACTCCGATGTCCGCCGTCTCGCGGTGTATGAGGGATCCGATCCTCACGAGCGGAAGGGTCGCTGCCGAGAGGATCCAGTCGACCCGGGTGTCGTTCGCCGCGAGCCCGACGACCATCAGGTGCCCTCCGGGGCGAAGCAACGATGCAGCTTTCTCGAGCGCGGGCTGAAGCTCCATGTGGTGGAGTGTCGCTACAAAGGTGATGAGGTCGAACCGTGCATCACCGGGATGGAAAGACGCAAAGCTGGTGCACTGCAGCGAAACGTTCTCGGCGCCGTGCAGTCGGGTGCGTGCGTGTCCAATGGTCTCCGCATCTGGTTCAATGCCGACGGCTGTGGTGACGTGCGGTGCAAGGCGCTGCAGCAGGAATCCGTCGCCGCACCCGACGTCCAGCACGTCACGCACGTCGTCGCGTAGGCCGGTGCGGAGAATCCACCCGTGGTATGCGGTGTTGTGATTCCAGTAGTCGCCCACATCACCAGTCTTCCAGGACACTGCTGTCCATGGCACGTCACACCTTCACAGTGGAGGTGGTTGTCCGAACACCGTTCGATAGGCGATTGACGCCTGGCTCGGATCATGGCAATCGCTCACTGGCGCCACCCTGACATGCTGCAAAACGCAGAAAGGCACCGCTTCTCCGGCGTAGTCCGGTGGAAGGTCGTTGCGTACCTGCTGGATATGACGGTCTCCATCAGGGTGATGACCGCCGGTGACGGATACCGGTATCTACTCAACTCCGTCGTCACCGGCGACGGGGATCGTGACGCCGCTTCTTTGCTGACGAGGTACTACCTCGAGTCGGGGACACCACCGGGCACATGGACTGGATCCGGGCTCGTCGGGCTCCAAGGCGGTGTGGCCGAGGGCACGGCAGTGAGCGAGGAGCAGTTGCGGCGTTTGATGGGGTTCGGGCAGGACCCGAACAGTGGCGAGCAACTGGGTCGTCCATACCGGAAATTCGCCACCGCCGCGGAACGTGTCGATCGTCGCGTCGAGAAACTCTCCGGCACTCTCACCGACGAGAAGCGTGCGATCCAGACCGCGCTGATCGAGGCCGAGGAGGCGGCGAAGCCGACGGGCGCACCGGTGGCGGGGTTCGATCTGACGTTCTCAGTCCCGAAGTCCGTCTCGACGCTCTGGGCGGTCGCTGACGCTGGGATACAGGCACTGATTGCCCAGGCGCATCACGCCGCGATCCAAGATGTGATCGCGCTGTTCGAGCGCGATGCCGCGATGACCCGGATCGGCGCGAAAGGGCCGCGGGGCGCAGTCGCCCAGGTCGAAGTCCAGGGTGTGATCGCGACAGCGTACGACCACTACGACTCCAGAGCGTCGGATCCGCAGCTCCACACCCATGTCGTCGTCGCGAACCGTGTCCAGGCCGTTCATGACGGAAAATGGCGAACCCTCGACTCCCGGGCGATCCATGCTGCGGTGACGGGGCTGTCGGAGCACTACAACGCGGTCCTCTCCGACCACCTTACCCAGGTTCTCGGGGTGGGGTGGGAAGCGCGAGAGCGTGGCGTGGGGCGGTCGACCGCGTGGGAGGTCGCCGGCGTGCCGCAGGAGCTGATGGACGAGTTCTCCTCCCGCACTCGCGATATCGAGCAGGTCAAGGATCGCCTCGTCGCCGACTACGTGACCAAGCATGGGAGGCAGCCGTCGCCGAAGTTGTTGTGGCAGCTCCGACAACAAGCCACATTGGAGACTCGACCCCCGAAGCAGCACCACTCGCTGAGCAGCCTCACCATTGGGTGGCGAGATCGTGCGACCGAGCTTCTCGGGGAGGATGCTCCAATGTGGGCCACAACGCTGCTGGCCGAGAGCGTGGGGGAGCCGTTGCTGCGCGCGGACGACATCCCCCTGGGTGATCTCGATCAGGTGGCCGAGGGCGTGGTGGCGCGGGTGGGGGACCGGCGGGCGACATGGAAACGATGGAACCTTCACGCGGAGGCTGTCCGGCAGACGATGGGACTCCGGTTCGCGTCCGCGACTGACCGCGATCACGTCACCGAACAGATCGTCGACGCCGCAGAACGCTTCTCGCTGCGGTTGACTCCGCCGGAGCTCGCGTCGAGCCCGCCGACCTTCCGCCGCGCGGACGCATCGAGCGTGTTCCGCCCGAAAGCCTCAACTGTGTTCTCATCCGAACAGGTGCTCGCCGCCGAAGACAGACTCCTCACCGCGTCGAACGACAGGAGCGCTCCGACGGTGCCGCTTACGTGGGTCGAGCAGGCGGCGCGGAAGAAGAACCGAGACGGGCATGTGTTGTCACCGGATCAGGAGCGGGCGATCACGAAGATCGGCGTCTCCGCCCGCACCCTCGACGTGTTGGTCGGTCCAGCAGGAACCGGGAAGACGACGACTATGTCGGCGTTGCGGCGAGCGTGGGAGAAATGCCACGGCAGCGGTTCTGTGATCGGTCTCGCGCCGTCTGCGGCGGCAGCGGATGTCCTGGCCGGGGATCTGGGGATCTCGACGGAGAACACGGCGAAGTGGCTCTACGAACACCGCCACGGCAACTGGAACCTCACATCAGGCCAACTCGTCATCATCGACGAAGCCTCCCTCGCAGGAACGCTCGCCCTCGACGCCATCGCCGCCCACGCCGCCGAGGCCGGTGCGAAGGTGTTGCTCGTGGGCGACTGGGCGCAGCTGTCCGCTGTGGACGCCGGTGGCGCGTTCGGGATGCTCGTCCGCGACCGGGACGATGCCCCGGAGCTCACCGACGTGAGGCGGTTCCGTAACGAGTGGGAGAAACACGCCTCCCTCGGCCTGCGTATCGGCGACACCGACGTGATCGACACGTACCTCGACCACGGTCGGATCACGCCGGGAGGCTACGAGGACATCCTCGAGCACGCGTACCAAGCGTGGCGCGCTGACCAAGCAAACGGGAAAGTCTCGGTGTTGATCGCCGAGACTCTCGACACCGTCTCCGAACTCAACACCCGCGCTCGCACCGACCGAGTCCTTGCAGGCGACGTCGCCTTCGACGGCGTTCGACTTCATGACGGGAACGAAGCCTCCCGCGGTGACCTGGTCATCACCCGAAAGAACGACCGACGACTCGCGATGGGGCGAGGGTGGGTGAAGAACGGCGACCGGTGGACTGTGACCCGCGCGAACGTTGACGGATCTCTCACTGTCCGCCTTGCGCACTCCAAGTGGCGCACCACCATCACCCTTCCTGCCGCGTACGTGAGCGAACATGTCGAGCTGGGGTACGCGATCACTGCGCACCGCGCACAAGGTTCCACGGTCGATACCGCGCACGCGATCGTCTCGTCACCAGAAATTACCCGTGAGTCTTTCTACGTCGCGATGACTCGCGGACGGGAATCTAACTGTGCCTACATCGCCACCGACCAACATCACCTGGAAGAACATCAGCACCGTGACGACCTGCAGGTGACCGCTAGGAGCATCCTCCACGGCATTCTCCAACACGTCGGTGCCGAGCATTCCGCTCACGACACGATCACCGCTGAGCACGAAGCGTGGGGGTCGCTGGCGCAGTTGGCTGCCGAATACGACACCATCGCTCAAGAAGCTCAGCAACACCGATGGATCGCCCTGCTTGAGCGAGGCGGCCTCGCCACCGAAGCGGTCGATGAACTCGTCCAGACTGAGTCATTCGGGGTCCTGACCACCGAGCTGCGCCGTCTCGAAGCCGCCGGCCACAACATCGAAAGCCTTCTGCCACGGGTCGTGCACGCAGGGAACTTTGACGAGGTCGATGATCTTGGCTCGCTGCTGCGGTACCGGATCCGAAAGCTCACCAGCACGTACCCTCCCAGCGCTCGCCGTGCCGCAGGGCTCATCGCTGGCGTCATCCCGCGAGCCACTGGAATTTCCGATCCCGAGGCGCAGCGAGCGCTCGAAGAACGCGAACACCTTATGGACCGACGCCTCAACGCTCTCACCACAGCAGCGCTCGAGCAGCCTGTTCCCTGGACGGCAGGACTCGGCCTTCTCGGTGCCGAGGCCCGCATGGTCGCGGTCCGAGCGGTTGCTGCGTACCGCGACCGATGGAGCATCACCTCGACCAGTCCGCTGGGGCCGGTACCCGCCGACGATGCGCAACGCATCGACTACGAACGCACCCGAGACACACTCACCCGCCCGCAACAGGACACCGGCGAAGATGGCCGAGAAGCCCCGCGGCGACGGGGCGGGAGAATACTCTAGGCGTAATTCCAGAGGCGTTGTGAACACGGGCGGCTGGACCTGACCGCCGATCACGGAGTGTGGGTGGTGGTCGTGACTTCTACGCCCGCGGCGCGAAACAACGCCTGCGCTCTGTGCCAGAATGCGACCGCCGTCTCCTTGTGCTCGTCGGAGAGTAGCTCTGAACAGGCGACCCTGAAATGGTCATCGGCGGCGTGATGCAGGTATGCGTATCCGGTCTCGTGCTTACTATGGCGGGCTCCGGTTGTCGGCCGGAGCGGGAGCCCAGTGGAATGATTGAGATGAGGCAGAAGCGGCATGTGGAGCGCGCGAGGATGCTTCCGACCCTGGAGCGGGGTATCCGTAGGTGGTACCTGATCCGATGCGTCCACCACTGCCCGATTGACACGGAGAGCAATGATCCCACGCTCGGTTCGCTGCGCGGTGCGATGGGGCAGCGATTCGGTCTGGATGCGATGCGTCAGGGGTAGCCCTACCCGAAGAGCGGTCAGCCATTTTACCCTGTTGATGGCAAGCATTAAAAGCGCTCGGCCGCGCAGCGCACCGGCCATCCCTGATGGTCAGCGATGAGCGCAGCCCCGCTCATCATCTGCGGCCCTGTGAGCGTCCTGCTCCGGGTGCAAGCGCGGAGGCGCGAGCCGATCACGTTTGAACGCGCCCTGCGCCGGCGCCCCGGTCAAACTCGACCTTCGTAACGGGTGTATGGCCGCGCCGGGGATTAGGTCGTCGATTAAACCGCGGGTTGTTGAGCGTGGACGAAAACGGCTCGCCGTTCCTGAGTGGCCATCATGGCTGCGTACGAGCTCCTGAAAAGGTGCGGGGGCTGACCCCGAACCTTTGCGTGAAAGCACGACTAGCGGCCGATGGGCTGGCCCATCCGCTCGCGCGCGCGGCCTCCGCCACCGTCACATCTCCTCGTGCGAGAAGCGCTGCCATAGATTCGAGTCGCGCGCTGCGTAAGAAGCTAGCCGGTCCCACTCCAACTGTTCGACGAAATAGGCGCCTCAACTGAGATTCGGAGAGGGAAACAGCGCGAGCAAGGTCTGACACGCTCCAGGGACGGCGAAGATCGCTGTGGAGAAGGCGGAGAGCTGCGGCAACCTCGCTCCGCACTGGGCCCGAGCGGCTTGCCTTCGCTCGCGGCTCATTCCGGGGGTGCTCTGCATACCTTTCTAGATCCTCGAAGATCTCAGCAGCGGTTCGTAGGACTCTCAGCGACCTGTCGCGCAGTGCTGTCATTGAAGTGAGCTCGAGTAGTTTCGGCCTCAGTACGTCCATGGTCGTGGCGGTGATACGAAGGAACCGAGGGTCCCGGTCTTCTGGATGCATGAACTCCAGCCCCCGTCGTAGAGGATGAGTCCGCGGGATCCAGCGGATCTGCTGCGCGAGAAAATCGCGCTGGATATGGAGGAAGACGGTGCTCACGTGCCCGTGCGGCACCGACGAGCACCACGCGTTCTCCGGAATGGTCACGATATGTCCATGCGAAATATCCGCCACCCCTCCTGCGTGCCTGAGGCGAGTTGCGCCGGCGGTCACGAATGCAACAGTGACAGCCTCGACGCGCACCCGCTCCGTCGCCCCCAAGAAAGTGACGTCATGCGCGCTGAGAGGCATCTGGGAGTCACCAAACACTTTGGACGCGCTTAGATGGATCATCTGTGTACTCTCCTCTGCCAGGCGAATGTCATTTGCTGGAGCGGATCCGCAATTCAGGCAACAGTGCGGCGGCGGTTGACTCATCCGGCATCCGGCATCCGTCGACCAAGACCGAGCGACTCCATGGCGTCGTGGGAAGCGGCTCGGCACTAAATCCCCGCGGTCGCCAGAACGGAGCGATCATGCGGTGACCCCCAGAACCATCCGCAACTCGTCCGCCCCAGCCTCCGAAGGTCTACCTGATCGCGCGAAGCCCTTCGAGAAGTGGTGTGGTAGGTCGACCGAGGATTCCAGACAGCGTGCGATCTGCCGAATCGAGCGCACCGTCGGCGATGCCGGCGTCGAGCCCGGCGACGAATCCAGCAGTGCCCTCATCGAGTCCCGCGGCGCGGAGGCTGTGGATGAGCTGCTCAGAGGTCAGCGGCTGGTAGCTGACGTCGCTGCCGAGGAGAGCACCGACGGCGGATGCGAGCTCCTCGTATGAGAAGGCGTCGTCGCCGACGAGTTCGAGTGTTCGCCCGAGGTAAGCGTCATCCGTGATCGCGATGGCGGCAGCTTCGGCGTAGTCAGCTCGCGCCGCGGCAGCCACGCGGGCATCGCCCACCGCGGCAGCGATCACACCGGACTGGCGGGCGCGCTCGACGTCCGGTGCGTAGTTCTCGATGTACCACCCGTTGCGCAGCAGCACATGGGGGATCTCGGACACAGCCAATGCCTGCTCGGTCGCCGCGTGCTCAGGTGAGAGGGGGAGCGGGTTCGTCGTGGCCTGATAGACACTCGTATAGGCGATCGCGTTCACCCCGGCATTCTTCGCAGCGTCGATGACGTTCTGATGCTGGACTGCACGCTTGCCGAACTCGGAGCTGGAGACAAGCACGACCCGCTCGACACTTTGGAAGCCTGCGACGAGTGTGTCGGGTCGGTCGTAGTCGAACGGGACGACGCGGACACCGAGGTCGGCGAGATCGGCGACCTTGTCAGGCGTGCGTGCGCCGGCGACGATATCGGCCGGTGCGGTGCCGCGGGCGATGAGGCTGCCGATGATGAGATGGCCGAGGTGGCCGCTGGCGGCGGTGATGAGGATTGTCATGAGGCTCCTTTCAAGCGCTTCCCTATACGCAAGACGATCCCGTTCCACAGCATTCCAGAATGTGGGTACCCACTTTTTGGTAGGGTCCATACGTGCCAGTTAGTTTTGCGGAATTGCGCGCAGCACGCTCGGGAGTATTCTCCGCAGACTGCCCGTTGCGCTCCGTACTCGATCATGTGATGAGTCGTTGGGGGGTGCTCGTGCTCTACGCGCTCTCGGACGGGAGGAAGCGATGGGGCGAGTTGCGCCACGAGGTCGAGGGCATCAGCGAGAAGATGCTGTCGGTGACCCTGAGAAAACTCACTTCTGATGGGTTAGTCTCCCGGAAGTCCTTCTCCACGGTTCCCCCTCAGGTGGAATACAGCCTCACCCCTCGAGGTCGGGAGCTGATGGAGCTCATGCTCCCCCTGCTCGGATGGATCGTTGACAACGCTGACGAGATCATCGAACAGAAGTGACGGTCGCAAATGGAAACAACTCGGGGAAGTGGAATGAGGCAAGCGGGCTGGCAACCTGCCCGCCCGTCCGCGTGCGCTTTCAGACCGAGTAGGAAGAGTGTCGGTCTAGGATGCGTAGGTGAGCGATACCCCGAAAGTTCTGGCTGCGGCGATCGGCGTTCGCGTCAAGGAACGTCGAACGATGTTGCGGTGGACCCTCGACAGGCTTGCCGAGCAGGCGGGGGTCAGCCGCCGCGTCATCGTGAACATCGAGCAGGGCTCGACCAACCCGAACATCGGCACACTGCTCCGCGTGAGCGACGCTCTTGGCGTGGGTCTGCCAGAGCTCGTCGAACCGCCGGAACTTGACCTCGCGCGGGTGACGCGCGACGGTGATGGTGCTGTCCTCTGGACCGGTGAACATGGCGGACGTGCTGTGCTCGTCGCCGGCACGAAGTCGCCGAACGTGATCGAGCTCTGGGAGTGGTCCTTGGGAATCGGAGATCGACACAGCAGCGAACCCCACGTGAGCGGCACGCGGGAGCTCCTGCAGGTACTCGCCGGCACTGTGGAAGTGATCGTCGGCGCGGAGACCTTCACGCTGGAACTCCACGACGCGATCACCTTCAGAGGCGATGAGCAGCATGCCTACGCGAACGCGGGCGCCGTCGAGGCGCGATTCGCTCTCACGGTGTTCGAACCCGTTCCCGGTGGCGCCCACCGCTGACGAGGGTTTATTTCGGGGCGAATATCCCCCGATACCTCGAGCGGAAGTCAGCTCCAGGCCACTTGCGGAGGCGGTGTCTTCTCGTCTCCCGAAGGAACGAGCTTGAGCCCGATGACAGCCGCGATGATCCCGATGATGAAGATGATCTTCCCTGGGGAGGCGGGTTCCGTCCCCGTGAGCATGGCGTACGCCACGGTGAGGGCGGCGCCGACACCGACCCAAACGGCATAGGCCGTGCCGATAGGGATGGTTTTCACCGCCCAGCCGAGCCCGGTCATGCTGAGGACGACGGCCACGATAAAGACGGCCACGGCCGCCGGCTGGGAGAACCCCTCGGACAGGCCGAGCGCGGTGGCCCAGACAGCCTCGAAGACGGCGCTGATCAAGAGCACGATCCAGGGCATCAGCTGACCGCCTTGAGTCCGATGACCGACCCGATCAGGAGCAGCAGCAGCAGCACTCTGGCCATGGTCGGCTTCTCCTGCTTGGTGATGAATCCCCACACCAGCGTCAGCGTGGCGCCGATCCCGACCCACACCGCGTAGGCGGTTCCTGTCGGGATCGTGTTCATCGCCCAGGCGAGGCCGGCGAGGCTCGCGCCCATCGAGACGAAGAAGAGCACGGTCGGACGCCATCGTTTGAAGCCCTTCGACGCGGACAGCGCCGCTGCCCATACTGCTTCCAACATGCCGGACAGGATCAAGATCAGCCACTCCACAGGAGGCCCTTCTGAGTCAGTCTTGTCCGATGCGGGTACTGCTCCCTCGTCCGCGAGCGCTCGTGCTGCGCTCCGCGATGAGCCTAGTGGAGTCACTGGCTCGATTTCCACATTGACTACACCATGTAGTGCAGTATTATGCACTACATGGTTGATCCCACTCGTTCCCTGTCGCAGGCGATCGGCAGGCGCGTGAAGCATGAGCGCACCGCGCGTCGGTGGACGCTCGATCGACTCGCGGAGGCTGCAGGAGTGAGCCGGCGCATGGTCGTCAATGTGGAGAAGGGCGAAGCCAATCCCAGCGTTGCAACGCTGGTTCGCATCAGCGATGCTCTGGGCATCGGACTCCCGAGTCTCGTGGAGGCCCCGACCGCCTCCGAGACCAGGGTCACCCGCCGTGGCGAGAGATCCGTTCTCTGGCACGGACGCAACGGGGGATCGGGTGTGCTTCTCGTTGGCACCCGCACGCCGGACTCGGTCGAGCTGTGGGAATGGAACCTCGGTCCAGACGATGAGCACAGCAGTGATGCCCATGCGAGGGGGACACGCGAACTCCTGCAGGTGCACAGCGGGTCGGTGAGCGTCCGCTCGGGAAACGAGGTGCAGGACCTGGCGGCAGGAGACGCGATCGTCTTCGCCGGCGATGTCGCCCATGCATATGCCAACACCGGCTCCAGTCCGGCGAGCTTCCGGCTCGCTGTCTTCAAGCCCAAAAGAACGAAGCATTAGAGAAAGAGAGGTTGCTGTGGCCACCAATGATGAACTCCAGGCGTTCTTGGACGAAGCCTTCGTCGCGCCGAAGGTCTTCCAGCTGAGACCCGACTATCGGGCTCTCCTCATCGCCGTCGACGGCATCGAACCGGGGGAGAGCGATGAGCGGAGCGAGGCGCTCCTCGTCCGAGCAGAGAACGTCGCGGCGTCAGCGCTCGCCGCCCACCCCGTCGAAGAGCTGCCGCACATCGCCGCCTGGCGCGAGGCGTACCGCGGGTTCGGCGCCAAGCCGCAGCGCACGCGAAACAGCCTCGAGGCGCTGACCCGTCGCGCCGAGAGCGGTCTTCCCCGAGTCAACCGCCTCACCGACATCTATAACGCGATCTCGGTCATCCATCAGCTTCCGCTCGGAGGCGAAGACCTGCTGCAGTACAGCGGATCCCCGCGGTTGACACGAGCAGAAGGGACCGAGAATTTCGACACCGCTGCCGCGGGTGAGATCGTGATCGAGCACCCCGACGCCGGAGAAGTCATCTGGGGCGACGAAGTGGGCGTCACCTGCCGTCGCTGGAACTGGCGCCAGGGCCGCCGGACTGCACTGAATGACGAGACCACCAGCGCGCTGTTCATCCTCGATGCGCTGGAGCCGTTGACGGACGAACAGCTCACTGCTGCGGCAGACGAGCTCGTGGGCGCGCTGTTGCACCTCGGCACGACCGTCACCATCGCCCGCCGTGTGCTGGCGAACACCGAGAACTAGGAGAAGAACATGGCAACGCATCCTGACAAGCACGATCCCGACTCCGTCGACTTCCTCACCTGGGCGGTCCACGGAGGGAACAGCATCGATGAGGGCACCGGCGCGGTCCGCACTCCTCTCGTGATGGCCAACTCATACCGTCTGCCGCAGGACCCTGCGTCGATGGACTGGTCTGCGACCGATCGGCTCACCTACGCGCAACGGCGGTGCCAACCAGCAGGCGCTGGAGATCAAGCTCGCGGCGATGGACGGGGGCGAGGCCGCGGCCGCCTTCGCCACGGGTGTCGCTGCCCTGCACGGCGTCTTCTTCACCCTGCTCAGGAGCGGCGATCATGTCGTCGTCTCCAACGTCACGTACGAAGCCGTGTGGCGGTTGTTCTCGGAGCTCTTCCCGGAGCGTTACGGCATCGAGGCGACGTTCGTCGATGTCGGCGATCTGGAGGCCGTGAAGGCGGCGATCCGCCCGAACACGAAACTCGTGCACGTGGAGACGATCGCCAATCCCACGACGAAGGTCGCGGACATCCGAGCGATCGCAGAGATCGTGCACGCCGCCGATGCGCTTCTGACGGTCGACGGCACTTTCACCCCGCCGCCTCTCTGCCGCCCCCTCGCTGACGGCGCCGACCTCGTGATCCACTCGCTCACGAAGTACATCAACGGCCATGGTGACGCGATGGGCGGCGCCGTGATCGGTCGTGCTGAGCTCGTCGAACGCATCCGTCACGACGCGGTCGTCGATGTGGGGGGAGTGATCTCGCCGTTCAATGCATGGATGATCATGCGAGGCTCGGTGACTCTGCCTCTTCGTCTGGCTCAGCACCTCGCCTCTGCGCAGAAGGTCGCCGAGTTCCTCGCGAGCGATCCCCGTATCGCTTTCGTCGAGTACCCGGGCCTCCCGGACCACGGGCAGCACGAGCTCGCCGCCAGGCAGTTCGGCGGACGAGGCTTCGGCGGCATGCTCGCGTTCGCGGTGGACGGAGATTCTGACTCCCAGAACCGCTTCGTTGACAACCTGGGCGTGATCACGTCGGCGGTGTCGCTCGGGCACGACGAGACGCTCATCGTGCACGTCGGCCCTGACGCCCGAGGCGGAAGCGAGAGCTATCCTGCGGGCTTCCTCGAGTACGGTCACCTGCGACTCGCGGTGGGTCTCGAGTCAGTGGGTGACCTCATAGCCGACATTCGCAACGCGCTCGACAAGACGGAGATCACCAGAGCCAGGAAGGCGGAGCGGTGACATCCCCGTTCCGCGCGGTGAGCGGGGTCAGCGCCTTCCCGCTGACCCCGCTGGTCGACGACGCACTGGATGCGGACGCTTACGCCAAGCTCATCCGTCGATTGGCGACGAGCGGCGTGGACTCGATCACCGCCCTCGGATCCACTGGCTCTTTTGCGTATCTCGACGTCGAGGAGCGTGCAGAGGCGACGAGAATCGCCGTCGAGAACGCCGGCGACGTTCCGGTGCACGTGGGCATCGGCGCTCTGCGGACCAGCACGGTCCAGCGGCTCGTCGAGTCTGCGCAGGAGGCCGGAGCCGCCGGTGTCCTGCTCCCCGTGATGACGTATCAGGCGTTGTCGGAGGATGAGGCGTTCGGGCTGTTCGAGACCGTGACCCGCGATCTGAGCGTGCCACTGATCGTCTATGACAACCCCGGCACCACGCACTTCTCATTCACCGATGAACTGTACGGGCGGATCGCGCGGCTGCCTCATGTGGCCTCGATCAAGATCCCCGGCGTCCCGGGCGGTCGTGAGGCCGCGGCGCAGCGGGTGAGCGAGATTCGCGCGCACCTGCCGGCGCATGTCACGATCGGAGTGTCCGGTGATCCGTCTGCTGCCGACGGTCTGATCGGCGGCTGCGATGCGTGGTACTCGGTGATCGCGGGGACCCTGCCCGAACCGGCGCTCCGTATTCAGCGTGCGGTGCGCAGCGGTCGGGCCGACGATGCCCAGGCGGAGTCCGAGCGGCTGGCCCCGCTGTGGGATCTGTTCGCTCGATTCGGCAGCCTTCGAGTCATGGCCGCCGTGGCGGAGCACTACGGTCCTGCTGCTCCGCAGAGTCTCCCGGCTCCGGTGCGAGGACTGGCACCCCACGCGGCGCACGAGGCCGTCGCCATCGTCGAGCGACTGGATCGCAGCCTTCGTGATGAACCGCTCAGGCGGTACGGGCGGGGGAGGGGCCGCGCGCTATCTCGCGGCGGCGACCCTCGTCCGTACCGCCGATGGGGGCGCAGTCGTCGGTGTCGTGCTCCTCGTGACGTCGACGGGCGGACCCTCCTGGGTAGCGGGGGTGATGGGCGCATGCATCACGATCCCGCATCTGCTCGGACCCTTCGTCGCGCGCACGCTCGACACCGCACGAGACGGACGGAACGTACTCGCGCTCGCGTGCATCGTCCACGGGGGCCTCCTCGCCGCTGCTGTCGTCGCATACGGTGCTGGATGGATCTGGGCCTGCGCGCTGCTGCTGCTGGGATCGGGGCTCGTCGGCCCGCTGCTCACGGGAGGCATCAGCTCGCGCCTCCCTGCGATCGCAGGACCGGAGCAGCAGGCCCAGCGTCGCGCGCAGGGATGGGACGTGGCCACCTACGGGATCGGTGGCACCGTCGGGCCGACGATCGTCGCCACTGTCGCGGCATGGTGGTCGCCGTCTGCGGCGCTGCTCATCCTGGCGGCCGCCGTGCTCATCGCCGCAGTCGCGGTGCGCCTGCTTCCCGCAGACGACACGCGGACCGATGCCTCCGAGGTTCCGCGCCCCTGAGCGACTCTCACATTGATCGCGCGTCGCGGCCCGCTGCGTCGCACCCTCTATTCGACCATCGCAGTGGCCCTAGCTGTGGCTGTTCTGCCAGTCGTCGCCGTCGCCAGCGCCGCCCGCTATGAAGCGCAGCCGGCAGCGGCCGGAATTCTGACCGCGGCATACGGCATCGGTGGTCTCCTCCGCTCGGTCGCTGTGATGGTGCGTCCCTTCCGAGGTGACGCGGACGTCGGGGTCCCCGTCCTCGCCGCCGCAGTCGGTGTCTCTCTCTTCGCCGTGTTCATCGCTTCGGGCTTCGCCGCTGCGCTCGCCGGGTACGCCATCGCCGGCATCCTGAACTCGCTCTTCTTCGCCTCGACTCTTGCCGCACGCAGCGAGTATGCACCTCAGGCCGCTCGCGGGCAGGTGTTCGTCTGGGTCGGAGCGTTGAAGATCACGGCGGGGTCACTCGGAACTGCCGCGGCCGGGACCCTCGTCGGCATCGACCCTCGCATACCGGTCGCGCTGGCATCGGTCCTTGCCATCCTCATCGCCCTCCTCTCGAGCATCGATCGAGCTGCCATCTCTCGCAGGAAGGAGCAGGTCGATGACGATGCTGCCCACTGACCTCGTCCGCACCCTCGTCGTGATCGCTGACACCGGATCGCTCGACGCAGCGGCGAGAAGACTCGACATCACGCCATCGGCCGTCAGCCAACGCCTCAAATCACTGGAGACGCTGGTGGGTCGAGTGCTGCTGGTGCGCTCGAAGCCGGCCCGTCTCACCGAAGCTGGCGACGCGCTCGTACGCTTCGCGCGCCAGACCCAACAGCTCGAAGAGGACGCACTCCGCGCCCTCGGCATCACATCTGAGGGAGCGCGAGCGCGAGTCGTTGTTCGCCTCGATACCGATCTTCGCGCGTAGTGGGCTGAAGCCATCACCGATGCTGCGGGGGCCGTTCCGATAGACCTCGACGTGTTCGACGAAGACGCGACGGGCGAGCGCCGCCCCGGTGGCCAGCTGGCGATCAACATCACCGTCGAGCCTGAGGAGACCCCAGGCTGGGAGACAGTGTCGCTCGGGCGGGTGCGCTACGACGCTCGGTGCGCGGGGGGGCTGCTGGAGGTCGCAGAGCAGCATGGGGCCGACTTCATCGTCCTGGGATCCGGTGTCGACGGAGCGAGCGGACACGTGGCGATCGGTGCGGATGCTGATGCCGTGCTGCATGCGTCGTCGATCCCTGCCGTGATCGCGCCTCGAGGGTTCCGAGCGCCGGACGACGCCGTCCTCCGGCGCGTGACGGGGGCGATTCGTGGCGCGGAAGCGACGCAGGTTTCGTACGGAGAGTGGCGGAAGTCGCTGTCCAGCTGGGCGCTGCACTCCGGCTCGCCTCCTTCGCGGTGGTTCCCCTGGACTCCGGAACTTCTGGCGCCGGGCGCGACGTGGGCGAGCGGATCGCCGACACATGGTCGCTGGACAGCATCTCTAGGATGGCGCGGATGCTCTCTGAGCTGCTTGATTCCCACAGAATCTCGAACGGGGAGGCAGCGGTGGTGGGGAGGGGAGCGACGTGGGAATCGGCCGTCGGCGATATCGGGTGGCGGGAAGATGAGGTCCTCGTCCTGGGATCGAGCAGCGGTGGGTCGCTGTCGAAGGTCTTCCTCGGCCCGCGAGCGGCCAAGATCGCCCGGAACTCCCCTGTGCCGGTGCTCGTCCTTCCTCGCCAACGTGGGTGACCCGGGAGGTGAGCGGACTGGCTTGCTGACAGCCTTCAGAGATGACTGTTCAACACTTCGGCGCTCTTCTGGAAGCTCGTGATCGGTGAACGGTCGATCCAATTGCGGTGTGTCTCGAGAATCACCGCTCGGGTGCCGGCGATCTTCGCCTGCTCGATGAATGCGGGGATGTCCATGGTGCCGAGGCCCAGCTCCACGGCATCCGACTTGTCGATCGGGGTCATCGCCACACCTCTGCGTCGGGTTCCTCGATCGGTGATGTGGCACAGCACGACGCGTTCGCCCAACTCGCCCATCAGCGCCAGCGCATCGACTCCGGCGGCGGTCGGCCAGTAGCAGTCGAACTCGAAGTTGAGGAAGGCGGGATCCGTCTCGGCGACGAGGAGGGAGTATGCCGTGCGACCCGAGGCAAGGCGACGGAACTCGACGTTGTGATTGTGGTACAGAAGGGATATCCCGCTATCCGCGAGAGTGCGCCCGGCCGCATTGAGTTTCGCTGCAAGGCTTCGGACCATGGCCTCGTCGGTGTAGTCGAACCGGTGCATGCCGGTGACGACAACGTGGCTGGTCTCGAAGCTCCCTGCCCGTGAGATCACGGCATCCGGCTCGCGTTCGATGGTGCCGAGATCTTCATGGAGGCCGACCGCTTTCAGCGAGGTGCTGCGGATCAGCTCCGGCCAATCGAGCCGACCGCCTCGGCCGACCGGCATCCCGGAGGCTCTCGTCAGCGCGCGCACGAAAAGAGGCGTCGGGCGGGTCATGAAGCCATTGAGCTCGATGGCCTCGAATCCCGCGTCCTCGAGCAGCCCCAGTGTCTTGCGGGCCTGGACCTCGGTCGACAGCACAGTTCCGAGCTGGATCTGCTGGATCGCCTTGAGCGGGCGGCTGGTCATTCCTTGCCCTCTGACGTCGCAGCCGGCGGCTGCGCGGCGATGAGCTTCATGAAGATCGTCAGCAGGCCGAGAGCGTCTCGCGAAGGGTCGAGCAACGACTGAATCCGCAGGCCGTCGACCATGGCGAGGACGAGCGTGATCTTCTCATCCGCCGTCAGCAACTCGTTCTCCTTGGTGGGCAGAGGCCCGTCGGTGAACCGGGAGCGCATGCGCTGGCGACGTCCGAGGAAGAACTCGTGGGCAGGGTGGTCTGGGTTCGTGGCGGCGACCGAGAGCGCCAGCCAGTTGCGCTGGAAGTCCGGATGCCTGAATTCATCGGCCAGCACGGCGCTCAGGATCTGCTCGCCGGGCACATGCGCCGTCATGATCCGAGCGGCGACATCCTCCTCGTGCTCCTCCCGCTGCGCGAGGGCGGCGGGCAGCAGCTCTTCCTTGCCCGAGAAGTGTCGGAGGAGCGCGGCGTGGGTGAGACCGGCGCGGCTGGCGATGTCGCGGAGTGATGCCCGCTCGTACCCGTGCTCGGCGAAGCTCGCGAGCGCCGCGTCGACGATCTGCGCGCGTCTCGCCGGTGTGCCTGCGCTGGGGCCTCGGCGACGAGGTGTGTGCTCTTCTGCCAGCGATGAGGTCATCCCCACAGCCTCTCACTTTTGCCTTCTGTTACCAAAGTGGTTACGATCGCTCCAGATCGCAATCGGTTGCCAAACGGATTTCGACCGCATCTCGCGAAGGACGCCCAGTGGAGGGCGCCGGGGATCACTGAACGATGAAGGAGTCCAGGTGACCAAGAGTGAATTCGACCGCAGCGACACGATCGACTCGATCGCCGCGACGCAACCGGTAGGCGGCAACACACCGGACGGCACGCCGCTGGAGGGCACGCCCGTCGGGGCCGAGCCCCCCGCTCGTGTCAGCGGGGGATACATCTTCTGGCTGATGCTGGCCAACTTCGGCGCATCCATTGCCATGATGGTGCCGCTCGCCTACGGCCTGGCGCTGCGCATCACCGAACTCGCCCCCCGGGCACGAAGAGGTGCTCGGGTACGTCACCGGCACTGCGCAGCTGATCTTCCTCGTGCTCAGCCCGATGATCGGGATCTGGAGCGACCGCACGCGGTCGCGCTTCGGTCGACGCACGCCCTTCCTGTTCCTGGGTGCCGCCCTCGGCCTGGTCGGTGCTGTCATCATCGGGTTCGCTCCGAACCTCTTGCTCGTCGGCGCAGGATGGGTCGTGGCCATGACCGGGTGGTCGACCGCGGGAGCAGCGATTCAGACGCTGCAGGCAGACAAGCTCCCGGAGGAGCAGCGCGGCAAGGTGTCTGCGCTGACAGGACTCATGACGCAGGTCGCACCGGTGCTCGGCATCGGGATCGCTTACGCGGTGTCGTACAGCACCTTCCTCGTGTTCTTCGTTCCTGCCGTGATCGGCGTGGTCCTGCTCGTGCTGCTCCCGACCTTCAAGAAGGAGGGAAGCTCGAAGGATCTGGTGGTCGATTCCACGGTGACGCTCAAGAAGGTCATCTCGGGCTACGGATTCAACGCCCGCAAGTATCCCGACTTCGCCTGGAACTGGGTCGGCCGCATGGTGTTCTTCGTCGGTCTGTACTTCAACACCACTTTCGGCACGTTCTTCTACGCGCAGCGACTCGACCTCCCGGTCCGCGAGGTGGCCGGCGTAGTCGCCACCGTCGGAATGCTCGGTGTCGTGGCTGCTGCCGGTGGCGCGCTGCTCGGGGGCTTCCTCTCCGACAAGCTCAAGCGACGTCGGCTCTTCGTGCTCATCGCCGCCTTCATCTTCATCGGCGGCGCCCTGGCTGAGGCGTTCGCCTGGTCTCTGCCGCAGCTGGTCCTCGGCGCCGTGCTCATGCAGCTCGCGATCGCCGTCTTCGCGACCGTCGACCAGGCCATCGTCTACGCGATCATCCCCGACCGAGCGGAGTCCGGCAGATACATGGCCGTGGTCGCTTTCGCGCAGAAGATCCCCAGTGCGATCGCGCCCCTGCTCGCTCCGCTGATCATCACGATCGGTGCCGTGGGAGCCGAGAAGAACTACACGCTGCTCTACCTCATCGGTGCGGTGTTCGCCCTCGTCGGCGGTCTGATCATCATGTTCAAGGTCAAGGGAGTGCGTTGAGATGACGCTTGCATCGAATCCGGCATCCGTGCCCACCGCTCCGTACGACCTGCGAATCGACAGCGGAGGCGACGAGTTCATCGTCTCCGAAGCGACGCCCCGGCTGTCGTTCACCGTTCCCGTCCAGGCGGGGGAGTGGACCGGCTTCGAACTCGAGGCGACCGTCGACGATGAGCGTCGCGCGCGTGTCGCCCTCGAGCCCGACGCTCGTCTCTTCATCGAATGGCCCTGGCTCCCGCTGTCGAGCGGGCAGCGTGTTCGGTGGCGCGTGCGTGTGAAGACCGGCGACGCGTTCTCGGAGTGGTCAGACTGGGCGTCGTTCGAGAGCGGACTGTTCGATGCGGACTGGACCGCTGACTGGATCAGTCCCGTCGAACACGCCGATGCGGGGTACGGAGCCCGCGGCGCGCACACGCTCGCCCGTGAGTTCGCGGCCGCGAACATCGTGTCGGCGCGGCTCTACTCGACGGCCCTCGGGGTCTACGAGGCTTCCATCAACGGACGCCGAGTGGGCACCGCTGAGCTGTCGCCGGGGTCGACGTCGTATGATCGCACGCTGTACGCCCAGGCTGCCGACGTGACCACGTTTCTTGTCGATGGTTCGAACTCGCTCGAGATCGAGCTCTCCGACGGCTGGTACCGCGGGCAGGTGGGGGCGTTCCGTCTTCCGGCCGGGTGGGGCACGACCCTCGGGGCGCGGGCCGAACTGCACCTCGAGCGCTCTGACGGGTCGCGACAGGTGATCTGCACGGACGGCGACTGGACCAGCGCGCCGTCTGCGGTGATCCGCGCCGACCTGATGGACGGGCAGACGACGGACTTCCGCGCCGGCGGGGGAGTTGCAGAGCCCGTGATCGTCGGTGCTGTCAGCGGCCCGCCGATCTCCTGGTCGTCTGCACCTCCCATCCGCGTCGTCGAGACGCGCGACGTCGTGCGGGCGTCCCGTGTCCCAGACGACGTGTGGGTGCTCGACTTCGGGCAGAATGCCTCGGGCTGGCTGCGCGTGAGTGATCTCGGGCCCGCAGGCACACGCACGGTGATCGACTACGGAGAGCACATCGGACCGGATGGCGATCTCGACACGTCTCATCTCGATTCGACCAAGCCGGGCGAGCCGACGGTGGTCTTCCTCCAGCAGGATGAGGTCGTGTCCGCCGGTGGCGGCGAGATCTTCGAGCCTCGGCACACGGTCCACGGGTTCCAATATGCACGGGTGCGCCGGGAAGGTGCTCCCTTCGACCCGGCGACAGCGCAGATGCGGGTCGTGCAGTCGGATCTCCGTCGCACGGCATCCTTCGAGTCGAGCGACCCTGCGCTGAACCGGCTGCACGAGATCGCCGACTGGAGCTTCCGGGGCAATGCCGTGGACGTGCCGACGGACTGCCCGACCCGCGAGCGGCTGGCGTGGACGGGCGACTATCAGGTGTTCGCCCCGACGGCCGCACGCCTGTACGACGTGCTCGGGTTCACCCGCAAGTGGCTGCAGTCGGTGCGCGACGATCAGCTCGACGACGGTCGGATCGCGAACTTCTCTCCGGACGGGCGACGCATCAAGCTCAACCTCGACGACCAGTTCGCGATGATGACAGGTTCATCCGGTTGGGGCGATGCGATCACCTTCGTGCCCTGGGAGATGTACACCGCATACGGCGACACCCGAGTGCTCGAGGAGAACTGGGAGGCGATGGTCCGCTGGGTCGAGTGGGCTCTCGGCGCTGCGCGCACGACCAGGCACCACGCCCGCGTCGAGCGTTCGGCCGAGCCGCTGCCGCATGAGGAGTACCTGTGGGACGGCACGTTCCACTGGGGCGAGTGGACCGAGCCTGTTCCGAAAGCCGACGACGGCTCACGCCTCGACCCGATCAAGACCAACCCGATGGCCTGGTTCATGGCCGACAAGGGGGAAGTCGGCACGGCCTACCTTCATCGATCCACGCGAATCCTGGCGGATGCCGCCGCCGTGCTGGGTCGCTCGGATGATGCCGCACGCTATGCGGCGATCGCCGATCGCGTCCTCGACGCCTGGCGCACGGAGTTCCTCGCTGAAGGGAGCCGCACGGTGCAGGACACGCAGGCGGCCTACGTGCGCGCGCTGTCGTTCGGTCTCATTCCCGAGTCGCTGCGGACGGCCGCCGCAGACCGCCTCGTCGAGATCATCCGGGACGCCGGGACGCATCTCGGCACCGGCTTCCTCTCGACGGGTGACCTGCTGCCCGTGCTCGCCGACACCGGTCACGCGGACGTCGCCTACGAGCTGCTGTTCCAGCGCAGCGCTCCCTCCTGGTTGCACATGATCGACAAGGGCGCGACGACGGTCTGGGAGGACTGGGAGGGGATCGATGAAGAGGGCGCTGCCCACGAGTCGCTGAACCACTACAGCAAGGGTGCGGTGATCCGCTTCCTGCACACCCACACCCTCGGTCTCCGGCAGGATGCCGGGTCGATCGCGTGGGAGTCCTTCGTGATCGCTCCGGTTCTCGGCGGTGGGGTCGATTGGGCCAGGGGGCACCTCGACACCCCGCAGGGGCGCATCCGTGTCGAGTGGCGGGTCGAGGGTGGCGAGCTGCACCTCGACGCCGACATCCCTGCCGGTGTCAGCGCCACCGTGGTTTTTCCCGACGGCACGACTCGCACCGCACTGCCGGGTTCGTTCGCCGGTGTCGGGGGTCTCGAAGCTGTCGCTCGCTGACGGATGCGGTGCGCGCGCGGGTGGGTGGGTCGGCGGATCGACCAGCCGACCCGCGTGGCGTCGTCGTCCGCTGACGTGTCGGTGTCAGCGGTCGGTGGCGCCCGCTGCCTGCAGTTCGCGGTTGATCGCACGCAGGCCGACGGCGAGGGCCTCGAGCTCATCGACAGAGAGGCCGTCGAGGATGTCGGCGCCCATCTCGGGGCGCGCCGCCATGATCTTCCCGATGACGTCGCGGCCGAGTGACGTGGGAAGAAGGCGTCGGACGCGCTGATCAGCGATATCCGTGAGTCTTTCGACCAGCCCCTGGTCGACCAGACGCTCGACCAGCTTCGACATCGTGGCAAGAGACACCTCGAACATCGAGGCGAGGTCGCTCGTGCTGCTGCGGTCGGACACGACGATCGAGCTCAGCACCTTGAGCTGCTGGATCGTCAGCTGTGTGCTGAGAAGCGAGCCGACCATGCGGGGGAGCGAACGAACCGAGACGGCCAGTGTGAGCGCGTCAATGTTCTCCAGCGCTTCCGCACGTCTCCGGTCATCACTCACGTCTGTACCGTAACGCGCTCTTAGAGGATTCCCAGCCGAATTTACTTAGCTTCAGGCTAACCTTTATTTCGAGGAACCGATCCGGGGTCGTGTCGGGCTCAGGTTCACGCCGTCCCCAGTTCGCGTCGACCTGCGCCCGCACCCCGGCGACAGGAGGGCGGAACCATGAAGGACGACCGACAGACAACCCCGCAGCAGACCCACCGGCTGCAGGCCCTGCGAGAGAAGTACGCGCACGAGCGCGACCGGCGCATCCGTCCGGATGGCGCGACGCAGTATCGATCTGCGCTCGGCGACTACGGGTACTACGCGAAGGACCCGTACACGAGACGGGTCGAGCGGGAGCCCCTGCGCGATCGCGTGGAAGTGCTGGTGATCGGCGCGGGGTTCGGCGGACTGCTCACCGGCGCTGGGCTGCGCGATGAGGGAGTCGACTCAGTTCGCCTCATGGATGAGGCCGGAGACGTGGGCGGCACCTGGTACTGGAACCGCTATCCCGGCATCCACTGCGACATCGAATCGTACGTCTACATGCCGCTTCTCGAGGAGACCGGCTACATCCCGAGCACGCGCTACGCGCCGGGCGAGGAGATCCGTCAGCACGCCGTCCGCATCGCTGAGCACTACGACCTGTACCGCGACTTCGTCGGTCACACGCGGGCCACCGGGCTCACCTGGGACGAGGGCGCTGCGGAGTGGGTTGTCGAGACGGACCGCGGTGACGCCTTCCGTACCCGCTACGTGATCACGTCGTCCGGCACGTTGACGCAGCCCAAGCTCCCCGGCATTCCCGGCATCGAGCGCTTCTCCGGTCACACCTTCCACACCAGCCGCTGGGACTACGCCTACACCGGCGGATCGGCTGACGGCGATCTCACCGGGCTCGCCGACAAGCGCGTCGCGGTCGTGGGCACGGGGGCGACGGGACTGCAGGTGATCCCGCACCTCGCCGAGCATGCACGAGAGCTCCTCGTCTTCCAGCGCACCCCGTCGACGGTCGATGTGCGCGACAACCGACCGACGGATCCGGAATGGGCAGCGAGTCTCGCTCCCGGGTGGCAGCGGGAGCGGATGGACAACTTCCTCGGCGTCCTTGCGGGAGAAGCGGGTGAGTCGCTCGTGCAGGATGGGTGGACGGCGACACGTCAGCTCCAGCGGAGCATCCTCTCGGGAACCGTCGACGGCGGGGTGCCTGAAGAGGAGCGACTGCTTCAGGAGGAACTCGAAGACGCGACGACGATGGATCGCCTTCGCGCTCGGGTCGACGAGGTCGTCGAAAATCGGCAGACTGCGGCATCGCTCAAGCCCTGGTATCGATACATGTGCAAGCGACCCGGCTTCAGCGATGCCTATCTGCAGGCGTTCAACCGCCCGAACGTCACGCTCGTCGACACGGCAGACACGCACGGCATCACGGCTCTCACCGAGACCTCGATCGTCGTCGGCGATGAGGAGTACGACGTCGACTGCATCATCTTCGCGACCGGATTCGACGTCGGAGTCTCGGGAGTGGTCTCGGGAACACTGCCCGTCTCCGGGCGAGGAGGGCGCGCCCTCCTCGAAGCGTGGGCATACGGACCCCGCACGCTGCACGGCTTCACCACCCACGGGTTCCCCAATCTGTTCCAGCTCGGCCCGATGCAGAACGCGAACTCGGTCAACTTCGTGCACATCCTGCAGGAGCAGGCGCTGCACATCTCCGAGGTGATCGCCAGAGCCGCAAAGGTCGGCGCTCGCCGTATCGAGCCGACCGCCGAGGCTGAGGACGCCTGGTGCCGCACGGTCATCGAGACCTCGAGGGATGTCTCGGATTTCCAGGCCCAGTGCACGCCGGGCTACTACAACGGCGAGGGGTCACGATCGATCGGCGGACTGACGTACTCACCGGGGCCGGTCGCCTTCCATCGGCTCCTCCGAGAATGGAGGAGCGGCGACATGGCTGATCTGCTGGTCGTCTCCGATGCGGACGAACGCGTCCGTGAATCGGCCGAGATCGGAGTCTCGGCATGAGGGCGAAGTCGGCGGCGGCGGGAGTGGTGGTCGCGGTGACGGCTCTCCTCGCCGGATGCGCCCCCGCCTCGCCCGATGCGGCGCAGACGGATGCTCCGTCGGAGGGGCCCGCTGCGGAGCAGGTCTCGGAAGAGCTTCTCCAGGTGACGAAGCCGCACCAGCTCACCGGAGGGACGCTGCTGGAGGGGCCGACGTTCCACGAAGACGGATCGTTGTTCGTGGTCGACGTGATGGCACCGGCGGGGGAGGCGAAGGTGCTCCGCGTCGACGTCGACGAACGCACGGTGGACCAGGTCTTCACCGATGAGACGAGCGCGTTCACCTCGGCGCAGTTCCATCCGAGCGACGGACGTCTGTATCTGACCGACCTCCTCGGCGGTGGGGTGGCGAGCATCACGGCAGAGGGGGCGGACCCGCAGACCCACTTCGCCGGCGATGTCGACGGCGTCGCCATGCTTCCGGATGACATCGCCTTCCACCCCGACGGCACGATGTTCGTGACCGACACCCGTGGCATGGACGGGCCGGGGTGGCAGACGCTCGGCCGCGTGGTGAGGATCGACACGGACGGGCAGGCGAGCGTGCTGGCCTCGGATCTGCCCTCGCCGAATGGCATCGTCTTCGACGAGGAGGATGCCGGTCTGTGGGTCGCGCAGTACAACGCGAACCGGATCGACTACTTCGCCCTCGACGAGGAGCGCACGCGCGTCGTCTCCGCCTATCCGGCGATCCACGTGGACGGCGGCATCGGCCGGATCGACTCGACAGCGGTGGATGCGGAGGGCAATATCTACCAGGCGTTCCATGAGAAGGCGGAGATCGTCGTCTTCGCGAAGACCGGTGAGCAGATCGGCGTGATCCGCGTTCCCGGGGACGGGCTCGAGTCGGCGACGAACATCGCGATCGCGCCGGGGACCACCGACGGATACCTGGTGGTCAGCGGCCCCTCTGGGGGTTTCGTGCACACATTCGAGGCGTATGGAGAGGGCATCCGTCAGTCGAACGGCGGGTGAGACGCTCACTATCGCGGGGTGGACGGCTGATGATCTGCCCCTC
The DNA here is from genome assembly GCF_003626735.1 of Microbacterium sp. CGR2. NCBI lineage: Bacteria > Bacillati > Actinomycetota > Actinomycetes > Micrococcales > Microbacteriaceae > Microbacterium > Microbacterium sp. CGR2. Next base: position 3,583,639 of record NZ_RBHX01000001.1, on the reverse strand, counting down.
CACCCCCCCCGGCGAGGTGTGCTTGAGGCGTCGCTTCGCTCGACTACGCTGAGTTGAAATTAGTAGTTGACTCAGAATTGGAGTATCGATGCCCAGCTTCCCCGCCGACTTCCTCTGGGGCGCCGCCAGCGCGCCGCACCAGGTGGAGGGCCACAACGTCAACAGCGACTTCTGGGCTCAGGAGGAGTACATGACGGGAGCCGATCGCAGTGGCGACGCTCTTGACAGCTACAACCGCTATCCCGAAGACATCGCTCTCGTCGCGGCCTCAGGTCTCGACACGTACCGGTTCGGCATCGAGTGGGCGCGCATCGAGCCTGCCCCCGGGCAGTTCTCGCGGGTGCAGCTCGCCCACTACCGACGCATGATCGACACGGCACTGGATGCCGGCGTGAGACCCTTCGTCACGCTGCATCACTTCACGTCTCCACGATGGTTCACCGAAGAGGGTGGGTGGCGCTCGCCGCAGGCGATCGACAGGTTCCGTGCCTACGTCGAGGTCGCGACGACGATCCTCGACGGTGTTGAGTGGGTGTGCACGATCAATGAGCCGAACATGCTCGCGATCATGGTCGGTGAGGCCGAGACCGTTCTGGATCCCGACTCCGACGTCGAGTGGCTGAGTCCGACGCTGGAGGCGGACACCCCGCGGCCGGTCAAGCCGGCGCCTTCGGAGGAAATCGGCCGACGCCTGATCGAGGCGCACCACGCGGCTCGCGAGGTCCTGCGAGAGCGCACCGAGGCGCGCGTCGGCTGGTCTGTCGCCAACCGCGCCTTCGAGACGCGCCCGGGAGCCGAGGAGGTGCGACGTCGTCTTGAGTACATCTGGGAGGACCTGTATCTCGAGGCCGCGACCGACGATGACTACATCGGCGTGCAGGCGTACTCGGCGCAGTGGGTGGGCCTCGACGGGATCGAGCCTCACCCCGTGCGACCTGACAACACACTGGTGCGCACGGCCTACCGGCCTGATGCGCTGGGAATCGCCGTTCGTCACACCGCTGAGGTGCTCTCGCACGTCCCGGTGGTCGTCACAGAGAACGGCATCGCCACAGCCGACGATGCACGGCGCATCGCGTACACGGAATCCGCCCTCGAATCGCTCGCGGAGGCGATGGCGGACGGCGTCGACGTGCGCGGCTATGTTCACTGGAGCCTCCTCGACAACTACGAATGGGGTCACTGGTCGCCCACGTTCGGCCTCGTGGCCGTCGATCGCGAGACCTTCGAGCGCCGGCCCAAGCCGAGCTTGGCGTGGCTGGGCGGATACGCAGCGCAGCAACGCGGCGACGAAGTCAGCACCCGCTCCTGAGCTGCCGTCGCGGTGCGGGGGCCTGCCCCCGAGGTCGCTGGATCAGTCGAGGGCGGTCGGCCCCAGCACCGCGCGGATGTGCCATTCGAGCAGTGCGCGGATGTCGAAGGCGGGGCCCTGCATCCACTGCAGCTGCAAGCCCTCCCAGGCAGCGAGGAGGATGTGCGCGGCGGATTCGGCATCCACCGACTCGGCGACCTTGCCTTCATGCTGCAGACGGCGGATGTCGGTTGCCACGACGCTCATCGATCGCGCCCACCGCTCCTGGAAGAAGGTGTTCGCCGGATGGGTCGGGTCTGCTGCTGCGCCGGCCAGCTCGTTGTACAGCCGTGCGTAGTTGGTGCGCTGAACACCGGCTGCGGCGCGAGATCCCATGTCGGCGATCGCGCCCGCTTCGGCGCCCCGTGCGCGGATGTTCTCCTCGTCGTGCTGTGCGAGCGCGGCGATGAAGAGGGCTTCCTTGGTCGGGAAGTGGTAGAACACCGTCGCTTCGCTGGTCTCGGCGACGTCTGCGATCTCCGACACCGAGACATTGCGGTGGCCGTACCGACCAACGAGATCGAGAGCGGCCCTGCTGAGTGCCTGGCGTCGCTGGTCCGACTTTGCATACGGACCTCTCTTCTGGGCCATCAGGGGTCCTTCCGATTGCTCTTGAGTGTGGCGCTCAGGCAATGTTATGCTCAATCCGCGAAAGTACCAGTTGACTCAAAATTGAGTCGGAGAATGGTGATGATGCCGTCGTCGAAGATCGACCGCCGCAGTCTCGTGCGTCGACACAACCCCGTGCTGACGGGGGCGCATCCGACTGGTGTGCTCACTGTCGGGAACGGCGACGTCGCGCTGACGGTCGACATCACGGGGTTGCAGACTCTTCCCGCTTTCCATGAACTCGTGCCTGATCCGCGCCGCGTCGCCGGAACAGGACTGGAGGGTCTTCCGGAGCAGCGCCCCCGGGTCTTCGACGCCGACGACTTCCAGATCCCCCTCCGCACCCAGTCATCGTGGGCCTGGTATCGCACGCGGACGACACGCGAGTTCGACCGCGAAGAGACCGTCACCCGGTACGACACCGCGAGAGGGTCGGTGCCCTACTTCGATAGGATGGGGCTACAGCGGGCCGGCGATGAGATCGCCGACGAGTTCGCCGCCGGTGCCTGGTTCCACTTCAACCCGCGTCGCGCTCACCTCGGGCGGCTGGCTCTCACGCCGCCGGAGGGCGGATCGCACGTAATCGAGACCGCCGCGGTGCAGAGCCCACGCACGGAGCTCGATCTGTGGACCGGGCGTGTGCGCGCCGAGTACCTGCTCGACGGCGAGACCGTCGCGGTCACGACGGTCGGGCACCCCTCGGATGCGACCTTCGCGGTGAAGGTGGAGTCGGGGCTGCTGGACCGTGGGTGGGGCGTCTCGTGGATCTTCGACCCCCAGCCTGACGATCTGGCCCCCTTCGAACTGCCGCTGCGTGAGTCCACGACCTGGGTCCGCCGGGGGGCCGATGCCGCGACGGCGCGTCGCCGCATCGAAGAGACGACCTATCACGTCGAGGTGTCGACGAACGGTGACCTCGACGCGCGCGGGGATGTCGCCGTCGCCACCTCGGCGAGCCGCGCGCTCGAGGTCGTCGTCGTTCTTCATCTCGACGCGCCCGCACCGGTGCCGACCGACAGGACGTTCGCTGAAGTCATCGACGCGGCAGCGGTCTGGTGGGAGGAGTACTGGCAGAGTGGCATCGCCGTGACCTTCGAGGGCAGCGACGACGAGCGGGCCGACGAGCTCGAGCGTCGTGTGGTGCTGTCGCAGTACCTCACCGCTGTGAATGGTGCGGGGTCGACCCCGCCTGCGGAGACCGGGCTGACGTATAACACCTGGACGGGCAAGTTCCACCTGGAGATGCACTGGTGGCATGCTGCCCACTTCGCCCTCTGGGGCCGGGGGCATCTGCTCGAACGCAGTCTCGGGTGGTACCACGACGCTCTCGAGGCGGCGTGTGCGACCGCGGCCTGGCAGGGATACCGCGGCGCCCGCTGGCCGAAGCAGACCGACCCTACCGCCCAGGAGTCACCGAGCAACATCGGAGTCTTCCTCGTGTGGCAGCAGCCGCACATCATCCATCTGCTCGAGCTTCTGCGGCAGGAGGGCAAGGGTGACGACTTCCTGGGCGCGCACTACGCCCTGGTGGAGGCGACCGCCGATTTCATGGTCGACTTCGTGGAGGAGCGTGACGGTGTCTTCGTCCTTCCCTCGCCCCTCATCCCCGCGCAGGAGAGCTACCTCGCCGACCGGCGGACGAACGCCGACCCGACGTTCGAGCTCGCGTATTGGTCGTGGGCGCTCGACATCGCCAACACCTGGCGGGTGAGGCTCGGGCTCGGCATCCGGGACGACTGGGAGCGCGTGGCGCGCAACATGTCGCCGCCGGCACGTCTCGATGACAACACCTACGCCGCGCTGGCGACTCCGCCGCACCTGATCCGCAAGGATCATCCGTCGATGCTCATGGCCCTCGGATGGCTCCCTCCCACAGATGTCGTCGATCCAGAGGTCATGCGTTCCACGCTCGACGCCGTGTGGGCTCGTTGGGACCTCCAGTCCAGCTGGGGCTGGGACTATCCCGTCATGGCCATGACCGCGGCCCGACTGGGCGACCTGGGATCCGCGCTGGAAGCGCTTCTCCTGCCGTCTCCGAAGAACGAGTTCCTCGCGAACGGGCACAACCCGCAGATCCCGGGCTTCCTGTCGCTCTACCTTCCGGCCAATGGTGGCCTGCTCGCAGCGGTCGCGCACATCGTGGCGGCGATCGAGGCCGGCACGCCCCTGCCGCAAGAGTGGCGAGTGACCTACGAGGGTGGATCGCCCTTCGTGCCCCTGACCGACCGGACGGCTTCGACCGTCGGGTGATTCCCGCAACCATGACACGAGAGGATTGACGCCCGTTCGGCAACCGGTTGACACTCTTCTTCAGAGCGTCGCCCGAAGCCCGCAGCATTACAGCAACCGATATCGAACCGCCCGACGGTTCGCCGTTCGAAGGATTTTCAATGATGAGGACCATGCGTTACACCCAGACCTCCCGCAGTGCCCGCCGCCTCGCATTCGCCGCCGGTGGACTCGCCGCCACGATGGCGATCACGCTCTCGGGATGCTCTTCGCCCGAACCCGCAGAGCCGACGGAGAGTGCTGGCGACGTCGAGCTGACGTTCATGAATCAGTCGCGCGGCCAGGAGGCCGCGCTCACGCAGCTCGCCGAACAGTATGCCGAAGAGACCGGCGTCACGGTCACCATCGACTCGCCAGGACCCGCGGACTACCTGCCGAAGCTGCAGGCGCGCGCTCAGTCGAACTCGATGCCCGACATCTACTCGTCGTTCCAAGCGACCGACATGGCCCCGTTCTACAAGGCCGGCTGGGCCATGGACCTCACGACGGAGCTCGAGGGGGACTGGAGCGACGATTTCAGCCCGGCGATCATCGAGATGTCGACCTTCGAAGAAGGCAACAACCTCGACGTTCCCGCTGGGATCTACACCGTGCACTGGGAGACGCAGACTTATGGACTCCTCGTGAACCCGGCGCTCACGGGTATGACGCTCGAGGACGCCCCCGTCACGACGGACGAGTTCATCGAAGGACTCTCCTCTGCCGAAGATGGCGGTGGCACCTTCTCGGTCGCCGCATCGTTGACGCCGCAGCTCTTGCAGGCGATCGTCTCGAACTGGCTGACCGACGATGAGATCGCCGCGACGTTCAACGGCGAGGAGAGCTGGGAGCAGGACGCCTGGCACGATGCGTTCCAGGTGCTCGTCGACATGAAAGACGCGGGCGTGATCGCGAACGACGCACTTGTCGGCGGGCAGGACGACAACCCCAACGTAGAGTCCTCGTTCTTCACCCAGGCGATGGGCTCGATCTTCGATGCGTCGCCCGGTGTCTCGGTGGGGCTTCGCACGAACCCCGAGTTCGAGGACTACTTCTCGGTGGGCATTCCGCTCGTCGACGGTGGCACGGAAGACCCGCGTTCTCCCGGCGTCCCCGGAAAGGGAGCGGTCATCAACCCGAAAGGAGAGCACTCCGAGGAGGCTCTCGCCTTCGTGAAGTGGCTGACCGAGCCGGATCAGCAGGCGGTCTTCGCCGAGGTCGGTCGCATCCTGCCGACGAACCCCGAGCTGCTCTCCAGCGGTGACGTGCCGACGCAGCTCGCAGGCTTCGCGTCAGGAGTCGAGACCGTCCAGGTCATGTCCGCGACGTTCGCGACCGACGTCCGCACCGCCATCGTCGCCGAGGCTCAGCGTGTCGTGCTGGGCGAGGCGACCATCGACGAGGCCCTGGCCAACATCCAGGCCGCTCAAGACCGAGTGTCATGACGTCGTCATCCCTCGAGCTTGCTGCGCGGCGCCCCACCAGGGCGCCGCGCAGGAAGCGCTCGCTCCGAGCCAACCTGCTGGGCTGGTTCTTCCTCGCGCCCGCCATCGCGCTCATCGGCGTCTTCACTATCGTGCCGTTCGGGCAGGCGATCCTCCTCAGCTTTCAGTCGTGGGACGGTGTGAGTCCGGACACCGCCTGGGTGGGGTTCGCGAACTACGAGTTCATCGCGAGCGATCCGGTGTTCTGGGCGTCGATGAGGAACGTACTGTTCTTCGGAGTGGTCGGCTTCTTCGTGGGCAACGGCGTCGCATTGGGCATGGCGCTCGCCGTGAACCGCATCACCCGCGGCAAGACCTTCTTCCGCACCGTGTTCTATCTGCCGGGCGTGCTCTCGGTCGTCGTCGTCGGCCTGCTGTTCTCGTTCATCCTCGCCCCGGGTTCGGGTGTCCTCAATCGTGTGCTCGAGATGATCGGGCTCGGCGCTCTGCAGCAGAACTGGCTCGGCGACCCGTCCGTCGCCCTCCCCGCCGTGGCCGCCGTGTTCGTCTGGTTCCACTGGGGGTTCGGCTTCCTGCTCTTTCTCGCAGGGCTGCAGGACGTGCCCAGAGAGCTGTACGAGGCCGCCGAGCTCGACGGCGCCCGCCCGTGGGCGCAGTTCCGCTACATCACCTGGCCGCACCTCGCGCCGGTGACCTCGATCGTGAGCCTGCTCACCCTGCTCGCAGCGCTGCAGATCTTCGGCACGGTCCAGGTGCTCACGAACGGCGGGCCGGGCTACCACACGATGGTCCCGACGCTGGCGATCTTCAACGAGGCGTTCGTCAACTGGCGTTACGGCAGCGCTGCGGCGATGTCCGTCGTCTTCGGCGGCGCACTGGTGCTGCTCTCCCTGCTGCAACTCGCCATCACCGGGCGGAGGTCCCGCGCATGACTCTCATCACTCAGCCGCCGGTGAAGAAGCCGTCGTCGCCTGCGAAACGCCCCGTCCAGACCCGGCCCCGTCGACGATTCCGCGCTGATCGGGTGGGGCTCTACGGCCTCCTCGTCATCGCCGCACTCACCGCGCTGCTGCCGCTACTGTGGATGCTCTCGGGCTCTCTGCAGAGCCTGACCGAACTGCTGTCGAACGACACGTTCCTGCCGTCGGAACCGCAGTGGCAGAACTACGTCACGGCCTGGGTGCAGGGCGACCTCGGCACCTATCTCCGAAACAGCGTGATCTACACCGGGTGTGCTGTCGCCGGCATCCTCATCGTCTCGAGCCTGGCCGGGTACGCCCTTGCGCGTCTGGACTTCGCCGGGAAGGGCGTGTTCACCGTCATCATCCTGGCCGTCATGATCATCCCTGCTCCCGCGATGTTCCTCGCGCAGTACAAGCTGCTCATCTCGCTCGGATTGACCAACAACCCGGTCGGCTACATCCTGATCCTGATCACGTCCGGCATCCCGATGTCGACGCTCATCATGCGCAGCTTCTTCGTCAGCCAGCCGCGCGATCTCGAGGAGGCCGCGGCGCTCGACGGCGCCGGTCCGCTGCGCATCTTCTGGAGCGTGATCCTGCCGCTCGCGAGGCCGGGCCTCGCCGCAGTGGCGGTCATCCAGGGACTCGGCGCCTGGAACGAGTACCTGATGGCGCTGGTTCTCTTCGACGACAACGCGCTGATGCCCATTCAGCGAGGGCTCACGGCGTTCACCTCTGCAGAGACGCCCCAGCAGCAGATCCTGCTCGCGGCGACGACCATCTCGATCGTTCCGGTCGTGATCTTCTATCTGATGGCCCAGCGGCACATCGTGAAGGGAATCGGCGCCGGAGCGATCAAATAGCGCCGTGCATGGTCGGCGAGACGGCGAAAGAGAGACCCCGCACTGCATGGCAGTGCGGGGTCTCGCCGTGAGGGATGCGGGTCAGATGCCTGCTCCGGCGCGGAACCGGTCGACGCCGACCTGGCCCTCGACCACGGCCGCGGTCAGCTCCTCGACGCTGGTGTCCTCGCGCCGCACGTCAAGGATCTTCTTGCCGTGGTTCATGACGATGTGCCGATCGCACACCTTGAAGGCGTGGTGCAGGTTGTGGGTGACGAGAACCGAGCTGACGCCCTCCGTCTTCAGCTGCCGCAGGTAGTCCAGCAGTGCTTCTGTCGCGCGCACGGCGAGCGCCGATGTGGGCTCATCGAGGATGAGCAGGCTTCTCTTGAAGTGCACGGCGCGTGCGATCGCCACCGCCTGGGCCTGACCGCCGGAGAGCGACGACACGAGCTGCTTCGAGCTCTTGATCCCCTCGATCGTGACAACCGTGTCGAGGATGTTCGTCGCGATCGCATCCATCTGCTTCAGCTTCATGAAGCCGAGCGGGTTGGTGATCTCCCGTCCCATGAAGATGTTGCGGGTGATGGACATCTGATCGACCAGCGCTGAGTCCTGGAAGATGGTCTCGACGCCCAGCGACTCCGTGGTCGGCCGATTGACGGTCGGCACCGCGGCGCCGTCCCAGTAGTACGCCCCTGATGTCATCGGAACGACACCGGACATGATCTTCACGAGCGTCGACTTGCCGGCACCGTTGTCGCCGAGCAGGCCGACGACCTCGCCGTGGCCGATGTCGAAGGAGACATCCTTCAGCACGGTGTTCGCTCCGTACTTCTTGGTCACGCCTTCGAGGCGGAGCAGGTAGTCGGAGGTCATGAGGCCTTTCCTTCCATGAGCTTGTTGAACACGGCGGCGATGACGATGATGAGGCCCACGAAGAGCTGGATGTAGAAACCGGGAGCCTTGGCCAGGATCAGTCCGTTCTCGATGAGTCGGATCAGCGCCGCTCCGATGATCATGCCGATCACGGATCCGCGGCCGCCGTTGAGGGAGGTCCCACCCACGACCGCCGCGGCGATCGCCATGAGCGTGTAGTCGTCGGTGCTGCCCGGCTGCATCGAGCCGGTCCTGACCGAGATCAGGATCGCGGCGAAGCCCACGAGCAGACCGAAGACGCCGAAGGCCAGCAGCCGCACCGAGTTCGGCTTGATCGAGATCGCCTTGGCCGCCGAGGCGTTGCCGCCGACCGCGAAGATGTGATTGCCGAGCTTGTGACGGTGCAGGAACGCCCACGCCGCGAGTCCGATGAGGAGCAGCCAGACCAGCTGCGATCGGAAGAAGCCGAAGTCGCCGGCGAACACCGTGACGAGGGTGTCGTCCTTGCCGTCCACGAGGATGGCGGGTGAGGTGCCGTTGACGAAGATGCTGGCGCCCACCCAGAAGAAGCCCATGCCGAGCGTCGCGATGAACGACGGGATGCGGGTCAGGACGACGATCAGCCCGTTGATCAGTGCGATAGACGTGGACGTCGAAAGCCCCGCGACGATGCCCCAGCCCCAGCCGATGCTCTCCGACACGTTGATGAACACGATCGCGGTGAATCCGACGTTCGCCCCGAGCGACAGGTCGAACTCGCCGGCGACCATCAGGATGCCCGCGCCGAGGCCGAGAAGGGCGAGGACCGGGATGCTCTGCGAGATCACTCCGGAGAGGTTGCTGGCGGAGAGGAAGGGGAATGCCGCGGGGGCGACCGATCCGGCGATGACGAAGGCGACGAGGACGAGGGCGACGATCACGCCGATCTCGAGGGCTCCGCGCCCCCGACTGTATCTGACGCTCTCGCGCAGGTTGTCGCCGAACGTCCGAGGCGTGTTGTCGCGGAGCAGCCGCCCGGTGATCACGGCCTCGGTGGGTGCGGGTGCTGTGAGCACATGCTCCGCGGGTCTTTCAGGGGAGTGAGTCATCTCACGCCTTTCAGGGGAGGAGGGAGGATGCGGGGGCCGCGTCACGGCGGCCCCCGCGGAGTGAGTGGGTCAGAACCGGACGCCCTCGAGCGCGTCGTCCTCGAGCAGGTCGACGTTCGTGCTGTCGATCAGCCCTCGCCCGCCCGAGTTGATGTTGGCGGGGGACAGGCCGAAGTCGATGTACAGGATCCCCTGCGTCACGGACTGGAATCCCTGCACGTAGCCCTGCTGGTCGGCGGTTGCGATGATGTCGCCGCTCTTGATGCCGGCGACGACCTGCGGTGACGTGTCGAAGCCGACCACGGGCACCTTCACACCGGCGGCCTCCATGGCGGCGACGATGTTGCGGTGCGGCGTTCCGCCCAGCGGGGCGATGGCGGCGACATCGGGGTTGGCGGTGAGCCAGGCTGTCAGGGAGTTCAGTGCTTCCTCGTCGTTGCCGGAGGTGCGCAGGAACTCGCCCTCGGCGCCCACCTCGTCGAGCGAGGACTGCACGCCGCCGCCGCGATTGATGGCATAGGCCTGCTCCGGCTCTTCGGCAGGGAGCAGGACCTTGTCGCCGCTGCCGAGCCCAGCCTCTTCGACGAGTCGTGCTCCGACGATCTCGCCGACCTCGAAGAAGTCCTGACCCACGAAGCCCGAGACGCAGTCTGCCGCGGTGTCCGGTGCGGGGACGTTGTAGGCGACCACGGTGATGCCGGCCTCGGCGGCGTCGCAGGCCACGCCGACCCACTTCTCTCCCTCGTTGAAGGGCATGAAGATGAGCGCGGGGTCGGTGGCGATCGCCGTCTGCACGAGATCGACCATCTTGTCGGGGTCGCCTTCAGCGGTCTGATGCGTCAGGGTCAGGCTCCCGAGTTCGGCGGCGTCCTCGCCGCCCTGCAGGATCTGCGCCCAGAACGGGTCGCCGGCCGGGTTGTAGTAGGTGAAGAAGTACGCATTCCGGTTCTCGGCGAGCGAGCCGTAGCCGCTCTCGGGACCGCTCTGGGCATTCGCGGAGTCGTCGGAAGCGGCGGCCGTGCAACCTGCCAGAGCGAGGGCGGAAACGGCTATGGCGACGAGGGCGACCCCCGTGCGGGAGCTGTGTGTGAGTTTCACGACGTCGTGATCCTTTCTTGCGCCGGCGGGTTCCGGCTACCGTCATTGGTGCGCCGAGAGTATCCACCTCCTGCCAAGAAGTCAATAGAATGTCTTTACATTTGAACTCAACCAAGAGTGCGTTGAAATCCCCGCCTGTCTCCGGGCGCACACGAGCCCCCACCCCCTCGGATCGGGTGGGCGTCGTGAGGCGACCGGGCGCCTATTTCGCGACGAGCGTGGTCTCGAAGCTGTAGAGGTCGGGGCGATAGATGTGCACGCCGAACTCGATCGCGCGCCCTGCGCCGTCGAACGACGTGCGCTCCATCTGGAGTACCGGGCCGTCACGGTCGATGTCGAGCAGCTTGCCCTCGTCATCGTGCGCGCGCCGTGCCCCGATCCGCTGCTTCGCGACGCGGATGGTGACCCCGCGGCTGCGCAACAGCTGATACAGGCCCTGACCCTCGAGCTGTTCGCGCGTGATCTCCGCGACGTCTGCCGGGAACCAGTTCTCCAGGATCGCGACGGGATTTCCATCCGACGTGCGGCGGCGTCGGATGTGCAGCACGTCGGCGCCGACAGCGACGCTCAGGTGCTCGGCGACGTTCTCCGGTGCGGGGGACAGCTCGTGCAGCAGCACGGTGGTGCCGGGGGTGTGCTGGGAGCCCTGCAGGTCGTCATAGAGACTCGTGAGCTCGACCTGTCGTGTCACCTGTCCTTGGACGACCTGGGTGCCGATGCCGCGCCGCCGGACGAGCAGTCCACGGTCGACGAGCTCCTGGATCGCCCGTCGGACGGTGGGGCGGGAGAGTCCCAGCCGCTCGCCGATGGCGATCTCGTTCTCGAGGCGTGCGCCGGGTGGAATCTCGCCCGACCGTATCGCCGCCTCGAGCCGACTCGACACCTGGAAGTACAGAGGGATGGGCCCTGTGCGGTCCAGATCATGGAACAGATGATCCGGCCATACGCCGTCGGTCGTCGCCATCTCATGGTCTCCCTTGTTTGTCGCGACAATATTACCTCTGCCGCGGTTTGTCACATCGGGCGGGAGGGCTGGAGCGGGGTTGACCCTTGCACGAATCGGTCCTTGTGTTATTGTTAGGACATATCCCATCCATCGCGATCAGGAAAGTTGTACACAGGAGTATGACCGGAGAAAAGACTCCCGACGTCCTTGCTATCGGGCGCCTCGGCGTAGACATCTACCCGCTCGAAAGCGGTCTCGGCCTCGAAGACGTATCGACGTTCGGCAAGTACCTCGGCGGCAGTGCGGCCAACGTCGCCGTCGCCGCCGCACGCTACGGACGCGTGGTGCAGCTCGTGTCGCGGACGGGAGACGATCCCTTCGGCCGCTACCTGCATCGAGAGCTCACCCGATTGGGAGTCGACGACTCCGCGGTCTCTGTCGACCCTGATCTGAAGACGCCCATCACCTTCTGTGAGGTCTTCCCGCCGGACGACTTCCCGCTGTACTTCTACCGCGAGCCGAAGGCGCCCGACCTCAACATCACGGCCGATCAGCTCGACGCCGACGCCATCCGCGGGGCAGGGGTGCTGTGGGCGACCGTCACCGGTCTCTCCCAGGAGCCCAGTCGGCAGACCCACTTCGACGCGTGGGCCCTGCGCGGACGCGCAGACCACACCATCCTCGACCTCGACTATCGGCCGATGTTCTGGGTCGACCCCGCCGAGGCTACGGTGCAGGTGGGGCGCGCTCTCGAGCATGTGACCGTCGCCGTGGGCAACCGCGAAGAGTGCGAGGTCGCGGTCGGCGAGACCGAACCGCTTCGCGCCGCGGACGCCCTGCTCGAACGGGGCGTGAGACTCGCCATCGTCAAGCAGGGCCCGAAGGGCGTGCTCGCGAAGACGGCCGACCAGACCGTCGAGGTGCCGCCCCACTTCGTCGATGTCGTCAACGGTCTCGGCGCGGGCGATGCATTCGGCGGGGCACTCTGCCATGGACTGCTCTCGGGCTGGGGTCTCGAGGAGATCCTTCGCTTCGCCAACGTCGCAGGCGCGATCGTCGCCTCGCGACTCGAATGCTCGACGGCCATGCCGTCGGCGGCAGAGGTGCGGGAACTACTCGAAGGAGCCAGGAGATGACCGGCATCACTCTCTCCGAAGAGGACTTCGCTCGTCTTCGGGACCTGCGTGCATCGGCACCGCACGAGGTCGCTGCGAGACTGCACAACCGCCGACGCCGCGAACTGCTCGGCGCGGACGGCAAGCTCTTCATCGTCGCGGCGGATCACCCCGCCCGCGGAGCGCTGGGTGTGGGCGCCGACCCGATGGCGATGGCAGATCGCTACGACCTGCTCGATCGCCTCGCCACAGCGCTGAAGCGCCCCGGCGTCGACGGAGTGCTGGGCACCCCGGACATCATCGATGACCTCGCGGCCCTCGGGCTGCTCGACGACAAGATCGTCGTCGGGTCGATGAACCGCGGGGGTCTGCGCGGCGCGACCTTCGAGATGGATGACCGCTACGGCGCCTACACGATCGACGAGCTCGCAGCGGTCGGCGCCGACTTCGCGAAGACCCTCGTGCGGATCAACCTCGATGATGCGGGAACCGGCCCCACACTGCAGGCCACGGCCGAGGCGGTGACGGCTGCGGCGAAGGCACGGCTGCCGATCATGCTCGAGCCGTTCCTCAGCCGCTGGGTCGACGGCCGGGTCGTCAACGATCTGTCGACGGATGCCGTGATCACCTCGATCGCCATCGCGGCCGGTCTCGGTGCGTCGTCGGCATACACCTGGATGAAGCTGCCCGTCGTCGAGGACATGGAGCGCGTCATGGCCGCCACCACGATGCCCACGCTGCTTCTCGGCGGCGACTCCGGAGCAGACCCCGACGAGACCTTCGCGGCGTGGGAAGACGCGCTGTCGCTTCCCGGTGTGCGCGGACTCACCGTCGGTCGCACACTCCTCTACCCGCCGGACGGCGACGTGGCCTCGGCCGTCGATGCCGCTGCCGGACTCGTCCGCGGCGCCGCCGCCGTGTCAACTCGCTGACCTGAACCTCGAAGGAACACCCATGAGCACCACGGAACCCCGCGTCATCTCGCACTGGATCGACGGCGCCGAGAGCACCTCGAACAGCGGCCGTACCGCCCCCGTCTACAACCCCGCGACCGGCGCGGTCTCGGCCCATGTCGCGCTCGCCGACCAGGCCGAGATCGATGCCGCGATCGAGTCCGCCCAGCGCGGGTACCAGGTCTGGAAGACCTACTCGATCGCGAAGAGGCAGAATGTGATCTTCGCGTTCCGGGAGCTGCTGAACGCGCGCAAACGCGAACTCGCCGAGATCATCACGGCGGAGCACGGCAAGGTCGTCTCCGATGCCATGGGTGAGATCCTGCGCGGCCAGGAGGTCGTCGAGCTCGCCACGGGCTTCCCGCATCTCATCAAGGGCGCCTTCAGCGAGAACGCCTCGACCGGCGTCGACGTCTACTCGCTCAAGCAGCCGCTCGGCGTCGTCGGCATCATCAGCCCGTTCAACTTCCCGGCCATGGTGCCGATGTGGTTCTTCCCCGTCGCCATCGCCGCCGGCAACGCCGTCGTTCTCAAGCCCAGTGAGAAGGACCCGTCCGCAGCACTCTGGCTCGCCCAGCTCTGGAAGGAAGCCGGTCTTCCCGATGGCGTCTTCACCGTGCTGCAGGGCGACAAGCTCGCGGTCGACGGCCTGCTGCACAGCCCGGTCGTGCAATCGATCTCCTTCGTCGGATCGACCCCCATCGCGCAGTACATCTACGAGACCGCGTCGAAGAACGGCAAGCGCGTTCAGGCCCTCGGCGGCGCGAAGAACCACATGCTGGTGCTCCCGGATGCCGATCTCGACCTCGTCGCCGATCAGGCCGTCAACGCCGGCTACGGTGCCGCAGGCGAGCGCTGCATGGCGATCTCGGTCGTGCTGGCCGTCGAGCCCGTCGCGGATGAGCTGATCGCGAAGGTCTCCGAGCGCATCGCCACGCTGCGCATCGGAAACGGTGCGGGCGTCGACGGCGTCGAGCCCGACATGGGCCCGCTGATCACCGACGTGCACCGCGACAAGGTCTCGTCGTACGTCGACATCGCCGAGGCGGATGGAGCGAAGATCGTCGTCGACGGCCGCGGCCTGAAGGTCGACGGACACGAGGACGGGTTCTTCTTCGGACCGACTCTGATCGACGACATCCCCACCACATCGCGCGCGTACACCGAGGAGATCTTCGGCCCCGTGCTCTCCGTGGTCCGCGTGCAGACGTTCCAGGAGGGACTCGACCTCATCAACTCGGGCGAGTTCGGCAACGGCACGGCGATCTTCACGAACGACGGCGGTGCGGCCCGCCGCTTCCAGAGCGAGGTCGAGGTCGGCATGATCGGCATCAACGTGCCGATCCCCGTGCCGGTCGCCTACCACTCGTTCGGCGGATGGAAGGCCTCGCTCTTCGGCGACGCCAAGGCGTACGGTGTGCACGGGTTCGACTTCTTCACTCGCGAGAAGGCGATCACCAGCCGCTGGCTGGACCCGGCCACCCACGGTGGGATCAACCTCGGATTCCCGCAGAACAACTGACCCGTTCCGGATGCCGCCCGCGGGGGAGCGGGCGGCATCCATTCCTCTGAGAGCACGAAGATGAGCACCACAGAAGATCGCTGGTTCCACCGACGCGGCGCACTCGCACGAGACGGGTGGCAGAGCGTCGTCGACGCGTCGCTCGAGGGCTGGGAGCACACGGGCATCCGCATCGCCGAGCTGGCGGACGGCGAAGAACTCGAGCTCACGGCACGCGATGTCGAGCGCATCATCGTGCCGCTGGCCGGGTCGTTCCGCGTCGCCCACCATCACCACCCCGGCGAGTGGCACACGCGGCTGCACGGTCGGGCCTCGGTCTTCGACGGCCCCACCGACGTGCTCTTCCTGTCGATCGGCACGACGGCGACCATCAGCGGTGAGGGCCGCGTCGCGGTCACCGAGGCGCCCACGACCGAGCGGCGCGACTGGAAGTACATCACGGCGGAGGAGACCCCGGTCGAACTGCGAGGTGCGGGCCGGTCGAGCCGCCAGGTGCACAACTTCGGCACGCCCCAGGCGCTCGATGCCGCTCGGCTGATCGTGTGCGAGGTCATCACGCCGGCCGAGAACTGGTCGTCCTACCCTCCACATAAGCATGACGAGCACCAGCCCGGGCACGAGTCGCGTCTTGAGGAGATCTACTACTTCGAGAGCGCCCCCTCTCGTTCGGGTGGCGACCCGGACGCGGCCGATGGCGCCTTCGGGATGTTCAGCACGTACTCCTCGCCCGCCGGCGAGATCGACATCAACGCGATGGTCGGCACCGGTGACATCGCACTCGTGCCCTATGGCTATCACGGCCCGGCCGTCGCCGCCCCTGGGTACGACCTCTACTACCTCAACGTGATGGCAGGCCCGGACGCCGAGCGCACGTGGCTGATCAGCGATGACCCCGCGCACGCATGGGTCCGCGACACCTGGGACGGCCAGGAGTTCGACTCCCGGCTGCCGTATGAGAACGACAACGAGAACGACAAGGATGGTCGGCACTGATGGCGAACACGAAGACGATGACAGTCAGCCAGGCGCTGGTCGAGTTCCTCGGGCACCAGTGGACGGTCGACGGCGAGATCCGCGAGCGCACGGTCGCCGGGATGTTCGGCATCTTCGGGCACGGCAACGTCGCCGGAATCGGCCAGGCGCTCAAGCAGTACAACGTCGAGCAGCCGGCGCTGATGCCCTACTACCAGGCGCGCAACGAGCAGGCGATGGTGCACCAGGCGGTGGGCTATGCGCGGATGCATCGTCGCCGCAGCACGCTCGCGTCGGCCGCATCGGTCGGCCCCGGCGCCGCCAACATGCTGACCGCAGCAGCCCTCGCGACGTCGAACCGTCTGCCGGCGCTGCTGCTTCCGAGCGACACGTTCGCCACCCGTGTCGCCGATCCCGTGCTGCAGCAGCTCGAGCATCCCCATGACCCCGGCATCCAGGTCACCGATGCCTTCCGCCCGCTCTCGGTGTTCTTCGACCGCGTTCAGCGGCCGGAACAGTTGTACTCGATCGCCCTCGGTGCGATGCGCGCGCTCACCGATCCGGTGCAGACCGGCGCCGTGACGATCGCGCTGCCGGAGGACGTGCAGGCCGAGCGCATCGACGTGCCGCTGGAGTTCCTGCAGGATCGTGAATGGCATGTCCGGCGACCGCTGCCGGAGCGCGCGGCGCTCGCTCGTGCGGTCGCCGCCATCCGCTCGGCGCAGCGTCCGTTCATCGTCGCCGGAGGAGGCGTGCTCTACGCCGGTGCGGAAGATCATCTGCGCACGCTCGTCGAGGCGACCGGCATCCCCGTCGGCACCTCGCAGGCCGGTGGCGGCTCGCTCGTCTGGGATCACCCGCAGTACCTCGGCGGCGTGGGCGCCACGGGCACTCTGGCAGCGAACCGCATCGCGGCGGAGGCCGACGTCGTGATCGGCATCGGCACGCGGTACAGCGACTTCACCACCGCATCCCGAACTGCTTTCCAGAACCCCGATGTTGTGTTCGTCAACATCAACATCGCGTCGTTCGACGCCTACAAGCACGGCTCGCAGCTGCCGGTCATCGCGGATGCTCGCGAAGCGCTGAGTGAACTCGCCATCGAGCTCGAGGGGTGGGAGATCACCTCCGAGTACACCGAGCGCATCGCGCGCGAAAAGGCGTCGTGGGATGCGAGCGTCGACGCGGCCTTCGCGCCCTCGGGGCTCGCGCTCCCCGGGCAGCCGGAGATCGTCGGAGCGGTGCAGGCGGCATCCGCACCCGAGGACGTCATCGTCCAGGCCGCAGGCTCGCTCCCGGGAGACCTGCACAAGCTCTGGCGGGTGCGCGACGCCCTCGGCTATCACGTCGAGTACGCGTTCTCGTGCATGGGATACGAGATCGCCGGCGGAATCGGCGCGAAGCGCGGTCTGCTCGCCGACGGCGACGACCGCGATGTCATCGTCATGGTCGGAGACGGCTCGTACCTGATGCTCAACACCGAGCTCGTGACGGCGGTCGCCGAGGGCATCAAGGTCATCTTCGTGCTCATCCAGAACCACGGCTACGCGTCGATCGGCCATCTGTCAGAGACTGTGGGCTCCGAGCGCTTCGGCACCTGGTATCGCGAGTACGACCCCGAGGCACGCAACTTCCAGGGAGAGCAGATGCTCCCCGTGGACCTCGCTGCCAACGCGCGGAGCTACGGTCTCGACGTCATCGAGGTCGAGCCCGGGGCATCGGCGATCGACGACCTCTCTGCGGCGATCGCCGTGGCGAAGGCGTCGGCGACCTCGACCTTCATCCACATCAACAGCGACCCCCTCATCTACGCGCCGGACGGCGACGGATGGTGGGACGTCCCCGTCCCCGAGGTCTCCACGCTCGCCAGCACCCAGCAGGCGCGCGCGGATTACCTCGCACAGCAGGCGCACCAGCGTCCGCTCCTCGGCTGACTTCAACGGAGAACTGACATGACTGACACCACCACCGCCGCCTCCGCGGCCGCAGGCGCCAACCCGGGTCTGCGCATCGGCACCGCTCCGGATTCCTGGGGCGTCTGGTTCCCGGACGACCCGAAGCAGGTTCCCTGGCAGCGCTTCCTCGACGAGGTCGTCGCGGCCGGGTATTCGTGGATCGAGCTCGGCCCGTACGGATACCTGCCGACCGACCCCCATCAGCTCGAAGACGAACTCGGCTCGCGCGGGCTCAAGCTCTCCGCCGGCACCGTGTTCACCGGCTTCCACAAGGGCGACGACCAGTGGCAGCGCGCCTGGGACCAGGCGCTCGCCGTCGCCGGACTCGCATCGAAGCTGGGCGCCGAGCACCTCGTCGTCATCCCCGACCTGTGGCGCAGCGATGCGACCAGCGAGGTGCTCGAGTCGCGCACGCTCTCGGACGAGCAGTGGAAGAAGCTGGCCGCAGGGCACGATCGGCTGGGCAAGGCGCTGCTCGAGGAGTTCGGTGTGAAGCAGCAGTTCCACTCTCACGCGGACAGCCACATCGGCACCACGCGCGAGGTCGTGCGCTTCCTCGACGAGACCGACGAGCGGTACACCAACCTGTGCCTCGACACCGGCCACTTCGCCTACTACGGCGGCGACAACGTCAAGCTCATCCAGGAGCGCCCCGAACGCATCGGCTATCTGCACCTCAAGCAGGTCGACACCTCGCTGCTCTTCGACGTGCTCAAGAACGATGTGCCGTTCGCGGATGCGGTCACGCAGGGCATCATGATCGAACCGCCGCACGGCGTGCCGGACCTCGGACCGATCATCGAAGCGGTCGCGGCGATCGACCCGGACATCTTCGCGATCGTCGAGCAGGACATGTACGGCTGCGACGTCGACTACCCGTTCCCCATTGCACAGCGCACGCGTGAGCACATCTTCGGATGCACGCACCTCGCCCGCATCCACTGACCTCACCTCCTGGAGTATCGAACTCATGACCACTGACCTCCGTATCGGCGTCGTCGGCGCCGGACTCATGGGCGCCGATCACATCGCGCGCATCACGCACCGCATCTCCGGAGCCGTCGTCTCGGCGATCGTCGAGCCGGACGCCGGGCGCGCGGCCGCCGCCGCCGAGAAGGCCCCCGGCGCTGCCACTTTCAGCCGTGTCGAGGACGCGATCGCCGCGGATGCGCTCGACGCCGTGCTGATCGCGACGCCGGGCCAGTTCCACGCGCCCGTCCTGATCCCCGCGCTCGAGGCCGGCCTGCCGATCCTCTGCGAGAAGCCGCTCACGCCCGACTCCGCCACCTCGTGGGAGATCCTTCAGCGGGAGCAGAAGCTCGAGAGGCCGCACATCCAGATCGGCTTCATGCGACGCTTCGATCCGGAGTACGCGGCACTGCGCGAGCTGATCGCGTCCGGCGACGCCGGCGACCTCGTGATGGTGCGCGGTGTCCACCGCAACCCGTCGGTGCCCGACAGCTACACGCAGACGATGCTCATCACCGACTCTGTCGTCCATGAGTTCGATGTCATCCCGTGGCTGGCCGGCTCGAGCGTGAAGTCGGTCGAGATCAAGTTCCCGCGACGCAACACCCTCACGCCCGAGCACCTGCGCGAGCCCATCCTCGTGATCATGGAACTCGAGAACGGCGTGCTCGTCGATGTCGAGATGAACGTCAGCGTGCAGTTCGGGTACCAGGTCGGCACCGAGGCCGTGTTCGAGAAGGGCATTGCCCGCATCGGACAGCCGTCTGGCCTGCAGCAGTGGCGAGACGGACAGTTCTCGATCACGGACCACATGAGCTTCACGACGCGGTTCGCCGAGGCGTACGACGGTCAGATCCAGCGCTGGGTGAACGCGGTCACCGACGGCCGGCTCGTCGACGGGCCGAATGCCTGGGACGGCTACCTCGTCGCCCTCGCCTGCGAGGCCGGGGTCAAGGCGCTCGAGGGCGGTATCGTTCCCGTCGAAGCCGCCGAGCGTCCCGCGTTCTACGCCTGAAACCCGAAGGAATCGACATGGTCCGCATCGCGCTCGACCCCACTCCGTACCACCACGATCACGCGCTCCTCGACTTCCCGGAGGTCGCGGCGCGGCTCGGGTACGAGCATCTGCACCTGACCCCGCACGGCGACTTCGCGCCGTTCTTCCGGTATCCGAAAGCGGATGACGCGCTCGTCGGCGCGCTCAAGAAGCGTGCGGCCGACGCCGGTGTGAGCATCCCGGCCCTGCTGCCGGTGCAGCGGATCTCCTCACCCGACGAGGTGCAGCGCGTCGCCGCGGTGCGCAACATGCGCCGCATCATCGAGCTGGCGGTCGCGCTCGACGTCCCCGTGCTGAACACCGAGTTCTCGGGTCGCCCCGAGCGACAGGAGGACAGTGAGGCTGCGTTCTACCGGTCGATGGAGGAGCTGCTGCCGATCCTCGAGAAGGAGGGGGTGCGGATGAACATCGATCCTCACCCGGACGACTTCGTCGAGGACGGACTCGAGGCCTGGCGTGTCATCCGCGGACTCAACTCGTCTGCGGTCGGATTCGTCTACGTCGGATCGCACACATTCCACTACGGAGACCGGGCGACGACTCTGCTCCCCGAGATCGGCGATCGTCTGGGAGCCGTATACGCAGCGGACACCTTCGACCACAACCGCTCGCACGGCCTTCGCTACATCTCGAACCCTCCCGGAAACGCGGCACGCGTGCACCAGCACCTGCGGATCGGTGACGGTGACGTCGACTGGACGCAGCTGTTCGACACTCTGCGCGCGACCGGCTACTTCGACCGTGCCGACGCCCTCATCGTGTCGAACGTGTTCGCCGAGGATGAGCACGCCGACGAGGTGTCGCGCTTCCAGCTGCAGAAGCTGCGCGAGCTGATCGGCTGACCGCACGCTGAAACGGCAGAGGCCCCTCCCGATCTCGGGAGGGGCCTTCTTGCCGTCAGGGCTGCCCAGACGCAGAAGAAAGGGGTGCGGCTGCCGGATCCCGGCTGCCGCACCCCTCTGTCGTCGGGTCAGCGACCCGCGAGGCGCTCCCGGCGGGGGATGGTGCGGATCGCCTGGGTTCGGAAGTCGGTCTCGAGCGTCTCGAGCGAGCGGCCCTTGGTCTCAGGAACCTGGGTGAGCACGAACCACAGCGAGACGGCGTTGATCGCCGCGAAGAGCGCGAACGTCCAGGTCGAACCGATGCCTTCGACGATCTGCGGGAAGACGAACGAGATGAACGCGTTCACGGTCCAGAGCACGAACACGGCGAGCCCCATCGCGAGTCCGCGGATCGCCAGCGGGAAGATCTCGCTCAGCAGCAGCCAGACGACGGTGCCGATGAAGCCCTGCACGAAGGCGACGAAGAGCATCATGGCGGCGAGGATCAGGTAGCTGACCGTGTCGGACGGCGGCAGGAGGAAGACGAGCGCGAGCACGATCTGCGACCCCACCACGCCGCTGAAGCCGATGGCGAGCATCCGGCGCCGGCCGACGAAGCCGATGAGCCAGATGCCCACGATCGTCATGGTGACGCTGGTCAGCCCGACGCCGATCGTCGCGATCAGCGCGGCCTGGTCACCCAGACCGGTCTGGGTGAGGATGCTCGGCGCGTAGTAGTTGACGGTGTTGATACCGGTGGCCTGCTGCACGGTGGCAAGGCCAAATCCGACGTACAGGAGTCGCCGCATCCAGCGGTTTTCTCGCAGGGCGCGCCACGCGTGGCGACGCTGGTCTCCCTCGACCGTGGCGTTCTGTGCGATCTCGGCGAGCTCTGTCTCGACCTCTTCGGGCGTGCGGCTCTTGCTGAGCACGAGTCGCGCCTCGTCGAGACGGCCACGGGCTCCGAACCAACGGGGTGATTCGGGAAGCAGGAGCATGCCGACCAGAAGGATGATCGCGGGAACGGATGCCACGGCGAGCATGATGCGCCAGACATGCGTGTCGCTGATGAGCACGGCGAGCAGCGCGTTGATCGCGAACGCCAGCAGCTGGCCCGTGACGATCATGAGCTCGTTGATCGTCACCATGCGACCGCGCTTGTCGGCTGGCGCCATCTCGGCGAGGTAGAGCGGACAGGCGACGGCCGCCGCCCCCACGCCGAAGCCGAGGAAGATGCGCGCGATCACCATGATCGTCACGTTCGGCGCGATCGCGCACGCGATGGCGCCGACGAGGAAGATGACGGCGCAGACGAGAAGACTGCGCTTTCGGCCGAGCGCATCCGCGATGCGTCCGCCCAGGAGGGCGCCGAAGGCGGCGCCGGGGAACAGCAGCGCACTGACGACCCAGGCCTCTTCGCCGGTGGACATCGCGAGGTCGTCGCGCATGTAGAGCAGCGCACCGGAGATGACTCCGGTGTCGTAGCCGAAGAGCAGACCGCCGAGGGTGGAGATCACCGTCAGGCGCGCGAGGAACCCGCGGCCTGCGGTTCCACCGGTCGCGGTCGGCGACGGTCTGGTGATGCGGGAATTCGACACGAGGACGCTCCTTTGCGTGGATCCGCCGAGCATCGGGTGCTGTGGCGGGTGAGGAAGTGGCATGGTCCGCTCGACGCGGTTCCATGTAAAGACATTCTTGCATGAGGAGCCGAAAGGGACAAGCCTTGCTCGGATCATGATTATGTGAGAATGTTAGGACAATGAAAGATAGGAGACACCATGCCCCTCGTACGCATCGACCACAGCGATTCCCGCACCGATTCAGCTGCGATCTCAGGCGCGATCCACGACGCGATCGTGGAGACCTACGGCATCCCGGTCGGGGATCGGTTCCAGATCATCACCTCGCGGGGTGCGAGCACGATCATCGCGGAGGATGCGGGGCTCGGATTCGAGCGCACCGATCCGGTGATCATCCAGATCTTCACGCAGCGGGGCCGCACCGATGAGATCAAACAGCGCCTGTACGCGGCCATCGCCGCCCGGCTCGAGACGGTGGGGGTACAGGGCGAGGACGTCTTCATCGGATACGTCGAGAACGGCCCCCAGGACTGGTCTTTCGGGTTCGGCCGCGCTCAGTATCTGACCGGCGAGCTCGCTGTTCCTGCGGCTGCTCCGACGGTGTGACCGGCTGCGGTCTCGACTGAGTCAGGTCCTCGGCGCCGCTGTCGACTCGCGAACGACCAGCTCGAGCGGGAGCACGACCTTCGAGGCCACCCGATTGCGTTCGGGGTCGATGAGCGTCTGCATCGCGCGCGTTCCGATCTCTCGGAGCGGTGATCGCAGCGTCGTGAGAGCGGGGGCGGCGAGCTCGGCGCTGAAGATGTCGTCGAAGCCGATCACGCTGAAGCTCTCGGGCAGCTGCACCCCACCACTGCGCGCGGCTCGAAGCAGGCCGTGCGCGACGAGGTCGTTGTAGGCGAGCACAGCCGTGACCCCGCTCGCTCGCACACGGCGGAGCGCGTCGGCACCGGCGGCGACGGTCGGGGCATCGACCGTGATCTCGACCGCGGAGATGCCTCGAGTGGTCGCAAGGTCGAGGGTGAGGTCCCAGCGGGCGCGGTTGATCTGGATGTCGCCGAGCCCGAGATAAGCGACGGACCTGTGGCCGAGATCGTGCAGATGATCCATCGCGGCTGTGAGCCCCATGACGAGGTGGGGGATCACGCTCGGAAGCGACGGTGCCGAGTGGTTCGCCGCGACGATCGGCTTCTCGCGAGCCAGGGCCGCGAGCTCCTCGTCGGCCAGTCTCGACGCGACGACGAGGAGTCCGTCGACGGAGGGCTGAAGAGTCTCGATCGTCTCGAGTTCGAGCTCCGCCGACGCTTCCGTCTCTGACACGATCAGTGTGAAGCCGCTGGCGCGCGCGACCTGCTCTGCACCGCGGATCAACTCGAAGTGGACCGGGTTCGTGATGTCGGGAAGAACGATCGCGAAGGTGCCGGTCAGCCCGGTGGGCAGTGATCTCGCCATCGGGTTCACCCGATAACCGAGCTCGCCTGCTGCAGCGCGGATCTTCTCTTCGGTGGCCGCGTTGGTGCGCCCTGGCTTGTTCAGCGCACGAGAGACCGTCGACGGATTGAGGCCGACCTTCTGAGCGATGTCGTAGATCGTCGGACGTCTGCCAGCCCGACCCTCGGTCGCCACCGGCTCGTCGGACGCGTTCGGTTCATCTCTCGACATCGAAGTGTCTTCCCCTCATCGTCGCGGTGACCGGCATCCGGTTCCCCGATCGTACGACAGGGTGTCGTCGACTCCGTCATCGGCGGCTGGCAACCGCTTGCCAAAATGATCCGTTCATGGTTGTCTGATTCCAGATGTCGGGGCGAGCTGCCCCGGAGAGGATGAGCGACGATGCTGCGACCCCAGTGGTCTCCCACCCGTGAACTGGTCGGTCTCGACGGGCTCTGGCGATTCGCCGTCGACGACCCCGAGGTCGCCGAACCCTGGTCGAGTCGGCTCCGGACTGAGCTGGAGGCTCCGGTTCCTTCCAGCTATGACGACCTGTTCGCCGATCAGCAGATCCGCGACCACGTCGGGTGGGTCTGGTACCAGCGGGACGTTCGCGTTCCGCGGGGGTGGGATGGTGCGCCCATCCTGGTTCGCGTCGAGGCCGCCTCTCATCGCGCTCGCGTCTACGCGGGCGACACCCTCGTCGGCGCCCACGAAGGTGGATTCACGCCCTTCGACGTCGATGTGACCGATCAGGCGATCCCAGGCGAGGAGTTCCGTCTGACGATCGGTGTCGACAACGAGCTCTCGCGCACGACACTTCCTCCGGGTTTCGTCACCGTCGCCGACGACGGTCGCAAGCAG
The DNA here is from genome assembly GCF_003626735.1 of Microbacterium sp. CGR2. Taxonomy (NCBI): domain Bacteria; kingdom Bacillati; phylum Actinomycetota; class Actinomycetes; order Micrococcales; family Microbacteriaceae; genus Microbacterium; species Microbacterium sp. CGR2. Next base: position 3,558,912 of record NZ_RBHX01000001.1, on the reverse strand, counting down.
CAGCGCTACCTGCACGACTTCTACAACTACGGCGGGCTGCCGCGGTCGGTGTGGCTCGCGGCGGTGCCGTCCGCACGCATCGAGGACATCACCGTGGTCCCCCACATCGATGGCACCGACGGCGTCCTCCGCTACGAGATCGTCACCACCGAGGACGCGGAGGTGTCGATTCGCGTGCGAGACGCGGAAGGATCTCAGGTGGCCGAGGGGCGAGGGAGGACCGGCGAGATCCGCGTCCCCGACGCGACCCTCTGGCAGCCCGGAGCGGGGTACCTCTACGACATCGTCGTCGAGGCGACGACCGAGTCCGGTGTGCGCGACGTCTACACGCTCCCGGTCGGCATCCGCACCGTCGAGGTGAGGGGAGCGGAGTTCCTCATCAACGGCGAGCCGTTCTACTTCCGCGGCTTCGGCAAGCACGAGGACAGCCCGGTGCGGGGCAAGGGCCATGACCCCGCGTACATGGTCCATGACTTCCACCTCATGAAGTGGGCGGGTGCGAACTCCTTCCGCACCTCGCACTACCCCTACGCCGAGGATGTGCTCGAGTACGCAGACCGTCACGGCATCGTCGTGATCGATGAGACGGCTGCGGTCGGGCTCAACCTCGCCATCGGCGCGGGGATGGGAACAGGGGCCACCCGCTCGACCTTCGGCCCTGACGGGTTCGGCGACGCGACCCGAGAGTCGCACGCACAGGCGATCAGGGAGCTGATCGCGCGCGACAAGAATCACCCGAGCGTCGTCATGTGGTGCATCACCAACGAGCCGGCCTCCTTCGAGGACGGAGCTCGCACGTACTTCGAACCGCTCGTGTCGCTCACGCGCGAGCTCGACCCGCACCGCCCCGTCACCTTCGCCAACCTCATCCAGGCGACCTATGGCGCAGACCGCATCGCCGACCTCTTCGACGTCATCTGCCTCAACCGCTACTACGGGTGGTACGCCGACGGCGGAGACCTGCGCAGCGCGGAGCAGCACCTCGAAGCCGAGCTGCTCGGCTGGGAGCGCACCTACGGCAAGCCGCTGGTGATGACAGAGTACGGGGCGGACACGGTGGTCGGCACGCATTCGGTGTATGACCAGCCGTGGACCGAGGAGTACCAGCTCGCCTTCCTCGAGATGTACCACCGCGTCTTCGACCGGGTGCCGGGCGTCGTTGGCGAACAGGTGTGGAACTTCGCGGACTTCCATACGCCCGGCAGCGCATTCCGCGTCGACGGCAACAAGAAGGGCATCTTCACCAGGGACCGCCGCCCGAAGGCCGCGGCGCACGCCCTTCGTACCCGCTGGCACGGCTGACAGGGACTATCGACATGACTCACGCTTCTCTCACGCGGCGCGACCGCGATCGCCTGCTTCCCGCCGACCCGGCGTCGCGCACCGTCGCGCGCGCCCTGTACGAGCGGGTCGCCGACGCCCCGATCATCTCGCCGCACGGCCATGTCCCGGTGGAATGGCTCGTCGACGACCGGCCCTTCGCTGATCCCGCCTCACTGCTGATCAGTCACGATCACTATGTGACCCGCCTGCTCCATGCGTCCGGTGTCGGGCTCGACGAACTCGGCGTCGGCGGAAGCACGGCGGACCCGCGTGAGATCTGGAGGAAGTTCGCCGAACACTGGTCGCTCTTCGCCGGTACGGCGTCGGGGTACTGGCTCACGGAATCACTCGAGAACGTGCTCGATGTCCGGGTCCCGCTCTGCGCAGCGACGGCGGATCAGAGCTACGACCACATCGTCGAGCAGCTCGCGACTCCGGCACTCAGGCCGCGGGCGCTGTTCGAGAGCTTCGGCATCGAGGTGCTCGCGACCACTGATGACCCGCTCGACGATCTGTCGGGGCACGCGGCGCTCGCCGCAGAGGGACGCGTCGGCAGGGTCATCCCCACGTTCCGGCCCGATCGCTATCTCGACCCGGATGCCGGGGGATTCGGCGACAACGTCGCGAGGCTGCTCGCCGCGACGGGTAGCCCCAGCACTTTCGCCGGGTACCTCGCCGCGCTGGAGCAGCGGAGGCAGTACTTCATCGAGCACGGCGCCGTCTCGGCCGATCACGGCGTGGAGGTCCCGGAGACTCTCGACCTGACCGCCGCAGAGGCCGGATCCCTGTTCGCGCGAGTGCTGGCCGGCGATGCCGATGCCGAGGACCGCCAGGCGTTCCGAGCGCACATGCTTTTCCAGATGGCGAGGATGAGCGTTCAGGACGGGCTCGTCATGACCGTCCACGCGGGTGTCGTGCGCAATCACAGCACGGCGACCTTCCGCAGATTCGGGCCCGACACCGGGCACGACATCCCGCGGCGCACCGACTTCGTGGGCGGCCTGCGTCCGCTGCTCGAGAGGTTCGGGCTCGAACGCGATCTGCACCTCGTGCTGTTCGCCGTCGATGAGACCGTCTACTCCCGCGAGATCGCACCGCTCGCGGGCTTCTATCCGAGTCTCTACATCGGGGCGCCGTGGTGGTTCCTCGATGCTCCTGACGCGATGGCACGATTCCGCTCGGCAGTGACCGAGACCGCAGGGTTCTCTCGCGGATCCGGGTTCATCGACGACACCCGCGCGTTCCTCTCGATCCCCGCGCGCCACGACACGGCACGCCGTGCCGACGCCTCGTTCCTCGCTCGACTCGTGATCGAGGGGCGGGTGGATGAGGAGACGGCCGGTGCGGTCATCGACGACATCGTCGGGCCGCAGCCGAAGCGGGTGTTCAAGCTGTGAGTGCTCTCTCCGTCAACCTCCTCGGCACCCGCGCCACGACGGCGCCTCCGGTGCGGATCGTGCATCTCGGACTCGGCGCCTTCCACCGTTCGCATCAGGCGTGGTACACCGCGAATGCGGCCGACGCCGAGCAGTGGGGTATCGCCGCCTACAGCGGACGCAGCTCGTCGCTCGCCGAAGCGCTGACTGCGCAGGACGGCCTGTACACACTGGTCGTCCGGTCGCCGGAGGGTGATCGGGCCGAGCGCATAGGCAGCATCGTGCGCGCCCATGGCGGATCGGAGCTCGCTCGGTTCGTGGGCGATGTGTCGGCCCCCACGACGGCGATCCTGTCGCTCACCATCACGGAAGCCGCGTACTCGCCGAAGGAGACATGCGTCGACGTCGCAGTCCTGGGCGCCCTCGCAGACGGTGCCGAGCTGTCGCAGATCGAGCCGAGCACGGCTCTCGGACGTGTCGTGCTCGCTCTGGAGGCGCGTCGACGAGCCGGAAGCGGCTCGCTCGCCCTGGTGTCGTGTGACAACCTCCCCGACAACGGCGGAGTGCTGCGCGCATCGGTCGGCTCTCTCGCGGAGGCGGTTCCCGGACTCGGCGATTGGATCGACAGCACCGTGTCCTTCGTGTCGAGCTCGGTGGATCGGATCACCCCGAGACTCTCCGACGAGGAGACGGCGGCGCTGGCGGAGGTCTACGACGACCGCGCGCCGGTCGTCGCCGAACCCTTCTCCGACTGGGTGATCGCAGGCTCGTTCCCTGCAGGACGACCGCAGTGGGAGACGGCGGGGGCGCGCTTTACCGACGATCTCGACCCGTGGGAGGCGCGCAAACTCTGGCTGCTGAACGGTGCGCACAGTCTTCTCGCCTCGCTGGGACGACTCCGCGGTCATCGCACTGTCTCCGAGGCGATCGCCGATGCCGAGTGCCTGCGGGCCGTCGAGGCGTACTGGGATGAGGCGTGCGCGCATCTTCCGGACGAACTCGGTCTGTCGGCGTATCGCTCGGCACTGCTCGACCGGTTCCGCAACCCTCGCATCCAGCATCTGCTCGCCCAGATCGGTCTCGATGCCGACACCAAGGTGCGTGTCCGGATAGCCCCGGTCGCCGAACGGGAGCGGCGTTCCGGTCGCTCCGGTGCGGCGTGTGCTGTCGTCATCGCCGCGTGGTTGGCGGTGGAAGGGCAGGCGGTCGATCGCGAGTCGGTCGCGGGCACGGTCGGCACGCTCAGCGCAGCGCTCGGTGCAGACGCTGCCTTCGTCGAAGCGGTGCACAGGGCCCTTGAGCGGGTGGGGAACCTCACGCTTCGGTAACAAGTTGGCAATCGGTTGTCAAACGATGGATTACCTGCTTTACTGGCGTCTGAGGCCACCCATCTCGTTCGCGTCACCCGCGTCGACAAGCGGTTGCGCATCAACCGTTTCATCCAAAGGAGCATGAACAATGTGGAATACCCGTAAGCACCGTCGCCGCGTGGCATTGCCCGCTGCGCTGCTCGTCACCGCCCTCGTCGCCACCGGCTGCGCTGCCGGAAGCGACCCCGAACCCGAAGGCACGTCGTCGGCCGTCGAAGAGAAGGACCTCGCCCTCGCGGCGGTGTCGGCTCCGAACTCACTCGACCCGGCACAGCTCGTCGATGGGCAGCAGATGTTCGTCTGGTCGTCTGTGCTCGACACGCTGCTTCGCAAAGACCCCGAGAACGGTGAGCTGCTGCCCGGCGCCGCCGAGAAGTGGGAGTACAACGAAGACGGCACGCAGCTGACCCTCACGCTGCGCGAGGGCATGACGTTCAGCTCAGGAGATCTGGTCGATGCTGAGGCCGTCTCGGCCACGCTGCTGCGCTCGAAGGCCACCCCGGGTGCGGTGCAGAGTCGCCTCGCGGCCATGACCGACGCCGTGGCCGAAGATGAGAAGACAGTCGTCATCAGCTTCTCGGCGTTCGATCCGCAGTTCCTCGACAACCTGGCCCAGGGGCCCGGCGCCATCGGCGACCCGGCGACCATGGACGAGGAGCGCACGGCCACGGATCCGATCGGCTCGGGCCCGTTCACCCTCGACGTCGAGAAGACCGTCCCCGGCAGCAGCTACGTGCTGGTCAAGCGGGACGACTACTGGGATGCCGAGAACGTGCCGTTCAAGACGCTGACAGTGAAGGTCCTGCAGGACCCGACCGCCTCTCTCAACGCGCTGCAGGCAGGCGAGCTCAATGCAGCGACCGTGCAGTCGCAGGTGGTCTCGCAGCTCGATGCGAACAAGTTCACGATCACGGTGAACGATGCGGTGGCCGTGGGCTACCTCAACATCCTCGACCGCGCCGGCGAGAAGTTCCCTGCTCTCGGTGACGTGAAGGTCCGTCAGGCCATCAACATGGCGATCGACCGCGAGGGCGTGCTCAAGGGGATCTTCAGCGGAGTGGGCATCGCCACCACGCAGCTGGTCAGCCCGTTCGGCGAGATCTACGACGCGAAGCTGAACGACAAGTACGAGTACGACCCCGAGAAGGGCAAGGAGCTCGTCGAAGAGGCCGGGTACGCCGGCGAATCGTTCCAGATCCCCAGCACCTTCCTCTCGACGACCATCGAGCCCGTCCTCACCCAGGCGTTCGCCGACATCGGACTCACGCTCGAGTGGGTCACGGTGCCGCCGCAGCAGGCACAGGCGGCCGCGCGGTCGGGTGACTACGGCCTGTACTACCAGATCCTCGGATTCAACTCGGATTCCGCCGACCTCGCCACCACCTTCGGGGCGGCCGGATTCGGCAACCCGACCGGCTACACGGATCCGACCCTCGACGAGTACTTCGACGAGATCAACAACACCGTGGAGTTCGCCGACGCGCTTCCTGTCTACAAGGAACTGAACGAGTACGTGGTGGACGAAGCGCTGGTCGCACCCATCGCCTACATCGGAGCGACCTGGGCCACGGCTGACGGCATCAGCTACGTCGGCAAGGCCAACACGCTCTCCACCATCCGCCAGTTCGACGTCACCGAGTGAGTGACCGGCGGGGGTGCGGTTCGCCGCACCCCCGCCACACACCGGGAGCCCCTTGATGCTCAGCTACATCCTCCGCAGACTCGGCGCCGGCGTCGTGCTCGCGATCCTGGTGACCTTGATCACCTTCCTCCTTCTCAGCACGTCGTTCGACGATGTCGCCCAGGCCATCCTCGGCACGTCAGCGACACCGGATGTGGTCGACGACCTCATCGCCGAGAAGGGGTGGGACCGTCCGGTCATCGTCCAGTACTTCGACTGGCTGATCCATGCCGTGCAGGGAGACTTCGGAGTCTCCGTCTACACCTCGCTTCCGGTCGGACCCTCGGTTCTGCAGCGACTCGCGGTCACGCTCTCGATCATCGTCCCCGCGTTGATCCTGACGGTCATCATCTCCGTCGTGCTCGGCGTCTGGGCAGCATCCCGCGGCGGGGTCGTTGACCGCATCGCCCAGGGGATCTCGCTGATCGGCTACATCGTGCCCGGCCTGCTGCTGGCGATCGTTCTCGTGGTCGTCTTCGCCGTGCAGCTCAAGTGGCTCCCTGCGACGGGGTTCACCCCGTTCGCGGAGGATCCGGGGGCATGGGTGCGCAGTATCACGATCCCTGTGATCGTGCTCACCATCGGCGGTGTCGCGAACATGGCGGCGCAGGTGCGCGGGCGCATGATCGACGAGCTCCGACGCGACTACGTCCGCACGCTGCGGACGCGTGGATCCTCGACGACCTCGATCGTCATCAAGCACGCGCTGCGCAATGCGGCGAGCCCCGCGCTCACGGTGATGTCGCTCGAGTTCATCCAGATGTTCGGCGGGGCACTCATCATCGAGAACGTCTTCGCCCTCCCCGGCTACGGCAGCTTCGCGTTCAACGCATCCCTGCAGGGGGACATCCCCGTGATCATGGGCATCACCGCGTTCGGCGTGCTTCTCGTGACCGTCGTCAACCTCCTCACCGACCTGGCCAACGGTTGGCTGAACCCGAAAGCGAGAGTCCGATGAGCGACGAACGCCTGCCCCCGACGAACACCCGCACCGTGACGACGCCCAGCACCGAGCTGCTCGTCACTCTCGAGAACGCGGCGAAGGCCCGCACATCGACCTGGCGTCGCATCGTGCGCGACCCGCAGGCGATCGGCACGCTCGGCCTGCTCGCGCTGATCTTCCTGCTCGGGGTGCTCACCCCGTGGCTCGCGCCGCATGGCCCGAACGACGCCGACCTCGCGATGATCAACGCGCCGGTCGGCACGCCCGGGTATCTGCTCGGCGCCGACGAGGCGGGGCGCGACATCCTGTCTCGTCTGCTCCACTCCATCAACACGGCGGCGATCTCGGCCCTGATCGGTGCGGGTGTGGCCCTGGCGGTGGGCGTGGTCGCCGGCCTCGTCGGCGGCTACTTCGGAACCGTGACGCGAGCGACGACCGAGTGGTTGTTCAACCTCATCATGACCTTCCCCGGCATCCTGCTGCTGATCATCCTGATGCCGGTCACGGGAGGCGACTACCGCTTCACGATGCTGATCTTCGGCGTGCTGCTCTCGCCGGGCATCTATCGCATCGTGCGCAACCTCGTGCTCGGGGTGAAGAACGAACTCTACGTCGATGCCGCGCGGGTCTCCGGACTCGGAAACCTCCGCATCCTCGGGCGTCACGTGCTGTTCGTCGTGCGGGGACCCATCATCATCGCCGCGGCCTTCATGGCCGGCTCCGCGATCGCCGTGCAGTCCGGACTCGCCTTCCTGGGCGTCGGATCGCTGCAGATCCCGAGCTTCGGCGCGATGATCTCGTCGGGATTCCGCAACCTCTACATCGCTCCCACGCAGTTCCTCTGGCCGAGCCTCCTGCTCGGGGTCATCACGGCATCGCTGGTGCTGCTCGGCAACTCGCTGCGCGACATCCTCGAGGGATCCACGCCCAAGCCGGCCAAGGTCGGACGAGGCCAGCGCGTGCTCGACAGTGCCGGAGAGGCGACCGCTGCCAGATCAGGACTGCTCGAGATCAACGACCTCGCGATCGCGTATCCGCGCCCCAGCGGCGGTCTGAACGAGGTGGTGCGCGGCGTCGACCTGTCGATCGCGCGCGGCCAGATCGTCGGACTCGTCGGGGAATCGGGGTCGGGCAAGTCCCAGACCGCGTTCGCATCGCTCGGGGTGCTGCCCAACGAGGCGGTCATCACGCGAGGGTCGATCCGCTTCGACGGGCGCGAGCTCGTCGGCCTCACCGACGCGCAGATGCGCCCGCTGCGAGGCAAGGAGATCGCCTACATCCCGCAGGAGCCGATGTCGAACCTCGACCCGTCGTACCGGGTGGGCGCCCAGCTGGTCGAGGGCGTGCGCTCGGCGCTCGGTGTGACGCGTGCCGAGGCATCCTCCCGCGTGCTCGCGCTGCTGGAGCGTGTCGGAATCACCGACCCGAAGCGGACCTTCGACTCATATCCGCACCAGATCTCGGGCGGCATGGCTCAACGCGTGCTCATCGCAGGAGCCGTCGCGAGTCGGCCCAAGCTGCTCATCGCCGACGAGCCGACGACCGCGCTGGATGTCACGGTGCAGGCGGAGATCCTCGACCTGCTGCGCGACCTGCAGTCCGAGCTCGACATGGCGATCCTCCTCGTCACGCACAACTTCGGCGTCGTCGCCGACCTGTGCGACCGGATCGCCGTGATGCAGAACGGCGTAATCGTCGAATCCGGCACCGCGACCGAGGTCTTCGCGCATCCGACGCACGACTACACGAAGATGCTGCTCGGTGCGATCCTCGACGAGAGCACGGTCCGCACGGATCCGCCCGTCAGCACTCCTGAAGAAGGGAACCAGCGATGAGTCTTCTCGAGGTCGATGAGCTTCGCGTCTCCTTTCCCGGGCGCGGATGGCGTGCGAAGCCCGTCGAGGTCCTGCACGGCGTCTCGCTGACTGTCGCACCGGGGGAGACCCTGGGCCTCGTCGGCGAGTCCGGATCGGGGAAGACGACGATCGGACGCGCCGTGCTCGGACTCGTGAACCCGTCGGGAGGAGACATCCGCTTCGACGGGACGTCGATCGCAGGAGTCTCCGCCGGCGAGCGTCGCAGGCTCGCAAGAGACATTCAGGTCGTGTTCCAGGATCCGTACACCTCGCTCAATCCGTCGATGACGATCGGCGACATCCTCGCGGAGCCGCTGATCATCCAGGGTGCGACGTCGAAGGACGCACGGTCACGCGTCAAGACGCTGCTCGATCAGGTGGGCCTGCCGACAGACTCGGTCGAGCGTCTGCCCCGGGAGTTCTCAGGTGGCCAGCGCCAGCGTGTGGCCATCGCGCGGGCACTCGCCCCCGAGCCGCGACTGATCGTCTGCGATGAGCCAGTGTCGGCGCTCGACCTCTCGACGCAGGCCCGCGTGCTCGACCTGTTCGTCGAGATCCAGCGGGCGACCGGCGTGGCGTACCTCTTCGTGTCGCACGATCTCTCAGTCGTCCGTCACATCAGCCACCGCGTGGCGGTGCTCTATCGCGGCGACCTCGTCGAGACCGGGTCGGCCGCGCACGTGACCTCGACCCCCGATCACCCCTACACGCAGAAGCTCCTGCTGGCTGCGCCGGTCGCGGATCCGCTCCGACAGAGGGAACGCCGCGAAGCGCGCCGACGAATCATGGAGGCATCGTGACTCAGCATCCGATCATCCCCGGCTACCACCCCGACCCCTCGATCTGCCGCGTGGGTGAGGACTACTACCTCGCGAACTCGAGCTTCGAGTACTCGCCGGGTGTGCCGATCTTCCGCTCCCGTGACCTGCTGTCGTGGACCCAGATCGGCAACATCCTCGAGCGCCCAGAGCATCTCGACGTGCGCACCGGCCTCGGTGGGGCGAGCGGCGGGATCTACGCGCCGACGCTGCGTCATCACGACGGTCGGTTCTGGATGATCACGACGAACATCCACGAAGTCGCACGGGGCCACATCCTCGTGCACGCGGAGAACCCCGCCGGTCCGTGGAGCGAACCCGTGTATGTGGCAGGGCTCATCGGCATCGACCCCGACATCGCCTGGGACGACGAAGGCACCTGCCTGGTCACCTGGAGTGACGTGATGCGCGGTGGCATCTCGCAGGCCGCCGTCGATCCGCTGACCGGCGACGTGCTCTCGGAGCCGCGCTCGCTGTGGGCGGGAACCGGCGGAGCGCATGCCGAGGGGCCGCACTTGGTCCGCCGAGGGGAGTGGTGGTACCTGCTCGTCGCCGAGGGCGGCACCGGACCTGGGCACATGGTCACGATCGCTCGTTCGGCGAATGTCGACGGCCCGTTCGAGCCTGCACCGACGAATCCGATCCTCACCCACCGCAGCACGAGCGCGGCGGTGCAGTCGACCGGGCATTCCGACCTCGTCGAACTCGCCGACGGATCGTGGGCGCTCGTGTTTCTCGCGACGAGGCCCCGGGGAACGTTCCCCCGCTGGCACACGAACGGCCGCGAGACCTTTCTCGCCGGGGTGGACTGGGTGGACGGCTGGCCCGTCATCGACGAGTCTCGCTACGACGTTCCCACCCCGTCCACCGGGTTCGTCGACGACTTCACGGATGCCGCACTGCATCCGCGCTGGATCGCTCCGGGCGCAGCTCCCTCGTCGTTCACGCACACGGGCGCCGAGGGCCTGCGCCTCGACCGAGGTCGAGATCTGCAGACCCCGACCGCCGAGCGGCTGCTCGCCGTCCGCGCCGAGGACGAACTCTGGACGGCGCGGCTAGACGCGGCGGGCGACGTCGCGTTCTCCGTGCGCATCGATGACGCCCACCAGGTGCTCATCGAGAGGGTCGGGGCGGAGGTACGTGCGCGGGTCGTGATCGGCCCGCTCGACCAGATCGTCAGGCACGCGGATGCTCCTGCGGATGCTGTGCTCGAGATCAGGGCCACGGAGTTCGAGGCCGAACGCGGTGCGCGCCGAGGACCCGACGTGCTGCGTGTGGGTGTCGTCACCGGGGCGGAGTTCCTCGAGCTCGCTGCCGTGGACGGGCGCTACCTGTCGACCGAGGTCGCCGGCGGATTCACCGGACGAGTCATCGGGGTCGAGGCTCTGGCAGACGACGTCGTGGTCCGCCGGTTCGAGTACGAGTCGACCGGCGCCCAGGGCTGATCACTCCTGGGCGGGCACCTTGAGCTCGGGGATGAACGCGGCCATCAGCCCGGTCACGCACGCGTCCACGTCGATGGCGGTCCGGTCGAACAGCCACTCGGTGCGGAGTCCGTCCGTCACGGCGATCATGAGAGCGGCGAGCTGGGCGGCGGGGAGATCCGTCGACAGGCGGCCCGCATCATCGAGACGGGTGAACAGGCGGGTCATGAACGAGCGGATGTTGCGATACCGCGTCGCGAAGTAGTCGTGCGCGGGGTGGCCGGGCGCCGTCGCCTCGCCCGTCAGCACGGCGCTCAATTCCATGAGACCGATGCGCTGCTCGCGCTCGATGAGGGTGCTCGCCATGCCCCGCAGGATGTCCAGCGGGTCGGCGTCAGGGTCGAGGGTGGAATTGCGAGCGAGGTAGTCGGCGCTGTGTTCGTCCTGCATCGCGAGCACCGCCATCAGGAGGTCCTCCTTGCGGGGGAAGTGGTGCAGCAAGCCCGTGTGACTGATGCCGGCGCGGCGAGCGATCTCGGCCATCGATGCGCCGTGGAACCCCGATTCGCCGAAGATCGTCAGACACGCTTCGAGGATTCCGCGGCGGACCCCCGCAGTCTTGGCGTACTGGGCCATCGCACCTCCCCGGTGAAATTAGTGAGCGCTTTCTAATTTTATGATACCTTGGGCATGGCAATCGGTTGTCACGGTTGCTCCGATCGAGAGGATCCCTCAATGACGAACTTCCCCACCGGCTTCCTCTGGGGTGCCGCCACCGCCGGACACCAGATCGAAGGCAACAACGTCAACAGCGACTGGTGGGAGCGCGAGCTCACCATGCCCGGCATGGAGCCGTCGGGCGACGCCGTCGACAGCTACCACCGCTTCCGCGAAGACATCGATCTTCTCGCCGACGCGGGGCTGACGACCTACCGATTCAGCCTCGAGTGGTCGCGAATCGAGCCGATCGAAGGTCAGTTCTCGCGGGCGTCCCTCGCCCACTACCGCCGTGTGATCGAGCACTGCTTCTCGCGAGGAGTGGTTCCCTTCGTCACTCTGCAGCACTTCACGACGCCGCGCTGGTTCGCGAACGACGGCGGCTGGACGTCGCCGAAGGCCAAAGAGCGCTTCCTCAGCTTCGTGACCGAGGCCACGACGATCCTCGACGGGGTCGAGTGGGTCGCGACCATGAACGAGCCGAACATGCAGGCGGCCATCATGACGGCGATGCTCCGCATGGCCGAGACGCAGGGCGGTCAGTGGCAGAGCCCGACGGTCGAGGCCGACACCGAGCGCGACGGCGGCGAGGAGAAGAGCCTCGAGAAGAAGCAGCACGGCGCTTTCCTTCAGGACGCCGACCCTGAGATCGGCCGTGCGTTCGTCGACATCCACCACGCCGCCCGCGAGATCGTGCGTGCTCGCACGAACGCCAAGGTCGGCTGGACGATCGCTGCGGGGGCGCTCACCGCGGCGCCCGGCGGTGAGGAGAAGCTGAAGCAGATCCGCTACGGCAAGGAAGACGTCTACTGGGAGGGCGCACGCGGCGACGACTTCGTCGGCGTGCAGGCGTACTCGAGCCAGGAGGTGGACGCGAACGGACTCATTCCGCACCCGCCGCACCCCGACAACACGCTGGTCGGCACCGCGTTCCGCCCCGACTCGCTCGCCATGGCCGTTCGTCACGCGTGGGAGGTGTCGGAGGGGGTGACCGTGATCGTCACCGAGAACGGCATCGCCACGGCTGACGACACCCAGCGGATCCGATACACGGATGCGGCATTGCGCGGTCTCGCCGACACGATCGAGGAGGGCATCGACGTGCGCGGCTACCTGCACTGGACGCTGCTCGACAACTTCGAGTGGGGCCACTGGGCGCCCACCTTCGGGCTGATCGCCGTCGACCGCGAGACGTTCGTGCGCACGCCGAAGCCCAGCCTCGGCTGGCTCGGTAAGGTGTCGAAGCGCAACGGTCTGGCCTGACCGGCTCTCGTACCCAGAGGCCGAGCAGATGACCGTCGACGTCGACGATCCCCAGGGCGAGAGCTCTGCGGAGGCTGCGGGGCGCGTTCCTGAGGGCAACCTCGCGCTCCCGCAGCCGCCGGCCGTGAATCCGTCGGAACCATCCGGCGGAAACACGGCGGGCGATGTCCCGGTCTGGTCCCTCGTGCTGCTGATCGCAGCGACGTTCGGCGCCGGCATGGCGATGATCGTGCCGATGGCGTACTCGCTCGCGGTGCGGCTCGACCAGCTCGCTCCCGGTCGCACCGATGCGCTCGGTCTGGTGCTGGCCGTCGGCTCGGCGGCCACGCTCGTGCTCGCGCCGCTCACCGGCATCCTCAGCGATCGTCTGCGGAGTCGCTGGGGGCGCCGCCGCCCGTTCACGGTGCTCGGTCTGCTGATCGGTGGCGCATCGGTGCCGGTCATGGCGTTCGCCCCGGACCTCACCGCTCTCACGGTGGGATGGTCGCTTTCGACGATCGGATGGGGCACGACCGCGGCCTCGCTCGGAAACTGGCAGGCCGATCGCCTGCCGCCGCGACAGCGGGGGCGGGTGTCCGGCCTCACCGGAGTCACGATGCAGGTCGCGCCGGTCGTGGGCATCATCCTGGTCGGCCTCTTCCGCGACGACGTGCTCGTCGTGTTCGCCCTCCCCGCGGTGATCGGTGCCGTGCTGGTGGTCGTGTTCCTCGTGGTCGTGCCTGATCGCGACAGCCGCGGCATGGTGTTCGAGCGCCGGCTCACGCTCGGGGGGCTGGTGCGCAGCTACGGGTTCAACCCGCGCACGGCGCCCGACTTCGCCTGGAACTGGCTCGGCCGCTTCATCTTCTTCTCGGGGCTCACTCTCACGACGAGCTTCCCCGTCTTCTTCGTGGCGCAGCGACTGGAGCTGCGGGTGCCCGATGTGGCCGAAGTGCTCGCGATCGTCTCGGCATCGAGCATCGTGACCGCCATGCTCGGTTCGCTCGGAGGTGGGTGGCTGAGCGATCGGGTGGGCAGGCGCAAGCCGTTCATCCTCGCGGGGGCTGCGCTTTTCGCGGCAGGATGCAGCGTCTCGGCGTTCGCCCACGATCTGCCGACGCTCATGGTCGGCACCCTGCTGAACTCGCTCGGCATCGCCACCTTCTCGGCCGTCGGCCAGGCGCTGCTGCTCGACGTCCTCCCCGATCGAGAGCGCGAGGCGGGCCGCTACACGGCCATCGCGCTCTTCGCCCAGAAGATCCCCGGCGTCTTCGCTCCGGTCCTGGGCGGCGCGGTACTGGCGATCGGAGCCGGTGCAGAGAACTTCATCGCGCTCTACCTTCTCGCCGCCGCGCTCGCCTTCGCGGGCGGCCTTCTCATCACCCTCTCGGTGCGCAGCGTCCGCTGAGCGCCCACCCTTCGAAACGGAGCAATGATGACCTTTCCCTTCCCCGATGTCTCGTCGGATCCCCTCTCGTCGCTGATGGATCTGTCCGGCCGCACCGCCCTCGTCACCGGAGGTGCGCAGGGTCTGGGCCGGGCCATCGCCGATCGTCTCGCCGAGGCCGGCGCCGGCATCGTGATCGCCGATCTCGACGAGCAGCGTTCGCGCGATGCAGCAGCATCGATCGCCGAGCGATTCGGTGCGCGGGCGGTGGGCGTGCGCATGGATGTCACGGACTCGGCATCCGTCACGGCGGCCGTGGATTCGGCGGCCGGCGAGGTCGGCGAGCCGAGCATCTGGGTGAACAACGCCGGGATCTTCCCCAGTGAGTCGCTTTTCGAGATGAGTGACGAGACGTGGGAGCAGGTCTTCGCGGTCAACACGCGAGGTGTGCGCAACGGTGCCAGGGAGGCGGCTCGGCGAATGTCCGATGGCGGCGTCATCGTCAACATCGTCTCGACCGCAGGCTTCAGGGGCACCGCGCCCGGGCTCTCGGCATACGTCTCGTCGAAGCACGCCGTGCGCGGGCTGACGACGCAGCTCGCACTCGAGCTCGCTCCTCAGGGCATCCGCGTCCTCGGCGTCGCCCCGAGCTACGTCCCGACCGAGGGCAACATGGCGATGGCGGCCGCGGCCATGGAGCAGATGGCGGCGGCAGGTCTGGATCCGTCGACGATGCCAGCGGCCATGTCGCAGAGCCTGATCGGACGACAGGGCACGCCTGACGACATCGCCCGCGTGGTGCTCTTCTGCGCGAGCGACCTGTCGATGGTCATGACGGGCAGCACCCTGCTCGCAGACGCGGGTGAGACCATCTGACTGGCAATCGGTTGCCATTCTTCTCGGAATCTGCTGTACTGATCACGCACGACGCACCGCAACGAAGCGCACGAAAGGCCATTGATGCTCAAGCCCATCGCCACCGCGACCCGTGACCTCGTCACCCTCGACGGCGTCTGGAGATTCGCCATCGACTCCCGGCTCCCCGAGGAGCCCTGGCGCTCGACCCTCGACACACCGCTCGAGGCAGCGGTCCCCGCGAGCTACAACGACCTCTTCACGGACCCGGCGATCCGCGACCACGTCGGCTGGGTCTATTACCAGCGCACCGTGCAGGTACCCCGTGGCTGGACGGGCGAGCGGATCCTGCTCCGCTTCGATGCCGCCACCCACACCGCGAAGGTCTACGTCGACGATCTGCTCGTCGGAGGCCACGTCGGCGGCTACACGCCGTTCGACATCGACATCACGGATGCGGTGAAGCCGGGCTCCGCCTTCCGCCTCACCGTCGCCGTCAGCCCCGATCTCACGAACGTCACCATCCCGCCGGGCAAGATCGAGATCGGGATGACCGGAGGCAAGACCCAGACCTACTTCCACGACTTCTACAACTACGCGGGGCTCGCCCGCTCCGTGTCGCTGTACTCGCTGCCGCAGGTGCATGTCGATGACGTGACCGTGGTGACGGAGTTCGAGGGGTCGACGGGCTTCGTCGACTACCGGGTCGAGACCGTCGGCGGCGCCGCCGTCCGCGTCAGCCTGGCGGACGCCGCAGGCAGCGTGGTCGCCACCGCGACCGGAGCTGAGGGGCGTCTCGAGATCGCTGACGTGGTGCTGTGGGAGCCGGGTGCGGCCTACCTCTACGACCTCACTGTGGATGCCGTCGATGGCGACGACGTGCTCGACACGTATTCGCTCGCGGTCGGCGTGCGCACCGTCGAGGTCCGAGGCGAGGAGTTCCTCGTGAACGGAGAGCCGTTCTACTTCACGGGCTTCGGCAAGCACGAAGACACGTTCGTCCGCGGCAAGGGCCATGACGATGCGTACATGGTGCACGACTTCCAGCTGATGGAGTGGACGGGAGCGAATTCGTTCCGCACCTCGCACTATCCGTATGCCGAGAACGTGCTCGACTTCGCCGACCGGCACGGCATCCTGGTGATCGACGAGACCGCGGCCGTAGGCCTCAACATGGGTGTGGTCGGCGGACTCAGCGGCACGCCGCCCTTCCCCACCTTCTCGGAGCAGTACGCGGGCGCCGAGACCCAGGCCGCTCACGCGCAGCACCTGCGCGAGCTCATCGGACGGGACAAGAACCACCCGTCGGTGGTGCTCTGGTGCATCGCGAACGAGCCGGCATCGAACGAAGACGGCGCGCGCGAGTACTTCGAACCGCTCGTCGACCTGGTGAGAGAGCTCGACCCGACGCGTCCGATCACCTATTCGATGGTGATGTTCGCGACGTTCAAGAACGACCAGATCATCGATCTGTTCGACGTCGTGAGCCTCAACCGCTACTACGGCTGGTACATCAACGCCGGCGATCTCGCGACGGCCGAGATGTATCTGCAGGGAGACCTCCAGGGGTGGATCGACCGCACGGGCAAGCCAATCATGATGCTCGAGTACGGCGCCGACACGATGCCCGGTCTGCACTCGGTGTGGGATCAGGTGTGGACCGAGGAGTACCAGACCGACCTGCTCGCGATGTACCACCGGGTCTTCGATCGCTTCCCGCAGTTCGTGGGTGAGCAGATCTGGAACTTCGCGGACTTCGCGACCACGAACGGTCTGCACCGGGTCGGGGGAAACCGCAAGGGCATCTTCACCCGTGAACGTCGCCCGAAGGCCGCGGCGTTCGCTCTGCGTCAGCGCTGGCGCGGACTCGACGGACGCAAGCCCGGCCGACGACGCCTGACCGACCGCGCATCGCAATGAGGAGAGAAGCATGACCATCGACAGGGCCGACGTCATCGTCACGAGTCCCGATCGCAACTTCGTGACGCTCAAGATCACGACCGCCGACGGCGTGACCGGACTGGGTGATGCGACGCTGAACGGGCGCGAGCTCGCGGTCGTCGCCTACCTGACCGAGCACGTCGTTCCGCTGCTGATCGGCGCCGATGAGTCGCGCATCGAGGACACCTGGCAGTTCCTGTACCGCAGCGCGTACTGGCGCCGAGGACCGGTCACCATGGCTGCCATCGCCGCAGTCGACATGGCTCTGTGGGACATCAAGGGCAAGGTCGCCGGTCTGCCGGTGTACCAGCTGCTCGGCGGCGCCAGCCGCAAGGGGCTGATGGCCTACGGGCACGCGTCCGGCAAGGAGCTGCCCGAGCTGTTCGACTCGATCCGCGCGCACCAGGAGCAGGGATACCGGGCGATCCGCGTGCAGACGGGTGTGCCCACTCTCAAGGCCATCTACGGCATCGCCTCGCAGTCGGCGGACACCGGCGGCGGAGAGGCTCGATACGACCACGAGCCCGCCCGCCGAGGTGCGAAGCCTGTCGAGGAGGACTGGGACACCCGGGCCTACCTGAACCATCTGCCGGGGGTCTTCGAGGCGGTGCGCAACGAGTTCGGACCCGACATCCCGCTGCTGCACGACGGTCATCACCGGATGACGCCGATCCAGGCCGCCCGACTGGGCAAGGATCTCGAGCCGTACGACCTCTTCTGGCTCGAGGACTGCACGCCGGCCGAGAACCAGGAGGCGCTGCGGCTCGTGCGGCAGCACACGACCACGCCGCTCGCGATCGGCGAGATCTTCAACACGGTCTGGGACTTCAAGGACATCATCCGCGACCAGCTCATCGACTACGTCCGCGGAGCGGTCACGCACATGGGCGGCATCAGCGCGTTGAAGAAGACTCTCGACTACGCGGCGATGTACCAGATCAAATCGGGCATGCACGGGCCGACCGACATCTCGCCGGTGGGCATGGCGGCGGCGATGCACCTGGGACTCGCGATCCACAACTTCGGCATCCAGGAGTACATGCAGCACGGCTCGCGCACCGACCAGGTGTTCCAGCAGTCGTTCACGTGGACCGACGGATATCTGCACCCAGGCGACAAGCCGGGGCTCGGTGTCGAACTCGATGTCGACGAGGCGGGCAAGTACCCGTACGAGCAGGCGTACCTGCCGTACAACCGCCTGCTCGACGGGACAGTGCACGACTGGTGAGCGGACCGATGCGCCCTCTCGTGGTGGTGATGGGGGTCTCTGCCGCGGGCAAGTCCACCGTGGCGAGTCTGCTCGCAGAGCGACTCGGCACGGACTTCCTCGACGCTGACGACCTCCACCCGGCCGCGAACAGGGCGAAGATGAGCGCCGGTACGCCGCTCACGGATGAGGACCGGATGCCGTGGCTCGACCTCGTCGGGAGGGAACTCGCCGCGCGGTCGGCATCCGGCGCGGTGATCGCCTGCTCCGCTCTTCGGCGTCGCTACCGCGACCGGATCCGCGAGCGGGCCGCGCATGTCGTCTTCGTGCACCTGCACGGCAGCGACCTCCTGCTCGCCGAGCGTGCGGCGGGCCGCACCGACCACTTCATGCCGCCTTCGCTCCTGCGTTCGCAGCTCGACACGCTCGAGCCGCTCGAAGCGGGGGAGGGCGGCATGACCGTCGACGTCGCTTCGACGCCCGACGCGATCGTCAACAGCGTCGTCGAATGGCTCGAATCGCCCCGAGCATGACACGCTGGGAGCTGGGAGGATCCATGGACGACGAAGTGCCCGGCGATATCGCAGAGCGCATCCGGCGGCGCAACGGTGCCGCCACCATCTACGACATCGCGGAGCTTGCAGGGGTGAACCCGTCGACGGTGTCGCGCGCGCTGAGCAAGCCGGGTCGGATCAGCAAGAAGACCGAAGAGCGGATCCGGGCTGCGGCTGACCTTCTGGACTTCCAGTTCAACCCGATGGCCCGGGCGCTGCCGACCGGGAGGAGCCACACCATCGGTCTGATGGTGGCGGACATCACCAACCCCGTGATCTTCGGGATCGTCCGCGGCGCCGAGCACACGGCCGCCAGCGCCGGATACACGCTCGTGATCGCCGAGTCCCAGGAGTCGGGCGAGGCGGAGGCCGAAGCGGTGTCGCGGTTGATGCCCAGTGTCGACGGCCTGATCCTCGCGACGACCCGGCTGGGCGACGAGCGGATCACGCGCCTCGCGGAGCGCAAGCCCGTGATCCTCATCAACCGCCGCGTCGACGGTATCGTCGGAGTCCTGCCTCAGGTGGAGGAGGGGGTCGTCGAATTGGTCGCCCATCTCGCCGATCTCGGACACACCTCGATCGCCTACCTCTCGGGTCCCGAGACGTCGTGGATCAGCCGGCGTCGCTGGGAGGCCCTCCTCGACGCCGCCGAGACGCGCGGCATCGCGGTCGTCGAGATCGGACCGCTCAGTCCGACGATCGACGGCGGCCGCGAGGCGCTTCGTCGTGTGCAGGCGGCGCGGACGAGTGCCGTGATCGCCTTCAACGACCTGATGGCGATCGGCCTCATCCAGGCCTCCACGGCTTCAGGCATCCGCATTCCGGACGACCTGAGCGTCGCCGGGTTCGACGACATCTTCGGCAGTGAGCTCATCGTCCCCGCGCTCACGACCGTCCGGGCGCAGCTGCAGCTGGCGGGGGAGCGCGCCGTCGGCAAGGTGCTGGAGGCTCTGGGTGACGCCACCGAGCCCGTGAGTGACGAACCGCTGGCGACGACGCTCGTCGTCCGCGGGAGCACTGGGCCCGTCGCTCGTAGCTGACGCCAGGTTCTCGCTTCGAGCATCCGAGATGACTTCTTCCTTTTCTGGCAATCGGTTGCCGAATCGTCTGAGATCTGTTTTGATGTAACTGTCTCAACAGCGAGACGGTCTGGAGTCTTCGATGTCGAATGCGCTGTTCGCCCCGTGCCCTCGGGCAACCGCCGCCATGGGTGCCCGCTCATGAGCGAGCAGGTCGCACAGGCCGCCGGCGAGGAGGCGCGGTGGACCTCGATGGTCGCTGTGCACTACGACGCAAAGAAGCAGCTGTCGCGCTACATCCGCTGGTACCTCCTGCTGTCTCTGGCCGTGACGGCGGTGTGGACGGCGACGAGCGGCATCCTCATGCCGAACCAGATCCAGATGCTCGAGTTCGGTTCGTTCTTCAGCGGTGCCGACGCGGGCGTCGATCTGCAGGCTCTCACTGAACTGGGTCGGGCGGTCGCCTCCGGCGAGGTCATGCCGACCGCAGATCAAACCCGCCAGCTCGCCCTGCTCACGGACTTCGAGGCGGCTCGTGCGAACGGCCTGGCGCTCGTGACGACGACCAGCGCCATCATCGTGATGGTTCTGCAGCCCGTGATTGGGGTGATGTCCGACCGCACCCGCTCTCGACTTGGGCGTCGCGCTCCGTGGATCCTCTACGCAGGACTCATCGGAGCCGTCTTGCTCGTCGCGGTCCGCTACGCTCCGTCCCTGGTCGTTCTCGTCGTGCTCTGGTCGGCAGCCGAGCTCGCGCTGAACGTCGCGGGCAATCCCCTCCAGGCGACGGTCGCCGATCGGGTGCCCCGAGACCGGCGCGGCCGCGTCACGTCGTGGACCAGCATGGGAGCGATCATCGGGGGGATTCTCGGCGGCATCGGTGCGGGTGCCCTCTTCGGGATGATCGGCCTGGACTTCTACCTGATCCTCGGCCTGCTGGTCGCGATCGCGACCGTCCTCTTCGTCACGCGCAATCGTGACGAATCTTCGGTCGACATGGAACGCGAGCGGTTCGCCTGGAAGCCGTTCCTCGTCGGATATGCGAGCGCGATCAAGGCCCGCAACTACCGGTGGCTGTGGATCTCGCGCGTTCTCTTCTTCTTCGGGTACAGCACCTCGACCGTGCTCTCCCTGTACATGTTGCAGAGCTACATCAGCCCGGCGCTCAGCGCGGCCGAGGCGTCTGCGACCGTGCCGCTCCTGGGAATCGTGGGCATCCCGTTCACGCTCCTCGCCGTGGCCGTCTCGGGTCGGCTCTCCGACAGGGTGGGCCGCCGCAAGCCGTTCATCGTCGTCGCGTCGATTCTCATGGCCCTGTCGATGGCCATCCCGCTGCTGTCGCCGACCCTGCCGGCGCTATTCGCGCAGGTCATCGTCACCGGTCTCGCCTTCGGGATCTACCTGCCCGTCGACAACGCGATGTTCATCGACGTCCTCCCCGATCCGGCGCGTGCTGGGCGCGACCTGGGGCTGGCCATCGTCGCCATGAACCTCGGTCAAGCATTGGCGCCGGCGCTCGCCGCGGTCGTCGTGTCGGTGACGGGCGGCTACCAGCTGGTCTGGGCTGCGGCTCTCGTGCTCGTGGCACTGGCGACCGCGACGGTGGCACCGATCAGGGAGCGGACGCGATCGGATGCCTAGATGGGGCATCATCGGCACGGGTGACATCTCGCACCGTCTCGTCTCCGATCTGGCGGCGACCGGCGGTGAGATCACGGCGGTCTGGGGGCGCGCGCCCGATCGAGCGGCGGACTTCGCGTCGCGGCACGGCATCCACTTCTCGACCGCGGATCGCGCGGCGCTGCTCGCCCGCGATGACGTCGACGTCGTCTACATCGCGACTCCTGCCGACACGCACACGAGCATCGCGCTCGAGGCGATCGATGCCGGCAAACATGTCCTGGTCGAGAAACCCATCGCCACCTCCGCGGCAGACGCCGAGATGCTCTTCGCGCGGGCCGCGGCCGCAGACCGCTTCCTGATGGAGGCGATGTGGATGCGGTTCAACCCGCTGCACGTCGAGGTGATCGACCGCATCGCCGGGGGAGAGCTGGGCGCGATCCGCAGTGTGCGGGCGAGCTTCGGGACCCCCTTCTTCCCGCGTCCGGGCAGAGAGCGCCCGGAGGATGGCGGGAGCATCCTCCGCGACCGCGGAATCTACCCCGTCACGCTCGCGCACTGGTTCCTCGGTGCGCCCGATGCCGTGCAGACACGGGGCGTCGTCTCTGAGGGCGTCGACCTCTCAGGGCACGCCACCCTGGAGCACTCCGACGGGGCATTCGCCCAGCTAGCCTGGTCGGGTGTGGAGTTCCTTGAACTCTCAGCCGCGGTGAGTGGCGAACGCGGGTGGATCACGCTGGATCCGATGTTCTGGGCCGGCAGTGACGCCCGTGTCCACGCCGGAACCGCCGAGCGCATCTTCCGCTCGCCCGAGTCGGTGCGGCATCCGCGAGTCGGCAACGGCTACGGTCCGATGCTCGAGGCGGTATCCGTGGCGATCGACGCCGGTCTGCGAGAGCACCCATGGCACGACACGGCCACGACGGTCTCGGTCACCCGTACACTCGATCGCATCCTCTCCGACATCACCGACTCCTCGCCTTGAGCGCGGCTCCGAGCGCCCCACTACCGAGAAAGAAACCCTCGGAGATCCAGAACGCGATCTTTGTCGCGATTAGCTATCCACCAACGAGAGCGGTCATGTTCCCGCGAAAGAAGTCGACCAGAGTGCCTCGGGCATCGAGGGGGAGCACGGCCGCGACGTACTGATCGGGGCGCACGATGACGATCGCACCTTCTCGTGAGATGCCTCGCTCACGAAAGATGTCGCGACCGTGGCCGGACGCGAACACCTGGTTGATGTCGGCGAGTCCGAGCGGGAGCTTCATTGGCTTGAACGCTGAGGGCACATCGGCGGGGTCGAACTCGGTGTAGTCCTGTTGGTACACGACCTTCGTGTCGAAGACCGCGTCGTCATCGGCCCCGTGCGGGGTGTAGACAACCCGGGGCGATTCGGCGTCCGTGGACCACCACAGCGCGAAGTCGGCCGTCGGTGTGCCGTGCGTCGTGGGTGCGTTCGCGTCGGCGAACACGTAGATCCGCCAGCGGCCGTCGGCTTCGTGGAGGTGTCCGAGGTGCAGCCACCGATTGTCGGCGCGTCGAATCACCTCCGCGGATTTGAAACGTCGACCGGTCGGGAAACCCTGAGCGAGATGCTGATGCTCAGAGCCCAGGGTGATGATCGATTCGTCGTACTGTGTGCGGAAGCCCGCGGTGAACTCGAGGTTCGAGACGTAATATCGCTCGAGTTCGGCGGGGTCGGCCTCGGATGCGCGCGGGCGTCCCACGATGCTCGCCCAGGTGCGGTCGAAGTCGATGAGATCACGGGCCACCTGCGTGCGCTCTGCGGCGTAGGTCGCCAGCAGCGCCGCAGGGGCGCGACCCTCGACCACAGCGGCCAGCTTCCATGCCAGATTGAAACCGTCCTGCAGCGACACGTTCATTCCCTGACCCGCGCTGGCGGAATGGGTGTGGCACGCGTCACCCATGATGAACGCCCGGGGATCCCGAGCACCACGAGACCCGACATCGTCGAACGCCTCGGCGATCCTGTGCGCGACCTCGTAGACCGACCACCACGTCACCGCCTTCACATCCAGCGTGTAGGGCGAGAGGATGCGATTCGCCTTCGCGATGATCTGCTCGAGCGGCATCGACCGCACGGCGGCCGAGTCGGTCGGATCCACGTCGCCGAGATCGACGTAGAAACGCACCAAATATCCTCCCTCCCTCGGGATGATCAGGATGTTGCCATGGTTCTGCGAGCGGATCGAGCACTTCAGCTGGATGTCCGGAAAGTCAGTGTTCACGAGGACATCCATGACGCCCCACGCATGCATCGCCGACTCGCCGACGAGACGGTACCCCAGGGCGGTTCGGACACTGCTGCGTGCGCCGTCCCCGCCGACCAGATAGCGACACCTCAGCGTCCGCTCGGTCCCGGCACGCGGACCGGCCGTGTAGCGCACGCGTGCCTGGACCGGGTGCGTGGCGTGGTCGTCGATCGTGCAATCGACGAACTCGATGCCGTAGTCGGGGACCACTCGACCCGGTGCGCGCTCGGCATCGCGGAGGAAGTAGCTCAGGACGCGGGATTGATTCACATAGAGATGCGGGAACTCGCTGAGTCCGTCCGCGTCGTCGGGTCTACGGCCAGTGCGGATGATGCGGGAGGGGCGGTCAGGGTCGGGCTGCCAGAAACACGTCTCGACATTTCGATATGCCTCGTCGGTGATCTCGCCGGCGAAACCGAACGCCTGGAAGGTTTCAACGGACCTCGCTTGGATGCCGTCGGCCTGCCCGACCTCGAGGGGACCCGGGCGCTGTTCGATGACTCGCACATTCACGGCGGGGAACCTCGACAGCTGGGCCGTCATGACGGCGGCGGCCGGCCCGGTGCCGACGATGAGGACGTCCATTTCATCGGGGATGTCCTTCGGTCGATCGATGCCGTATCCCGCAGGAGACTTCACTCTCGGGTCGCCGGCCTCGTATCCGCGAACATGGATCTGCATGTCGAGTTCCTCTCCAGCGGCTGCGGCCGCGTCGGTCATGGGTGCGTCGTGGTGATCTGAGGGGTCATGCGGGGTCGGAGCCGACCAGAGAGAGCAGCAGCCGGGAGAGTAGCTCGGGCTCGTCGATCATCACGTCGTGCCCGCCGGGAAACCGATGCATCTCCCACCCGGGCGTGGCGGAAAGAGCCTGCCACGTCAGGTCGAATCGTTCGCTTCTGTATGCGGGGGCGCGCACATAGACTTTGCGCGCCACGCGCTCTCTCGCGCCGGTGAGTCGTATGGGCTCCAGAGAGCTCCCGACAGGCTGAGGAGTGGTGCGCGAATCGACCCACTCCCGGTCTGCGGAATCGACCACATGGAAGTCGAGGGCGGAAGGCGCTGGACGGCCCGGTCGATTCTGAGCCAATGCCTGTTCGACGTCGCGGGCGGCCTCGGGGCGACCATGATCCAGCAGGCGCTCGCCGTCGCGAGGGAGGTAGCAGTCGATGAACACGACCGCCGCCACGCGATCGGAGACCTCCTCCAGTGCTGCGGAAGCGACCCAGCTTCCATAGGAATGTGCGACGAGTATCACGTCATGCAGATCCTCCCAGACCAGCACGTTGGCGATGTCGGTGGCGTGAGTGGTGAGGTTGATTCCCGCATCGAGAAGATGAGAACGCTCCCCGAGCCCGGTGAGGGTCGGCGTGTACACGTCGTGTCCCTTTTCCTGCAGTACTCGGCGGACTCGGCGATAACACCAGCCGCCATGCCACGCCCCGTGGACGAGAACGAACGTGCCCGAAGTCGCGTGCTCGTGCACGAAGGACGGCTTGACATCATCGTTCATATCATCGATCATATGATAAATTATCTTCGTTGGGTAGCACTTGAGACAATGGAGTCTTCGAATGAACACGAGAACAGAAGCTGAATCGCGGCGATCGCGAAAGGTCGCACTGGCGTCGATGATCGGCACCACAGTGGAGTGGTACGACGTGATCATCTATGCGCAGACGGCGGGACTCGTCCTCGCCACACTTTTTTTCGCTCCCGTCGCAGGGGATCTCGGTCTGCTGTTGACATTCGGGTCGGTGGGCGTCACGTTCATCTTCCGCCCCCTCGGTGCGATCCTGTCGAGCTTCTTCGGGGACCGGATCGGCCGCAAGCCGGTCATGGTCGCAACCCTGCTGCTGATGGGAATCGCCACGACCCTCATCGGTCTTCTACCCACCCACGCGTCCATCGGAGTGCTCGCGCCCATCATCCTCGTCCTGCTGAGGATTCTTCAGGGAATAGCGGTCGGCGGCGAATGGGGAGCTGCGGCGCTGCTCGCGGTCGAATCAGCGGCGACCCGCACGCGCGGCCGCCAAGGCTCGTTCCCGCAGCTCGGAGTGCCGATGGGACTCCTGCTCGCATCGGGCGTCCTGGCACTCGTCGCAGGAGTGATCGCTCCGGGCGAGGCGTACCTCGAGTGGGGCTGGCGCATTCCGTTCCTCTTCAGCATCGTCCTCGTCGCCATCGGCTTCTGGGTCCGCCGCTCCGTCGACGAGACACCGGTGTTCCTCGACCTCGCGAAGAAGCGCCGGCAGACGAAGGTACCGCTGGCGACGCTGCTCAAGCGCTACTGGCTCGTCGTCGTGCTGGCGGGTGTGCTCTTCGCGGGCAACAATGCCTCCGGGCAGATGCTCGCCGGAGGCTTCCTCGCCTCGTACGCCACGGACTCCGCGCGTGCCGTGCCCCTTCTTCCGGCGGAGGTGTCGCTGGCCACACTAATCGGCTCCGTCATGTGGCTCGTGTCCACCTACGTCGCCGGGGGGCTGTCCGACAGGTTCGGCCGACGGCCCGTGTTCGTGATCGGATACGCCGCGCTGGCGCTCGCCGCTCTGCCGTTCTTCTGGTTGAGCGAATTGGGCAGCTTCGCCCTGCTCACGGTCGGCTGTGTGATCTTCGCGGTGGGGCTGGGTATCTCCTACGGTGCGATACCGGCCTGGTACGCCGAGCTCTTCCCCGCAGATGTGCGGTACGCGGGTGTCTCGCTGTCCTACACCCTCGGCAACGTCCTCGGTGGGGCGCTGTCACCGCTCATCGCCGTCGCCCTCGTGCAGTCGACGGGGTCGATCACCACCGTGGGGCTGTACCTCATAGTGATGTGCGCTCTCTCGATCGTCGCGGCCTTTCTCCTGCGCGATCGGACCCGGATCGATCTCAGCATCGACAATGCCGAGGAGCAGCGGCGAGGAATCACCGTCTTCGACCGCAATGATTCGCCTGCACGAGTCTGACATTCCCAAACGAAAGAACGGATACTGACGCCATGACCCTCACTCCGCCGAACATCTTGCGGTCCGCTTATGCCGAGCTGGTCTGCACCGACCTCGATCGATCTCGTTGGTTCTACGCCGATGTCCTCGGACTCGTGGTGACGGCCGAAACCGACGATGCCATCTATCTGAAGGGATTCGACGAGTTCCTCCACCACAGCCTGGTGCTGCGCCGCGGCGACGTTCCGGCGCTCGGCAAGCTGGCGTTCCGACTCAGCGGCGAGGACCAGTTGCAGATCGCCGCAGATTACTATCGTGCGCTGAGCTGCCCGGTCCGAAACGTCGAAGCGGGCACGACTTTGGGTATCGGCGCCGCCGTTCAGGTACAGGATCCGCTCGGGTACCCGATCGAGTTCTTCTACGAATCCGAGCACACCGATCGGATGCATCAGCAGTATCATCTCCAGCCGTCGAACGCGCTCACGCGTCTCGACCACTTCAACGTCACCGTGCCCGATCCGAAGGCTGCGCAGAAGTACTACCTCGACCTTGGGTTCCGGCTATCCGAATCGATCGAGGACGGAGAGCATCTGTACGCGGCATGGTTGTTCCGCAAGCCGACGACGCACGATCTGGCGCTGACCAGTGGCGACGGCCCGCGGCTTCACCACATCGCCTTCTCCGCAGCGGAGCGGGATCAGATCTTGAACACCTGCGACATCCTGGGCGCCTATGAAGCGGAGTCCCTGATCGAGCGTGGTCCGGGACGGCATGGCGTCACGAACGCCTTCTACCTGTACCTGCGGGACCCGGATGGGCACCGGATCGAGCTGTACACCGCCGACTACTACACCGGCGACCCCGATCTGCCGCCGATCAAGTGGCACGTCACGAACCCGCGGCGGCGCTCCTGGTGGGGCCACGACGTCCGTACTTCCTGGTTCGACGAGTCATCCACCGTGCTCGATCTCGACGGACAGCCGGTCCCTATCCGCACACAGGTGGCATCGGAGAGGGCTGCGGCGGTCGGCGCCGACGGTCTCGGAGGGCTGAGCGGGCAGCTGGAGCGCACATCGTGAGGACACAACTCCGGATATACGAGGTAGAGCCCGGCCGAATGGATGAAGTGATCGATTTCTTCACCGAGGTCTCGGACCTGCGCCAGCGTTTCGGGTTCACCATCGACTTCGCTGCGGCCGATGAGGGCGACTCCCGCTTCGTGTGGGCACTCAGCCACGAAGACTGGGACCAGGCGCAGGCGGAGTATGAGGACTCGCCGGCCCGCGCAGACCTGTTCGAGGGTCGGGCGCTGCCCATCCGGGGCCGGACGATCGCCATGGTCGACCGGGTCGATCCATCAGCCGGACGTGCGCGTCCGACCGGACCATGACACAGTGTCAGTCGTGGACACCAAGCTGAGCAAGACAGCGTCGGCGCATCGGTGGATGCGGACGCAGATCGTCGAAGGCCGTTTCGTGCCGGGCTATCGCCTCGTCATCTCTCAGCTGGCGAAAGAGCTGGGCACGAGCATCGGGCCCGTTCGCGAGGCGATCAGGTTGCTCGAGGCGGAGGGCCTCGTGCAATACGAGCGCAACGTCGGCGCACAGGTTGCTCTGCCGGATGCGAGCGAGTATTACGACCAGATGCAGACCCTCGCAATCCTCGAAGCTGCGGCACTCCGCCTTGCGGTTCCGCACTTGACGCAAGAGGTCATCGACCGAGCGAGAGCCAGCAATCGGGATATGCGAACCTCGCTCGAGAGGGTGGATCCTGCAAGGACGACGGCGATGAACAGGGAGTTTCACCACGCGCTGTTCTCTGCCTGCCCCAATAAGGTGATGCTCGCCGAGGTTCGACGAGGGTGGGAACGGATCGATCACCTTCGACTGTCATCGTTCGGGTTCGCCCCGGAGCGTGCGACGGAGTCGGTCCGTGAGCACGAGCAGCTGCTCGTGCTCATCGAATCCGGCGCCGATGAGTGGGACATCGAGCGCTACGCCCGGGAACACCGCCTCGGAACGCTCGCCGCGGTCCGCGCGCATCAGGCGACCGCCCGGCGGTGAGGGGGCCGATGAGCATGCGCACCGATCCGTTCGGAGGCGACAGCGGGATGCTTTCGCTCGATACTTCCAGGAGCGCGTCGAAAGTGCGGTTGTGCCGTTGCATGTCGACGGCTGTTCACCCGAGCCGCTTCCTGAGGGACTTCGAGTCGGCGATGGGGGAGATGTCCATCTCTTCGAAGTTCGAGGCTCTGCCCATTCCGTTCACCGCGGTCCGGAGATGATCTCGGCCGACGAGCCTGAGATGTTGAAGTTCTCGATGATGTTCAGCGGGACCGGGGTCGTCATCCAGGATGGTCGGCATGCGGCACTGTCGCCGGGGGCGCTCGTCCTCTACGAGGGCGCAGCGTCATCATGTCGCTGGGGACCCTGGAAGGAAGCAGTCTGAGAAGGCTCGCGCACTCTGCGGTGGACGTCATCTCTCTGCTGCTGTACGAGGAGGTGCGAGCCCAGCCGCGACCGCGCACGCGGGAACTGCTCGTGGAGAGGAGCGCGAGCTACATCGAAGAGCACCTCGGCGAGACCGACCTGTCGTCACGGATGATCGCCTCAGCTCATTTCGTCTCCGGCCGCCATCTGCATGCGGTGTTCTCGGAATCAGGGACGACCGTCGAGTCGGATGCAGCACAAGCGACTCGATCGCGCCTACGAGATGTTGACGAACCCGAATTGCGCGGAACGCACGGTGGGCGAGGTCGCGTCGGCGACCGGTTTCGTCAATGCCACGCATTTCGGACGCGCGTTCCATGCGCGCTTCGGCGTCGCTCCGTCGTCCGTGCGCCGAATGTATGCGTAGCCGCGGGTGCTCCGCATCGGCCGTCGGGTCCGGCCGATCATCTTCCGCCGACGAGGGCTCTTCCGTCGGTGAGGCAGAAGACACGATAGGCTTCGGCCCGCGCCGTCAGGCGGGAGACTTTCGACCGGACGACGGCGGCGTTCGTTGACGGCATGGCGTCTGAGACCAGCACTGCGGTGATTCCCGCGCCCCAGTGATGAGGAGGGAAACCACGTGGTTGTGTGATGAGCGTGTATCCCAGGCCCCGGTGCACCATCGAACGGATCAGATCGAAGTTCGCCAGTTCATATCTGAGTGTCGGGACGTACCCCACCACGGCGAACCCGCGAAGCGCCGCTACTAGCGCGGGTGAGCTCGACAGTAGAATGAGGTCGTTATCGACCAGTTCGTCCAGCGCCACGGCCTCTCTGCCTGCGAGGGGATGCGCGGCCGGAAGCACGACATGCGACACCGATTCGAACATGGTGTCGATGATGAGGTCGCTGTCGAGGTTGACTTCGTAGAGGAAAGCCAACTCGATGGACCCATCCGACAATGCTCTTTGCAGTTCACCCTGCGAAGCTGACACGACATCGAAGCGCACCTCAGGGTGTCGTCGAGTGAACTCGGCGATCAAGGGCGTCATCAGAGCCGGGCTCACGGCGTCGAAGCAGCCCAGAGTGAGCCTGCCGGCGAGAGTGCTCTGAAGTGAGCCGGCGAGCTCCTCGAGCTCGCGCGCCTCCGCCAACAGATGTCGCGCCATGGGCAGCAGCGCCCGACCCGAGGAGGTCAGTTCCAGGCCGCGACCGCGGTACCGGAGGAACAGCTGTGCGCTGAGGGCTGTCTCGAGGTCCGTCAGCGCCGAGGACATCGCAGATTGCGTCACGAAGAAACTCGCCGCTGCACCGCTGCACCGCTGGAACGCGACAGGAAGTCACCCCGGACTCGGACCGTCGACCCGGCTGGACGCGAAGAGAGATCGCGCGCTCGAACCCGGAGACCGACTACGAGCGCATTGTGCAGCTCGCTGCGAATTACATGTTCACCGAATTCTCGGTGAACATGGGGTACGCGATCGGCTTTCACTACAGCGTCATCCCCTCGGCTGGTTCGGACGCAATCGCCGGCACCTGCGAATCGGAGCGGCACCCCCAGACCAGGTTCTTCGACACTGCGAACTTTCTGTTTGGATGGCAGTTCCGGGGCACCTCTGATCCGGAGACCGTGAAGTCGATCGAGTGGGTTAACCGGATGCACGATCATCTCGCCACACGCTTCCCGGCTTCGTTCGACAAGAACGAAGACATCCTCTATCCCATCGTCATGCTGGTGATTCTCGGCGATCGAATGCGGGACGCGGTCGGAGCGCGGCGGCGCTCGGAGAACGACCGGTTAGCCGTCCATCACTTCTGGCGCGACATCGCGTCTCACATGCGAGGCTCGCATGGCCCCCTCGTGGACTTCCCCGCGACCGTCGAGGATGCGGAGCGATTCGCTGAGGATGCGAGCATCGGCAGTGGGAGCCGACACCCACCGGTCGCCAGGTCTCCGAGCTGTTCATCAAGCAGTTCAACGACAAGTACTTCCCCCGTGCTCTGCATCCACTCGGGAGGGCGTTCATCCTGACGTTCGTGACGGAGCAGGTCCGAACGCGCCATCAGCTCGCCCCCTGAACCCGCTGCTGCGAGGGATCACGAAGGCGATCTTCCGCATCCTCTTCTTCCTCGGAGATCATGCGCCCGAGCCCAAGGTTCCTCTCTCCGACGTGTTCGCGTCGCCGGCGTACCAGGAGCGACAGAAGACGGCGCGCAAAGCGGGGTCCCGGCCGCAGGTGGTCCGCAGCGGTGCCTCGTAGCGGGGGAGCGGACGGCGCTGAAGATCCGCTTCGTTCCCTGCCCTAACCCTCTGGAAGATGCGGCGTCAGCACCGCGACCAGGTCAGCGTGAACGAGCATTCCCTCGTCGAGATCGGCCCGGAGCACATGCCGGGCCGGTCGGCTGGCCGGATCGGGAAACATCGTGAGCCAGAAGCGGTTCAGATCTTCTCGGTCGCGGGGATCAACGAGCCAGAAGGTCATCTTGACGATGTCGTCCGTCGACGCGTCAGCGGCATGCATCAGTCGCCCGACGTGGTCGAAGACGTTCGCCATCTGAGCTGCAAGATCGGCGGGTACCCCTGCAGACTGGGGTGCTCGTCCGGTCAGTGCACCCGAGAAGAGGAACGGCCCGATGCGGGATGCCACCGGAACGGGATTCCGATGCTCGAACCCGAGCACTGCGACCGATCTTCTGCGGGACATCGCATTCACCGATCAGTGCACGCCGAGCAGGTCTTCGAGCGTGGTGGGACTCGCGTGGAGAAGCGGCTCGAGCACCGGCTCGCCGACGAATTCGCTCGCCTCGAAGAACCAGCGTCGTGTGGCCGGCATGCCCCAGAGTTGTGATCGCTTCGCATCGGAGATGTTCCAGCGCGTCGGCTCTTCATCGAGGTCGATGAACTGGTAATGCGTGGTGAACAGCTCGATGCGGTGCTGGTCGGGATCTCTCAAGTAGAGGAACAGCGCGTTCGAGATGCCGTGGCGGCCGGGGCCGCGGTCGATGTCGTCGCCGAAGCCGAGATCGCCGGCGACGTCGGCAGCGTTCAGGAGGGACGATCCGTCAGGCACTGTGTAGGCGAAGTGGTGCATTCGCGGGCCCCGTCCGTTCGTGAAGACGAGGTCGTGAGTGTTGCCCTTCACCTCGAGCCATGAACCCCACAGCTCGTCAGTACCATCGCGCGCGGTGAACTCGGCCAGGCGCATCCCGAGACTCGCCCAGAAGTCGGTCGCCGTCTGCACGTCGTGCGTTGCGACCTGAAAGTGATCGAGGCGCTGCGGTGCGCCTCCGACGAACTGCGCGAACCGCTGGTGCTGTCTTTCGACCAGGGGCATGTTGCTTGTGAGCTCGATGTGCGTGCCCACCGGGTCGACGAACCGCAGCGTCGCTCCTTGGTAGGGCAATTCGACGCGCTCATGGGTGAGCCCTGCGCTGCGGAGGAACTGCTCGGCAGCGTCGATGTCTTCCGATGAGCGCACTCGGAGGCCGATCTGCAGGGCCTTGGCCTCGCTTCCGCGTTCGAGCACGAGCGAATGGTGTGCGGTCTCCTCCCAGCCGCGAAAGTAGACCACGTCATCGTTCTCCTCGGTGACGACGAGTCCGATTACGTCTCGATAGAAGTGCCGGGAAGCGGCAAGGTCGGTGACCTGCAACCGCACATGGGATGCTCGGGTGATCGCGAACGGCGGGTTCGGATCAGTGGTGGGCAGCGTCATAGCGAAGTCCTTTCAGCGATGGTGACCAGGGCGTCAGGAAGATGCGCGGCAGGTGGCGGCTCGCGCATGTTCCTGGCGAAGAAGTCGGTGAGTTCGGCGCGGGCCGTGAGCGGCAGGACCCCTGCGACGTATTGGTCGGGTCGAACGAGCACGATCGCGCCTTCGTCGCTGATCTCCCGTTCGCGGTGGATGTCGCGCTCGTGGCCCGCGGCGAAGACCTGATTGATATCGGTGAGACCCAGAGGCACTTTCACCGGACGGAACGCATCCGGCACGTCGCCGGGCTCCACCTGCGTGTAATCCTGCTGGTAGATCACCTTGGTGTCGAAGACGGCGTCGGTATCACCGTCTGCAGGGGTGTATCGCACGCGAGGCGATGACGGATCGCCCTGCCACCACGCGGCGAAATCAGCGGTCGGAGTTGCGGTCCTCGAGGGGGCGGCTGCGTCGGCGAAGACGTACACGCGCCAGCGGCCGTCGGCCTCGTGCGCGTGCCCGAGATGACGCCAGCGATTGTCTGCGCGGCGGATCACTTCCGCCGACTTGAACCGCTTGCCCACCGGGAACCCCTTGGCAAGATGCTGATGTCGGTCGTCGAGAGTGATGAGCGACGGTGCATACTGCGTCATGAACCCGGCGGGGAACTCCATCGTGCTGACGTAGTACCGCTCGAGTTCGGTGGGATCGTCCCATGAGTCGACAGGTCGTGCCATCATCTCCGACCAGCCGCGGTCGAAATCGATGAGATCCTGCGCCACGCCCTTTCGTTCCTCGGCGTAGGTGGACAGGAGCTCCTGCGGAGCGCGACCTTCGAGCACCGCAGCCATCTTCCAGCCGAGATTGAAGCCGTCCTGGATCGAGACGTTCATTCCTTGACCGGCCTTCGCCGAATGGGTGTGGCATGCGTCGCCCATGATGAATGCGTGCGGGGGGCGCGAGCGCGGCGCGCTGGCCGGTACGTCGTCGAATCCGTCGGTGATGCGGTGGGCGACCTCGTACACCGACCACCACGTGACTGCGCGCACGTCGAGCGTGTAGGGGTGCAGGATGCGATTGGCGATCGCGATCAGCTGCTCGGCGCTCGTGTCCCGCGGCTGGTGGGGATCGGCATTGCCGGTGATGCCCAGATCGACATACATGCGCACGAGGTATTCGCCCTCGCGGGGGATGAGGAGGATGTTGCCGGCGTCGTGCGACTGGATGGAGCACTTCACCTGGATGTCGGGAAAGTCTGTGTTGACCAGTACGTCCATGACTCCCCACGCGTGCATCGCTGCTTCACCGTGCAATCGGTGCCCGAGGGTGGTGCGCACAGTGCTGCGTGCGCCGTCTGCGCCCACGAGATACTTCGCCCGGATGATGCGTTCCCGGCCCTCTCGGGAGCCGCCGACGTATCGGATGCGGGCGGTGACGGGATACTCGGCTGCCGGGTCGATGTCGCATCCGACGAACTCCACGCCGTAGTCGGGCACGACCTTGCCCGGCGCGCGGACCGCGTCCCGAAGGAAATAGTCGAGGATGCGTGATTGATTCACGTAGATGTGTGGGAACTCGCTGATCCCGACTGCATCGTCGGGAACGCGCGAAGTGCGTACTATCCGTCGGGGGTTCGCGGGGTCGGGCTTCCAGAAGCACATCTCGACGTTTCGATACGCCTCGTCGATCACCTCGGTCGCGAAGCCGAAAGCCTGGAAGGTTTCCACGGAACGAGCTTGAATGCCGTCGGCCTGGCCGACCGTCAGGCGCCCGCGCCGCTTCTCGATGACACGCACATCGATGGAGGGGAAACGCGAGAGCTGCGCGGCGACGATCGCCCCCGCCGGGCCGGTGCCCACGACCAGAACGTCCATCCGTTCGGGCAGCTCTTGAGCGCGGCTGCGGCCGTACCCGGCGGCGGGCCGGATGCGTGGGTCGTCGGCTTCGTAACCGCGATGGTGGATTTGCATCGCACCCTCCATGTCTCTATAATTGCTACAGCAGTGTAACTATTGCTATTAGTCTAGATCTGACTCGTCGGATCAGCAAGGAGTGCCGAGATGGCGCCTGGACCGGGGACGCAGACACTCGCCCGCGGGCTCACCGCACTCGCGCTCATCGGAGAGGCGGAGCGACCACTCACTGCCCTCGATGTCGCCGAGATGCTCGGCATTCATCGTTCGATGGCCTACCGGCTCGTGCGCACCCTCGAGGTCGAGGGATTCGTCACGCGTGCTCAGGACGGCAGGCTTGCCATCGGGGCACGAGTCGTCGCGCTGGCCCGCAACGTCGCCGGTGACCTGCGCTCCGCTTCTGCCCCGGAACTGACCCGCCTCGCCAACGACCTGGGCATGACGTCCTTCGTGGTGACCTACGACGGTACCGAGGCCGTGACTCTCGCGAGCGCCGAGCCGCAACGGGTGGATGCACCGGTGGGCCAGCGTCCCGGAAGTCGGCACCCCATCGCGCGAGGGGCTCCCGGTCGCATCATCCGCTCCCAGCTCGACCCGATCGCCTTTCCCCCGACGGAGTATGAAACGAGCCACGACGAGATCTTCGTGGGGCTCTCGTCGATCGCGGTTCCGCTCAGGACGCCTGGCGCTCCCGCGTCGCTCGCCCTGATCTATCTAACGCACGAGATCGAGGCCGCCCCTCTTGTCGCTGCGCTGCAGGCTGCAGCATCCCGGATCGAGCTCGCCCTGCAGTGATGCGATACGATACGATTCGGATATGATGGTTCATCGATCGAGAGGCACATCGCCGTGACTGCACACCTCGAGCCGCGTGACGCCGTGATCGTCGCCTACCGGCGTACCCCGTTCGGACGCGCCCGTAAAGGCTCCTTGGCCGGCGAAAGACCGGAAGATCTTGCACTTGCTGCAATCCGCGGTGCGCTGTCAGGGGTTCCCGAAGTCGACCCGCGTACCTTCGACGACTTCTATCTGGGCACGGCCATGCCCGAGGGAGCGCAGGGCGACAACGTGGCACGACGAATCGCCGTGTACGCAGGCTGGGACACTCTCCCCGGCGCGACCGTGAACCGCTTCTGCGCGTCGTCGGTGCAGGCATTGGCGGGCGCAGCGCGCGCGATCAGAGCAGGGGATGCAGACAGCATTCTCGTCGGCGGCATGGAGTCGACCTCGCGGACCCCTCCGGTGTCCGTGGACCTGTACCCGGGATCGGAGAACCAGGCCGCGCGCGCTGACGCCCTGGTCGCCTCACCAGATCTGTGGACCGATCCGCGCGAGAGGGGATCTCGGCCCGACGTCTACATCTCGATGGGCAAGACCGCTGAGTTCGTGGCTGCATTGACCGGAACGACGCGGCGAGATCAGGATGAGTGGGCCCAGCGGTCTCAGACGCGTGCGATCGATGCGGCCGATGCGGGGTGGTTCGACGGTGAGATCGTGCCTTACACGCGCGTCGACGGCACGGTCGTCTCTGCCGACGACGGTCCCCGACGCGGCTCGAGTCTCGGCGCGCTCGCCGCTCTGCCCCCGGCTTTCACCGGGCACGGTACCGTTACAGCAGGCAACGCCAGCCCGCTCAACGATGGCGCGTCAGCGGCAGTCGTGATGAGCGCCGCCCGGGCACGCGAGCTCGGGCTCACGCCGCTCGCGCGCGTTCTCGGTGCCGGGGCGAGCGCACTCTCTCCGGAGATCATGGGCCTGGGGCCCATCGGTGCCACTCGCACGCTGCTGGGGCGACTCGGGCTCACCATGAACGACATCGATCTCGTGGAGCTGAACGAGGCGTTCGCCGCACAGGTCGTGCCCACCGTTCGAGAGCTGGAAATGGATCCCGACAGAGTCAATGTGCACGGCGGGGCGATCGCCATCGGACACCCGTTCGGTGCGACAGGGGTGCGACTGACCGGCACGCTTATCCGCGGACTTCAGGAGCGCGACGGCACATTGGGTCTCGTCACGCTGTGTGTCGGCGGCGGTCAGGGCATGGCACTCGTGGTGGAGCGGCTGAGCTGATGGGCGACATCGATCCCCGCGTACGCGAGATCATCGCGGCCGAACCGTCGCTGCGATGGTTCGGATTCATCGTCGAGGAGGCCGCGGACGGACGGGCGGTCGTGTCGACCGTCGTCCGTCCCGAGCATCTCAACGACAACGGCATGGCCCACGGCGGCTTCGTCTTCGCCCTCGCAGACCAGGCTTTCGCCATGGCCGCCGTCACTGTGCTCGGGTTGTGCGCCACCGCAGACGCGCAGATTCACTATCTCGCTCCATCTCGCGTGAACGCGCGACTGACCGCTACGGCGCTGGCGAGCTGGCACGATAGCAGGCGCACCGTCGTCGATGTCGCCGTCGTGGCCGACGGCGACATCGTTGCGACCTACCGCGGGATGGCTCGCACGGTGCGTCGCGTCTGACCGGCATCAGAGGCAGGCGGCTGCTCGGAGAACTCCGGGTCGCCCCCGCGGCCGTCGGCACCCAGGTGTCGTGTTGTGCGTGTGAGCGCGACCAGCGACATCCCGAGTATTGCGATCGGCACGAGTGCCACCAGGAACAGCCCGGACAGGCCGAGACCCGCGCCGATGAGGATGCCGCCTGCCGCTCCCTCGGCGGCGGACCCTACGCGGGCGGCGAACTCCGTGCTGCCCACGCCGGTGCCGCGGACGCTCGCAGGGTACGTCGGCGCGGCCAGGACGTTGCGCGTCGGGCCGAACGCCATCGGGAGGAAGAAGCCCGCCACCGTGAGCAACGGCAGCAGCGTCCCGAAATCGGCGTCCGTCTGCAGGCCCACGATGAGCGCGACGACTGCCGACGCGGCGAGGGCAGAGCCGATCGTCGCGTAGCGAGGAAAGCGCGCGAGCAGAGCGCTCAGCACGAGGGCACTGAGGGTGCTCGCAAGGCCGTACGAGGCGACGATAGTGCTCGACTCGACCGTCGTCAAGCCGGGGACCGGTTGCTGAAGCAGAGTCGGCATGTACTGGACGAGCAGGAGCTGGGTGCCGAGCGAGAAGAACCCGAAAAGCCACAGCAGCAGCGTTGTCGCCCGGAAGGGCCACGTGAGGATGATGCGCAGCGCACCGCGCTTCGAAGTGATCGGCGACGCGGAGATGGCACCGATCGCGGCCGTATCGACGCCCGGTGCGACGCGCGCCAGAACGCGGCGGGCCTTCGCCAATGCGCCACGGGCGATGTAGTAGGCGGGGGATTCGGGCACGATCAGCGCGAGTGCGATCGTGATCACGAAGGGCGCCACGCCGGCGATGGCCATGAGGGTGCGCCATCCGCCGGTCGGGATGATCAGGCCGGCGAGCGCTGCCCCCGCAGTAGTGCCGAGACCCACGCCGACGTAGGCGGCCGCGATCAGCGCAGAGCGACGTCGCGCTGGCACGAGGTCGGCGAGCAGAGTGATGGCCAGCGGCATCACGGCACCCATCCCCAGGGAGGCGAGGATGCGCCACGCGGTGAAAGCTGTGAAATCTGCGGCCGTCGCGCCGAGGAACGTCGCGACGGATAACAGCAGCGCGCTGGCTACGAGCATCGAGCGCCGCCCGAAACGGTCTGAGAGCCGGCCGGCGATGAGGGCACCTATGCCCATCGTGAGGAAGCTGCCGGTCACGACGATCGTGATGCCGCCGCCTACGGTGACGCCCCATTCCGCGATCAGCGAGGGAAAGACGTGGCTGACGATCGTGACGTCCATGCCGTCGGTGAGGAGCATCAGGAAGATCAGTGCGAAGTACAACCAATGGCGCCGGGTGAGGCCGACGTCGTCAAGGACCGTCTGCACGTTCTGGGTCGGGGTGGGTGTCGTCATTTCGAGGACCTCGTTGTCTCGTCGTCTGCGAAGAAGGGCGCGACGAAGGCCGCCGCGCCTGGTGGGAACGAAGAAGGCTCAGGAGTGCATGAGCGCGTGGAGGCTCGGACCGGCCGGAAGTAGTCCGAGATCGTCGCGGATGCCGGTGAGCAGGTCGAGACCGTGCGCATCGACCGGCAGCAGCCCGCCCTCTCGCATTGCAGCAAGTAGCCGCCCCAGCTCGGGGTCGCCGATCAATTCCGAGCGCACGACAAGGCCCTGCCCGGGGAACGTGGGGAACCACTCCTGGATGCTGAGCAGCTCGCTCATCCCCGCGGCGCGGGCCTTCGCATCGAAAGGCGGTCCGAGCAGAGTTGCCGCGACATCACCGCTGAGCAGGGCGTCGAGGCGTTCTGAGACCCCGCCCACTTCGACCCATTCGACGTCCACTGCGACCGTTCGGAGGGCGTGGCGGGCGACCAGCGCGAAACCGTTCGAGAAGGCGTCCACCGCGAACCGGCGCCCGGCGAGCCCGACGAGGTCAGTGATGTCCGGTCTCGCGTGAATGGACAATGGCGTGGTCGCTTCCACTTGGCCCACGAGTCGGACGTCGGCGCCGGTGCGCGTCCATTCGAAGAGGTTGTCGATCGCTGTGACGACCACATCGAGGTCGCCTGTCAACAGGCCCTCCAATTGCGCGGGGCTTCCGGTCGTGCGGATCTCGACGAGATCGACCGCGTCGAAGAGGGCCTCCTCCCTGGCCGTGACCAGGGGGATGGGCGGCACGAAGTACGACATGCGGAGGGTCATGCCCGTGTCTCACTCGAGGGGGAGCGGTGGCGCGCTCCGATGACGATCACATCTGCGTTGATCTCCACAAACACTCCTTCGTGCGACATATTCTGCCTGCCTCGGTCTTCGCGATTGACAGTATTCGATACGACCCGTAGCGTATAGCAAATAGTTCAAGAAGCCAAGGGAGGCATTTCGATGAAACTGGGACGCATCACCGTCGAAGGACCGGATGGACGGGAGATCCGGGTCGTGGCCGCCGAGCCGGACAAGGGCCGCGTGGTCGACCTCAAGAAGGCATACGCCCTCGAACTGCAGCGCGGCGGTGCCTCGGTCGACGGCGCACGCCATTTGGCGCACGCCACGTTCCGCGATCTCACGCAGGGAATCTCCAGCGGCGACTTCTTCCTCGACGCCGCGACACGTGCGCTCGGCGCGGCCGATGACGCTTCACTGCCCATCGAGGAGGTCAGTTGGCGCGCAGCGATCAAGCCGCCGGTGATCCGCGATTCCCTGACGTTTAACGGCCATATCAAGAACTTCTTCGGCAACGTCATGAAGACGACCCCGACCCGTGCCGTCTATGAACGGCCGGGCTACTTCAAGGGGACGACGTCGACGATCTACGGCCATGACGAGGTGATCCCGTACCCCAGTTTCACCGAGCAGCTCGACTACGAACTGGAGATCGGCTACGTCGTCGGCAAGCCCGCGCGCAATCTGACCCCGGAGAACGCCTGGAGCCATGTGTTCGGAATCACCATCTTCAACGACTGGAGCCTGCGTGACGTTCAGAAGCTGGAGTCGCCGATCGGGATGGGTGCCCAGCACTCGAAGGATTTCGCGTACGGCATCGGACCGTGGATCACGACGATCGACGAGATCCCCTCGGTCATCGGCCTCAAGGGCCAGGTGCGGGTGAACGGTGAGGTCTGGTCGGACACGAAGGTCGAGGACTTCATCTGGACGCCGGAGGAGACGATCGCTTATGCCTCGCAACTCAACGGCATCCAACCCGGTGATCTGATCGGTTCCGGCACGATGGCGTTCGGTGCCGGAGTGG
Organism: Microbacterium sp. CGR2; assembly: GCF_003626735.1. Taxonomy (NCBI): domain Bacteria; kingdom Bacillati; phylum Actinomycetota; class Actinomycetes; order Micrococcales; family Microbacteriaceae; genus Microbacterium; species Microbacterium sp. CGR2. Next base: position 3,518,646 of record NZ_RBHX01000001.1, on the reverse strand, counting down.
AGCTGGGGAGATTCCTGCAGCCGGGTGATGTACTCGAGCTGGATCTGGAGCGAGTGGGGACGCTGCGAAACCGCATCGCCGCGGAGAAGGAGCAGCCTGCGTGGTGGCCGACTCCGCAGCCGTTCCCGTTCGAGGATGCGCAGTGACGACATCCAAGCGGCCGCCCGTACGCCGCGTCGTCACGGGGCACGACGACAGCGGGCGCGCGATCATCCTGTTCGACGACGCGGACGCGCCGAACACCTTCGTTTCGGAGGTCATCCCGGGGTTCGGGGCGAGCGTCGCGTGGTTCACGCCTGCGGGAGCCGTCGACCATGCCAGCGACGAGGACAGTGCGCCGGCCGGTCGCCACTTCGATTTCCCGCTCGTCGGTGAGACGATCGTTCGCATCGCCGACTTTCCCCCCGACGCGGTGTATCCGAATAATCCAGGCGAAGCGGTGTTCGAGGAGATCCGCGGCCAGAAGGAGCAGCAGGCCGCCAACGAACACGGCGCAGCGAAGCACTTCTGGTTCCACCGCACCGAGTCGATCGACTACGCCGTGGTGCTCGAGGGCGAGATCACGCTTCTCGTCGACGATGGCGAGGCTGTCCTCCGGGCCGGAGACGTCGCTGTCCAGCGTGCGACCGCGCATGCCTGGTCGAACCGCACCGACAAGCCCGCACGCATGCTGTTCGTGCTCGTCGGGACCGATCCGATCGATCCGTCGACCATCGCTTCTCTGCGGTCGGCCGTGAACACCCGCGAGTCGGCATGATCGTCGACCCCGCTGCGTCCCACGGCGAGATCATCTGGCGTCCCGACGCCTCCGCGGCGGGGGAGACGCAAGAGCGGCGGTTCGCCGAGTTCGCGCGAGCCAGGGGCGCTGACGTCGGCGAGGACTACGCCGCCCTGTGGAGGTGGAGCGTCGACGACGCGGACGCGTTCTGGTCGAGCGTCGTCGACTTCGCCGGCGTCGATCTGGGCGGTGAGCCCGGCGCCGTCCGCATCGGAGGGACCATGCCCGGGGTGCGCTGGTTCCCCGGGCGGACGCTGAACTTCGCGCAGCACCTGCTCGACGGCCGCGATGGCACAGCGCTGCTCGCGGTCGCGGAGGACGGTGCGACCGAGGAGGTCTCGTTCGCCGATCTGCGTGGCCGGGTCGGTGCTCTCGCCACGCATCTGCGCGCGCTGGGAATCGGGCAAGGTGACCGTGTCGTGGCCGTTCTTCCCAATGTCCCGGCGGCGGTCGTCGGGCTGCTGGCGACGGCGTCGATCGGCGCAGTATGGTCGGTGTGCTCACCCGAGTTCGGCCCGGGCGCGATCGTGTCGCGGTTTCGGCAGCTCGAACCGAAGGCGCTGATCGCGAGCCCCGGATACCGTCTCGCCGGTGCTGACCGCGACCGGCGCAGGGAGTTGGCGCAGGTGATCGAGCAGTTGCCCACTCTCGAGCAGGTGCTGTGGGTGACCGGGCATGCCGACGTTCCGCCACCGGCGACAGCGTTGATCGCGCGGAACTGGGACGACATCGTGTCCACGCCTCAGCATCCTGAGTTCGTCGATGTCGAGTTCAGCCATCCGCTCTGGGTACTGTTCTCTTCGGGAACCACCGGCATCCCGAAAGGCATCGTGCATGGTCACGGGGGAGCGCTGCTGGAACAACTGCAGATGCTGATGTTCGGTGGCGACGTGCGACCGGGCGATCGTTTCCTCGCGGTGGCATCCACGAGCTGGGTGGTGTGGAACTCGCTCGTGAGCGTCATCGGTCTGGGCGCTGTGGCGGTGCTGCTCGACGGCAATCCGGCCTATCCGACGGTCGATCGGGTGTGGGAACTGGCTGCGCAGACGAGAGCCACCGTGCTCGGCGTCGGTGCGGGATTCGTGCATGCGTGCGTGAAGGCGGCACTCGACCCCGCCCGCGACCACGACCTCTCGTCCTTGCGGGAAGTGCAGGTGACCGGCTCGCCCCTGTCGGCGGATGGCTTCCGTTGGATCTACGGCCACGTGGGAGACGTCTGGCTCGTCTCCATGAGCGGCGGAACCGACATCGCCGGATGCTTCGTCGGTGGTGCATCGACTGAGCCGGTACGGGTCGGGTATATCCAGGCGCCTGCGCTGGGCGTATGCATCGAATCATGGGACGAGAGCGGTCACGTCACCGCGGGAAAAGGCGAGCTGGTCGTCACGCAGCCGATCCCGTCGATGCCGTTGTATTTCTGGGGCGACGACCACAGAGACCGCTACCGTGCGAGCTACTTCGACACCTATCCGGGCGTGTGGCGGCATGGTGACTTCATCGAAATCTCGGATCGTGGCATTCGTATCCTCGGCCGCTCCGACTCCACACTCAACCGCAACGGCATCCGTTTAGGTCCGGCGGACATCTACGCCGTGGTCGAGGCTCTGCCCGAGGTCGGCGAGGCCATGGTCATCGGTGCCGAGATCGGTGACGATCAGTACTTCATGCCCTTGTTCGTGCGGATCGCCGACGGCGTGGACGAGTCAGAGGCGAAGACGGCGATCATCACGGCGATCCGTGCACATCTGTCTGCCCGATACCTCCCCGATGAGATCGTCGTGATGCGCGGGATTCCCCACACGCGTACGGGCAAGAAGCTCGAGGTGCCGATCAAGCGGCTGTTCCAGGGAGCCCGGCTTTCAGACGTGGTTGACCTGGGGTCCGTCGACGACCCCGAACTCATGGCGGAGTATGCGGAGTTCGCGGACGCCCGCGACGTCGGGGTCCCACGACGGTGAAGCTGATGAGGACGCGGGGGACGTAGAGTATCGGGTGATCGACGCGTGATGGAGGCGTATTCATGGCAGTGCGGAGCGAGCAAAGCCGGCAGGCGATCCTGCAGGCCACGATGCGGTTGCTGGATGAGCGCGAACCGGATGCGGTCTCGATCAGGGATCTCTCCATCGAGCGCATCGCTCGGGAATCCGGAGTGAGCAAGACGACGATCTACCGGTGGTGGCCGAACAAGGCCGCGGTGGTGATCGACACTTTCCTCGAGAATCACATCCTCGCCACGCGGGTGCACGAAGCCCTCCCGGCCGTCGACGCGTTGAGGGAGCATGTGCTGTCCCTCGCTTCGGTGTACGCGGGGCATGAGGGGCGTCTGATGGCCCAGCTGCTCGCTGAGTGTCAATATGACCAGGCGACGCTGGACGAGTTCAAGAAGCACTTCTGGGGCCCTCGGAGAGATGTCGTGAACCGGCTTTTCGACCGGGCGATCGCCGAGGGGTCGATCCGAGGTGACCGACCGGTGGATGAACTGGCCGAGCGGTTCTATGCGCCGATCTACTTCCGGTTGCTGCTCCAGGAAGGTGGCTTCGACCGGGATGCCATATCGATGGCGTTCGACCTCGCCCTCGAGGGTATTGCTTCTCGCTGACGCCGATGCTCGGACGCTCGCTCGACTACAACCTGCTTCCGCCGCTGCAGGCACTGCTCGAAGAGCGCAGTGTGACGAAGGCGGCCGAGCGCATGCGTGTGTCCCAGCCCACCATGTCCACCACCCTCGCGCGCTTGCGCGCGCACTTCGACGATGCGCTGCTCGTTCGGAGGGGGGCCTCGCACGAACTGACGCCCCTCGCGATCCGACTTCTCGCGATGCTGCCGGCGGCGCTGGGAGAAGCCGAGCGCATCTTCCAGGTTCAGGCCGAATTTGAGGCGACGTCGAGTTCGCGATCGTTCGTCATTGCCGCGGTCGATCACGCAGTCTCACGGATCGGGCCTCCACTCACGCGCATTCTTCGCGTCGAAGCTCCGCACGTGCAGATCGAGTTCACCACCGCAGACTCGTCGCTGGTGAATGCCGCGCCTGAGTCGTTGCGGATGATCGACGGACTCATCCTTCCGCATGGATATCTGTCGGATCAACCGCACATCGACCTCATGAGCGATGAATGGGTGTGCGTGATCGACGCGGACTCGTCGCTCGGCGACGCCCCCTCCGTCGAGGAGCTGCTGGCCCGGCCGTGGGTGCACACGCTCGCGTCGAAGAATGGGATGACCCCGGCGAGGCGACAGCTGCAGATCAAGGGGATGGACGTCAGCGTCGCCGCGGTCACGCCATACTTCCAGACCGTGCCCTCGCTGGTGCGTGGCACCGATCGCGTCGCGCTGTTGCCAGAGACCCTCGCGCGACGCGCGGCGGCAGGGTTCGGGGAAGTGCGGGTCGTCGCGAATCCTTTTGCTCTGGATCCTGTGCGGGACGCGTTCTGGTGGCACCCAGAGCGGACGCATGACACCGCGCACATCTGGCTCCGCGACGTTCTGCGCCGCGTTGCCGATTCGATCATTGGGAATCCCGATGAAAGCTATAGCTAGATTCGGCTTCTCAAATACCACCGATTGAGCGATCGTGGGCGGTAGGGACGCGGAGGTCCCTCTCGAACGGAAGGACCAATGATGGTCAATCTGCTGTCACAGCTCACGCACATCGAGATCCACGCGCTCGATCTCGAGGAAACCGCCCGGTACTACGAGAAGCAGATCGGTCTGCGGATCGTAGATCGCACGGACGACAAGGTCTACCTCCGTGCCTGGGGGGACTACTACACCTACAGCTTGGTACTGTCACGCGGTGATGAGCCGGGCATGGTGTCGATGGCATGGCGCACCACCAGCGACGCGGCGCTACGCGAGGCCGCTGAGCGCATCGAGGCGGCCGGCTACGCCGGGCGATGGGTGGAGCCGGGAGCGCACATCGGCCAGTCCTACGTCTTTACCGGTCCGTACGGACACACGATGCAGCTGTTCTGGGACGTGGAGAAATACAAAGCACCGGTGCCGTACGACTCTCAATACCCCGACCGTCCGGAGCGGCGGAGCGGTCACGGCCTATCCCCGCGTCACCTCGACCACGTGACGATCGCTGCGTCGGACGTACAGGGCTTCGCGAACTGGTACAGCGACACTCTCGGTTTCCGTCGGATGGCGTTCGCGGGCTTCAACGTGGAAGGCGCCGAAGTGACATTCTTCGGCGTCCTCACCACGAACGAGAAATCGCACGACCTGGGCGTCCTCCTGGACAGCTCCGACACGCCTGGCCGCATCCACCACTACGCCTGGTGGCTCGAAACACGCGACGAACTGGTGCGCGCCGCCGACCTGCTGATCGAGAACGGTACGCCTATCGAGTACGGCCCGGGCATTCACGGCATCGGCGAGCAGGTGTACCTCTACTTCCGAGAGCCGAGCGGCCTGCGCATCGAGGTCAACACGGGCGGCTATCGCAACTACATACCCGACTGGGAGCCCAATCGCTGGAGCCCCGAGCAGGGCGCGGACGACTTCTACCGCAACCTGTCGCTGCCGCCGAGCATGCTCGAGGCGTTCCCGCCGGCCGAGAAGCCGACTGCCACCGAGCAGGGACTCGTAGCCGGCACGGAAGGCGCGATCATCCAAGCGGCGCTTCACCGTCCGGAGGCCTGACCATGACCGGGATCGAGGTGCCAGCCGGGGCCTTCGCTCTAGGAACTTTCGTGGGCGACGTCGGCACGTATCCGGGTTTCGTTGTCGCTGAGACCGCTTATGATGTGCGAGCGGTGCTCCCTGACGTGCAGTGCACCGGCGACTTGTTCGACCGCTGGGAGTCAAACCTCGACGAGTTGCAACGTGTCGCGGAGAGTCCGGATGCACTGGCAGCACTGAGTGGGGTTTCGGTGGCCGCCCTTGTTCTTCGACCTCCTGTTCAACCGGTCGGGCCGATACTCGCTGCGGGTGCCAACTATCGTGAGCACATTCTGCAGATGAGCGTTGCCCACAAGCTGGGACGCTCCGACGCGACGAACGAGGAGCTCTGGGCTGAAGCCGCGGCAGAGAACGACGAACGACGACGCTCAGGCGACCCGTATGTATGGACGGGAATCCCATCCGCCGTGTGCGGTGCCTTCGACGACCTGCAACTTCCTGACTTCGGAGAAGAGATCGACTGGGAGATCGAACTCGGCGTCGTGATCGGCCGGACGGCATACCGAGTTGCGGCGGAGGACGCTTATGACCACATCGCGGGCTACACGATCGTCAACGACATCACCGCGCGCACGCTGGTGCCCCGGCGCGACATCGCGCAGATAGGCACGGACTGGTTCCGCGCGAAGAACCAGCCGACCTTCTTCCCAACCGGGCCCTACCTCGTGCCTGCGCGCTTCGTGCCCGACCCGGCCAGCCTGCGGATCGAGTTCCGACTCAACGGCGAGATCAAACAGGATGCGTCGACAGGCGACCTTCTTTTCGACGTTCCCAGCCTGATCGCCTACACCTCATCGCTCGCGATCCTGCAACCCGGGGATCTGCTCATCACCGGGTCGCCGGCGGGCAACGGCTCGCATTGGAAGAGGTTCCTGCAAGAGGGAGACGTGATGGACGCGCGCATCACCGGACTCGGTGCCCAACGCAACGTAGTGCGTGGCCGCAGCGGCGTACCGGCGCCGTGGCAGGCATCGCGGCCCGTGGCATGACCTGAACCACCCGGATGGCCTCTCGGTCTCCGGCAACAGCTTGATCACGAAGGAGTGTTCGACATGGTTGACCAATCGAAGAACGAGCGTACAGCCGCCATCATCGGCGCAGGACCGGCAGGACTCGCAGCGGCACTCGGTCTACACCGAGCCGGATGGACCGTACGACTCTATGAGCGATATCCGGAGGTGCGTGCTGCGGGCAACATCCTGAACCTCTGGCCCACCCCGCAGAAGGCGCTGCGTGCCCTCGGCGTCGACACCGAAGACCTCGGGGCGCCGGCCATGACGCAGCTCCGCCGGTACGACGGACGGGTACGAGCCGAATTCCGCATGCCCGACGAGGTGATACGCGAGTACAACGGCGGGTTCATCGGGTTGATCCGCTGGGGACTCTACAAGCGCATGATCGCTGCCCTCCCAGACGGGGTGCTTCACCTCGGCCACCGCTTCGCCGGGTTCGAGGATCGCGGAGACCAGGTTGAGGTTCAGTTCGAGAACTTCCCACCCGTCACCGTCGATCTCCTGATCGGCGCGGACGGTATCGAATCGGCCGTGCGCACCCAATTGTGGGGTGCGTCGCCGAAACGTCACCACGGACTGCATCTGTTAGGTGGCTGGTTCCTGACTGACGAGACGATCGGAACTCGCGGCGTGTTCGCTCATGACCGATCCACCCAAGGGTCCTACACCCCCATCCGCCACGAAGGACGCAACGGATACGAGTGGTGGGTACTCGAGAAGTGGACGCCTGGCGCGCCCTTCACCGTGGCTGACGTGCGTTCCTACGCGCTCGACAAGGTCGGGCACTTCGCCGAACCGCTGCCATCGTTCATCCACCGCACCGAACCCGAACACACGCACCGCTGGGAGATCGTCGACCGCGTTCCCATGAAGCAATGGTCGAAGGGGCGCGTCACGCTGATCGGAGATGCGGCGCACGCCACCTCCCCGTACGCCGCATACGGGGCCGGAATGTCGATCGAAGACGGCTACTTCCTCGGTCGAGACCTCGTCGACGTCGATGCGCGCGATTCGCGCGCTCTCTCGGCGGCATTGCAGAAGTTCGAGGACGTGCGGCGCCCGCTCACGGCAGAAGTGCAGCAGCAGGCGTACTTCACCGGTAAAATCTTCCACCACATTCCGAAGGCTCTCCGGCCACTCAGAGATTTCGTGTTTGACCACACCGGCTTCTTGCAGAAGAACCAAGGAGACGCTCAACCCGCCCGTGTGATCGCGCAACTGGATGACATTGAGGACTTCTCGCCGCCTCGTACACGGGTCTAGGCGGGTCAGTTGAACTCGGCGCGGGATGAAGCTCCAGGATGTCATCGCGCAGGAGCCGGTGGGTCATGCACCCGCGAGCAGCCGGTTGGGGTGTCTGGAGGCTGCGAGGAGGAGATATCCGACTCTCAGGACCTTCACCGCAAACTCGCGCAAGGTGAACTTCGGCGGCTGGCTTCAGTTAGTGGGTGCCTGGCCCGAGAAGAAGGCCGAAAGATCTGCGCGGATGACTTCGTAGAGTCCTCGGAGGCGCGTCTCTTCTCCGCGTTCCGATCGGCGTGCCCATTCGTCGAACGCCAGGCGCATGGCTGTTCCGACGGCAGTCACCAGCACGCGGGCGCGCAGTTCGTCGGTGGGGGTGCTCTTCGTCTGCACCACGATCGCCGTGAGTTGGGCGACGGATTCCTCGTCGCGAGCAAGAGCCACCGCAAGAAGTGAGGGCTCCGAGATGACCAGCCTGCGCACCCGGAGCACGTGGGCATGCGTGGCGGTTGGTTGTGCATCGAATGCATCCAGGAGGTCGAGCTGAGCCTGTTCGATGGTGGCGATGGGATCGTTGCCTGCGGCGACCTCTCGGCGCACCCGGACGACCAGTTCCTCCCCGCCCCGATCGTCGACGAAGACCGCGTTCTCCTTCGTGTCCGCGTAGCGGAAGAAGGTGCGCGAGGAGATGCCGGCGGCGTGAGCGATCTCGTCGACCGTGGTGCCGTGCACGCCTTGTAGCTCGAAAAGGTCGGTCGCCGCGGCGGCAAGCTCGCGGCAGGTCTCGCGGCGGCGGCGATCGCGCAGGCCGAGGGCCGCAGGCGTCTCCTCGTTCGGGGCAGTCATGTGAACAATCTCTCATCTTCTGACAATCTGGCAGTTTGTGCCATAGAATCATATGGTGGCCCGCCGGAGTGCCTGTCCTTGTACCGCGCTGTCAGAAAGCCCTCCGTGACTCTCGAGAAATCTCCCGCCACCTCTCCGGTGCCCACAACGGCCGACGCACCCCGGACGGGCCCCGTCCTCGCGCTCCTCGTGGCATCCGCCTTCGTCGTCGTCCTCAACGAGACGATCATGGGCGTGGCGCTTCCGCGTCTCATGGTCGACCTCGACATCACCGCGGCGACCGCCCAATGGCTCACCACCGGCTTCCTGCTGACGATGGCCGTCGTCATCCCGCTCACCGGGTACCTGCTCGCCCGATTCCCGCTGCGCGGGCTGTTCTTCATGGCGATGTCGCTGTTCGCCGCCGGCACTCTGATCGCAGCGACCGCCCCCGGATTCGAGTTGCTGCTCACCGGACGCGTCGTGCAGGCCGCCGGTACGGCGATCATGTTGCCGCTGTTGTTCACCACCGTGCTGAACGTCGTCCCTGTCACGCATCGCGGACGCATGATGGGCGTGATCTCCATCGTGATCGCGGTGGCGCCGGCGGTCGGGCCGACGGTCTCGGGCATCATCCTCGCGGCTCTCGACTGGCGCTGGATGTTCTGGCTCGTCCTGCCGATCGCCCTCCTCGCCCTCGCGCTGGGCGCCGTGTGGGTGCGCAACATCACCGAGACGAGGCCGGCACGGTTTGACGTCCTCTCGGTGCTGCTGTCCGCTCTCGGATTCGGTGGGCTGATCTTCGGTCTGAGCTCGATCGGCGAATCCGCGTCGGATCATGCACCGGTGCCGGTGTGGATCCCGCTCATGCTTGGCGCAGCATCCCTTCTCGCCTTCGTGCTGCGACAGCTGCACCTGCAGCGGTCTGATGCTGCGTTGCTCGACCTGCGCACCTTCACCTCGCGGTCGTTCAGTCTCGCGATCGTGCTGGTCGTCGTGGTGATGTCGGCGCTGTTCGGCTCGCTCATCCTGCTGCCGCTTTACCTGCAGCAGGCGCTCATGCTCGACACCCTCACCGTCGGACTCATGCTGCTGCCCGGCGGCATTCTGATGGGCCTGATCGCCCCCGTCGTCGGATCGCTCTTCGACCGCTTCGGTCCGAGGCCGCTGGTGTTCCCCGGCATGCTAGTGGCTGCCGCTGCACTCTGGGGCATGACGACGTTCGACGGCAACACGGGTATCGCGTGGATCATCGCTGTGCACATGACGCTTAACGTCGGGCTTGGATTCGTCTTCACCCCGCTGCTCACCTCCGCGCTCGGGTCACTCCCTCGCACCCTGTACTCCCACGGCAGCGCCATCATGAACACGCTGCAGCAAGTCGCCGGAGCTGCGGGCACCGCGCTGTTCATCACGCTCATGTCGGTCGGTGCGGCGGGCGCTCTCGAATCTGGGGCAGACGTCGCCCAAGCCACGGTCACCGGGGTGCACGCGGCGTTCCTGGTAGGGGCGTTCATCGCCTCCGCCGCTGTGGTGCTCACATTGTTCGTCCGCAAGCCCGCGCAGACGGATGCCGAGGTGCCCGTTTCAGTGGGGCACTGACTGGGTACTCGGGGAGGACGATTAATCCGCACTTTCCGTCGCCCATTGCGAGCGAGCGTGGTTGACGGTTCCTTCGTCGGTGTCCCGAATGTGAGGCTTCCTCGCCTAGGCGGCTAAATCGTGGAGCCGATGCGGTTTCAGTGGCCCAAGGGGAGGGAAGCGCCGCGGGGTGTGTGCGAGATTCACACGATTCGCGCACTGGGCGCACGCGTGATGGAGGAGACGAACTCGTCGAACACATCCTCGATCTTGAAATCTTCCTTCTCGTACAGCCATTGCAATTCAAGGCCATAGAGGATTGCCGCGAACGTGTACGCGAGCGCTCGTGGGCTCATCGACGTGTTCAAGTCCCCGCGCGCGGTCATCTCTTCGAAGCGAGCTCGGTAGACGTTGCGGAATACGCGAAAGCGATCCTGGAAGTAGTGGTGAGCTGGGTGTTCCGGTGTCGTCGCCTCAGCCAAGAGGGTAGCGTCGAGGGCGGCCAAGCCGGGTTCTAACTCGCTCGCGATCACCGCTGCGCGCAAGACCAGTATCGAGTTGTCAGGGGTGTCGCCAAGGTCTTCGAGCGCGGCGCGAGTCACCGCGATGATCCGCTCATCGCGGTACTCGAGCACGGCAACGAGGAGTGACTCCTTGCTGGGGAAGTGGTGCAAGAGACCGGTGTGGCTCATGCCGGCCCTCGCCGCGATGTCTTTCATCGTCGCGCCGTGAAAGCCCGAAAGCCCGAATGCGTCGATGCACGCATCGATGACCCGCTGACGTATCGCTGCACTCTTCGCGTACTGCTTGCGCGGTCGCGCAGCCTCGCTCGTCGAAGCAGTCACTGGGCCTCCTGCCGTTGCGGTCGGACCTGCCTAGTCCTCTGTCTCAGTCTATCCGCACAAAGTCGAATCGTGATTCGACTTTGTGGTACGGTTTCTTCGATCCTGCAAACTCGAAGCCCGATTCGAGTTTCTGCCGGCCACCGAACAATGGAGTTCCGATGTCAACATCCGATCGACCAGCCACACCCGGACAGGCGCCCACCGCTGAACCGCTGGACACAGATGCGCCTCCTCGCCCGGAGGCTTCACCTGACTCTCAGACCGCGCTCGGCAAGGACACGAAACTCCCGCTGCTCTTCTCGACTCGATTCGCGACGTCAAGCATCGCGATGGGTGTAAACATCGTGGTCCTTGCTCAGTTGACGTTCTACGCGACTGACATCGTCGGGTTGCCTCCGGCTTTGATTGGCGGTCTCTTCCTCGCCGCGAAGATCATCGACGCCATCGCCGACTTCCCGATCGGCTTCATGATTGATCGAACGAAAACACGTCTGGGCAAGGCGCGCCCGTACGAGCTATTCATCATTCCCATGTGGCTTCTGACAGTCGCCGCCTTCTCCGTTCCCGAGATGAGTCAGTTCTGGCAGGCCACATACCTCTTCGTCATGTTCGTGCTCATCACGTCGGTGTGCCAGACGTACCTCATGACATCGGGGGCGGTGTACCTCAAGCGCTCGCTGCGCGGCGAGGTCAGGTATGCCAAGGTCATATCGCGACAGGGGATGCTGATCATCTTTTTCTCTGCCGCCGCCGCGATCCTCCTGCCACAGCTCATGGCGACGTGGGGAACTGAGCCGGGCGGATACACCAAGATCGCCTTGCTCTATGCCATTCCCCTCATGATCATCGGCCTCGTTCGCTTCTTCACAATCAAGGAGCTGCCTGAGGACAAGACTGACCACGACACGGAAGAGCGTCTCGGAGTGCGGGCCACATTTCGTGCACTCCTCTCCAACCGTTACGTCCTGATCATGGCCGCCATCCTGATGCTGAGCAGCATCGTCTCAGCTATCGGCGCGGCCACCGGTACGTACTTCTTCAAGTACATCCTCGGCGACCTCGGGCTCGCCTCGATCGGAGGAATCACCACAGCCATCATCCCGCTGGTGCTCATCCTGTTCCCGGTTGCTGTGCGCACCATCGGAGCCATGAACTTCGCCCGCATCGGCCTCGTTCTCGCGATGGTGGGCTACGCGCTGGTAGCCGTCGCCCCGACTAATGTGCCTCTCGTCCTTGTCGGTGTGACGTTGCAGATCTTCACCGCGGTCCTCGTCACTCTGGCCTCCTACTTCCTGATCCAGACCATGACATATGGGGAGTGGAAGACCGGTGAGCGTATCGACGCTGTGACCAATTCGCTCCAGGGTTTCGCGAGCCAGGTCGGCCAGGGTGTTGCTATCGCCACGGTCGGAATCATCATCGGAGCGGCGGGATACAACGGCCTCGCCGAAGTACAGTCGCCCGCCGTGAAATCGACGATCATCGCCCTTTACTCCCTGGTCCCGCTCGTCCTGACCGGCATCATGCTCGCGCTCACGTACCTGTACAAGCTGGACAGGCACATTCCTGCCATCCAGGCGGACCTCGCAGCTGGTGTCCATGCCGACACCAGCTCTATCAAAGTCGTCTGACTCGCCCTGTAGCCGACGAATCCACACATCGTTTCGACGAAGACTCTGCCCGTTGAGGTGTCGAGGAGTCCCTTGAAAGGGAGCAGCAAATGACCAACTCTTCATTCAATAGCGGGTGGCGGGTCCGTCCGAAGATGAGCCCCTTCGCTGTGCTCTACGGACAGGGAGAGGGCGACGCCGTCAGCCTCCCGCATGACGCGATCATCTCGCTGCCGCGTAGTGCAGACGTCGCAGGGTCAGGTTTCACCGGGTACTTCCCCGGCGGCGCCTTCGAGTACTCCAAGACCTTCGAAGTGCCCGAAGAATGGCGTGAGAAGCGAGTCTCACTGCAGTTCCAGGGCGTATACCGGGATGCGATGGTCTTCGTGAACGGCGCCTTCGCCGGGCAACGCCCCAACGGCTACACGCCGTTCCGCACCGCCTTGGACCCTTTCCTGCGCTACGGGGAGACCAACACCATCAGGGTCGACGCCCGGACACACGAGGACTCGCGGTGGTACTCGGGAGCAGGGATCCACCGCGATGTGGTGCTCGAGGTCACCGAGCTCGTGCACATCGAGCAATCGGGGCTGCGCATCACCACTCCCGATATCGATGAGCAGCGCGCCGTCATCGCGGTGGTGACGCCCGTCAAGAACGACAGCATCACCACCGCCACGGTCCGTGTGCGCACGGAACTGCGCGCCCCGGACGGGTCGGTCGTCGCCTCGGACTCAGCCCCTGTCACCCTGCGTCCAACCGCTTCCTCGGTGGTGCGTCAGCGTCTCTACGTCACGAAGCCAGCACTGTGGGGCGTGGACACGCCCAACCTGTACGTCGCAAGAACAATCCTCGAGGACGCCGACCACATTCAGCTCGAAGAGAAAGACACCCCGTTCGGCATCCGCTCCGTGCAACTGGATCCATGGAGCGGGCTCCGAATCAATGGTGAGACGGTGAAATTGCGGGGCGCATGCGTCCATCATGACAACGGACTACTCGGTGCCGCCGCCATCGGCCGCGCCGAAGAGCGGCGCGTCGAGCTGCTCAAAAAGGCAGGCTTCAACGCCATCCGCAGCGCACACAATCCCATCAGCCCGGCCATGCTCGACGCGTGCGACCGGCTCGGCATGCTCGTCATGGACGAGACCACCGACGTGTGGACCGAGGCCAAGACGCCGTTCGACTACTCCCTCGCCTTCCCCGAATGGTGGGAACGCGACATCGAGTCACTGATCGAGAAGGACTTCAACCACCCCAGCGTGATCTTCTACTCCATCGGGAACGAGATCTTCGAGACAGGCAACCCGCTCGGTTCGGAATGGGGACGCGCCCTGGCGGAGAAAGTCCGGACGCTCGACGACACCCGGCTGGTGACGAACGGGATCAATCCCTTCGTGTCTGTTCTCACCGATCTCGCCAGTCAGATGGCCTCTGCCGATTCGGAGTCGCCCACCGAAGGTGGGGTCAACGCCGCGATCAACCTCGACGGCATGATGGAGCACGTCAGCACCAGCGACCTGGCGACGGAGCGCACCGAGGCCTCCTTCGCGGCACTGGACGTGGCCGGCGTGAACTACGCCGAGGGCCGCTACGAACTCGATCGTGTGGGGTTCCCGAACCGGATCATGGTCGGCACCGAGACGTTCGGACCGAGCATCGCGACCAACTGGCGACTTGTCTTAAACAACCCGCATGTGCTGGGGGACTTCACCTGGACCGGTTGGGACTACCTCGGTGAGGTCGGGATCGGGCGAACGCAGTATGCCGACGACCCGGCGTGGCAGCCTCCATACCCGTGGATGACCGCGTGGGTCGGTGACATCGACATCACCGGGCACCGGAGACCGCTGTCCTACTATCGCGAAATCGTGTTCGGCCTCCGCACGGAACCATATATCGCGGTACTGCGGCCGGAGAACCACGGCCGCGAGATCATTCCCGGCAAATGGGGGTGGAGCGACTCCATCAGCAGCTGGAGCTGGGATGTCAGAACCGGCGCTCCGATCGTCGTCGAGGTGTACAGCGATGCGGACGACGTCGAACTGGTGCTGAACGGACACCCCGTCGGGCGCACGACCCCTGGCGCCTCCGTGCCATTCCTTGCCTCGTTCGACATCACGTATGAGCCGGGGACCCTCGAAGCCGTCACCTATCGGGATGGCGTCGAGGTCGGACGCACCGCATTGCGATCGGCGGATAAGTCGGCGGACCTCGCCGTCACTCCCGACCGCACCGAGCTTCTGGCCGGAGACCGCGACCTCAGTTTCATCGAGATCGAATTGCGCGACCAGGCCGGGAATCTCGCGAGCGCCCGAGATGTGCCCGTCAAGGTCTCCGTCGAGGGCGCCGGGACCCTCCTTGCCTTCGGCAGCGGCCGTCCAGACACGGCGGAACCCCTCAATACCGATGTGCACACCACGTTCGACGGACGTGCCCTCGCTATCGTCCGACCCACCGGCGTCGGAGTGATTGAGGTCACCGTATCCGCCGAAGGTTTCGACGCCGTAACAACGTCGCTCCACGTCTCGGATGCCGCGGACCGCTCCGCCCGTCCTGAATGACAACCGGCGACCACAACAAAGGATGACTGAGATGCATGTGACAGAGACCGAATCGTCAGCACCCACGCAGCGCGACCATCCACCGGTGCCCTCGACGGTGAGCGCCCACGCCCAAGCCATGCTGTCGATGCCTAAACAGGGTGGGGACAACCCGTACCCCGCGCCAGAGGACACCGAAGGGTGGCTGGCGCAAGCGCAAGCAGTAGACGCCATGCTGCGCACCTTCGTAGAGCCGGGGCTTCCCCCCGCGGAGACGTACACGGTCGAGGCGGAGAAGATCGACGGTGTCTCGAACTTCGTGATCCGACCTGCCGACCTCACCGCCCCGGACGCTCCGATCTTCATCGACATCCACGGCGGAGCCCTCTACCTCGGTGGCGGAGATATCGCCTGGATGGGTGCCGCTGCTCACGCGGTCGGTCGAAACGGGATCACATGGGCACCGGACTACCGGATGCCGCCGCTGCACCCGTTCCCGGCCGCACTCGACGATCTGCTGGTCCTCTACCGGGCCGCTCTCGAGCTGGCCGGGCCCCATCGTGTCGTCGTGAGCGGAGGCTCTGCAGGCGGCAATCTCGCGGCAGCGCTCCTGGTGCGCGCGAAGGACGAGGGGCTTCCCATGCCCGCAGCGCTCGTGCTGCTCACCCCTGAGGTGGACCTCACGGAGGCAGGCGACACGTTCACCACGAACAACGGCATCGACAACATGCTCGGCCCGTTGATGACCGTCAATCTCCTGTACGCAGCCGGCGAGGACCTCACCCATCCGTACGTTTCTCCCCTGTTCGCCGACTTGGAGGGGTTCCCACCTACCTTCCTGCAGAGCGGGACCCGTGACCTCTTCCTCTCCAACACCGTTCGGATGCATCGCAAACTCCGCAAAGCGGGAGTTCCTACCGAGCTTCACGTGTTCGAGGCGATGCCGCACGGGGGCTTCGGGGGAAGCCCCGAGGACGAGGAACTTCGTGCCGAAACGCGCCGATTCGAGGCCGAGCACCTCGAACGCGCGCAACGAGCAGACAGTCACCCCGACAGTCGGGGAGCAGACGACGCGGACGCGTGACCGTCGCCACCTCCACGTCTGACCCATCAAGCTCTCTGCCCAGGGCGCGACCGGAAGGAACACGTATGTCCTACACTCACTCAGAATCGCTGGCCGGGAAGGTCATCATCGTTACCGGCGCCGGCCGGGGCGTTGGGCGCGGAATCTCTCGAGCTCTCGCCCGAAGCGGAGCACAGCTCTTCCTAACCGACATTCTCGCCGACGAGCTCGAAAGCGTCCGTGAGACGCTCGAGACCGAAGGTGCCGGCGTTGGCACGCTGACGGCGGATCTGCGCGACCCGTCGTCAGCTGATGGGATCGTCGAGGCAGCCATCGAGCGGTTCGGGCGTCTGGACGGTCTTGTGAACAATGCCATCGCCATCCGACCTCCGAGTTCGTTCACCGCGCAGACCGTTGAGGATTTCGAACTCGCCTCGAGCACCGGACCCAGGGCGACGTTCCTGCTGATGAAAGCGGCGTACCCGCATCTCGTTGCCGCAGGTGGGGGGTCGATCGTGAACTTCGGTTCCGGCGCCGGTGCCGCAGGCGAGGCGGGCTTTGCCTCGTACGGTGCAGCGAAGGAATCTCTTCGGGGACTCTCTCGCGTCGCGGCCGTCGAGTGGGGAGCCGACAACATTCGCGTCAACGTCGTGTTGCCGTTCGCGAACTCGGAGGGGGCGCTCGAGTGGGAAAAGCTCGATCCGAACGCATTCGGATCGGCGATGCAAGCGGTACCGATGAAGCGCATCGGAGACACCGAGAAGGATGTCGGCGCGCTCGTATCGTTCCTCCTCGGCGACGACTCGACCTACCTCACCGCACAGTCCATTCACGTCGCTGGCGGGGCGGGCGTGTATCGGTGATGGCATCGGTGAGTGGGCCCCTCGTGCGTTGGGGGATCGTCGGCACGGGGTCTATCAGCGAGCACATGACCGCCGATCTGCAGATGGTGGACAACGCGGAGGTTGGTGCGGTCACATCGCGCGACAAAGGACGTGCGCGCGAATTCGGCGACAAGTGCGGCATCGAGTCTCGTTACAGCTCTCTCGCCGACATGCTGGACTCCGACATCGATGCGGTCTACATCGGCACTCCCCACATCACTCACTTCGACATCGCGGCAGCCGCGATCGATGCTGGACGCCACGTGCTCTGTGAGAAGCCCATAGGGATGACCGCCGCCGAGGTCCGTGAGCTTCGTGACCGAGCCGCGAAGCGAGGCGTGTTCATCATGGAGGCGATGTGGATGAAGTTCAATCCACTCTTCGTCCAGCTCGTCGACCTCGTCGTCGCCGGCCGCATCGGAGAGGTGCACAGTGGCCGAGGCGGCTTCGGCATCCCCTTCCCGCAGGACGGATCCAGCCGGTGGAAGCCCGGCGGAAGCGCACTGCTGGACCAAGGCATCTACCCGGTCACATTGGCGCACATGTTCCTCGGCCAGCCCGACGAGGTCACGGCACGCGGAGTCGTGCGACCCGATGGAGTCGATCTGAGCGAGCACTTCACACTCGACTACGCGGATGGTCGATACTTCCAGGGCGCTGTTTCGATGACCGAGTGGCTGGATTTGTCCGCATCCATCTCCGGGTCTCACGGGTGGATCACCATCGACGGGCCATTCTGGGCGGCCACCTCGCTCACGATCCACACCTACGACCACACGGGCGAGGTCCGCGTTCCCGTCGCCGTGCACCGTAAGGGTTACGGGTACGTCCCCATGCTCCGTGCCGTCACCGAGGCGATCAGCCGCGGCCAGCATGAGCATCCGCTTCACACGATGGATGCCGCGGCTGGCGTTTTCGACACACTCGGGAAGATTCGCGACCGCCTCGCCACACAACCGAACCCATCCGAATGAGCCTGCACGAACTGCCCACCGAAGGAGAACACGCAATGTCGAAGTCACCCCGAGAGCGCGCCGACGAGCTGCTGGCACAGATGACCGTTGCCGAAAAAGTAGGACAAGTCTCATCAGTGATGCCTCAGTCGCTCCTGGGGGCGAACGGTCTGGACAGCGAGGCCGCTGCGAAGCATCTCGCGAACGGGATCGGACACATCGCAAGCGCCATCACAGGATCCGAACCTCAGCAGAACGCGCACGTCATCAACGAGATCCAGCGCTATCTCGTCGAGCAGACCAGGCTCGGCATTCCCGCGATCATGCATACCGAAGCGCTGAACGGCTTCCTTGCCGACGGTTACACGTCGTTCCCCACACCCATCGGGCTGGCCGCGACCTGGGACCCTGACCGAGTCGAGGCCATGGCGGAAGTCATCCGTCGTCAGATGCGGTCCGTCGGGGTGCTGCAGGCTCTCTCGCCGGTTCTCGACGTCGCGCGCGACGCACGATGGGGTCGGGTGCACGAGACGTACGGCGAGGATGTCTACCTTGTGACTGCCTTCGGCGTCGCCTTCGTGCGCGGTCTGCAGGGCGAGGATCTCTCCCAGGGGGTGTTGGCTACAGCCAAGCACTTCCTCGGGTATGCCCTCACCGAGGCAGGCCAGAACATGGCAGTGACGCATCTCGGCTCTCGCGAACTGTACGATGTCTACGGCACTCCGTTCGAAGCCGCCATCAAGCTTGCAGGCCTCGGCAGTGTGATGAACTCGTACTCCGAAATCGACGGTGTGCCGGTAGGCGTGAATCGCGCGATCCTCACCGATCTGCTCCGCGGTCGGATGGGGTTCACGGGCAGCGTCGTCTCCGACTACAGCACCGTGGAGTGGCTACACACCCGTCAGGGCATCGCATCCTCTGTCGCTCAGGCGGGTGAGCTCGCCCTCGCCGCCGGCCTGGATGTCGAGCTACCCGCCACGGTCGGGTTCAAGGGTCTCGAGGAATCCGTCCGTGAGCACCGCCTCGACGAAGCCGTGCTGGATGACGCGGTGCGCCGCGTGCTCATGGACAAACTCAAGCTGGGCCTGTTCGAGAACCCCTATGCCAGCGCCGACCCCATTGAGTTGGATGCGGTGAAGAAGGAAGGGGTCACTCTTTCTCGTGAGTTGGCCGATGAATCGATCACGCTGCTGAAGAACCAGGGACAGCTTCCTCTGGCTAAATCGGGCCGTGTAGCCGTGATCGGGCCGCACGCCGACTCGGCGATGGTCAATTTCGCGGCGTACACGTTCCCGGCCGCGATCGACATGATGAAGGGCCTCAGCACCGGCGAGTCGAAGATGGCGGGTATCGATGGCGCGGTGGACTCCGTGTCGGCGGACGTCGACGAGACGATTGCCGCTCAGGCGGAGGGCCTCATGGCGATCGACAGCGAAGACGTCGCTCGGCACCTCTACGGCACCCAGACTCTGACGGAGGCCGTTCGTGCTGCAGCCCCGGATGCGATCGTCGACAGCGTCGTCGGTGTCGGGATCCATCCCGACGGCCCCCAGGACCTCGACGCTGCCGTTGCGCTGGCGAAGGAGGCGGATGTGGTCATCCTCACCATCGGCGGCAAGGCCGGCTGGTTCGGGGATCGTGTCACCGAGGGAGAGGGGTCCGACGCGGCGCGAATCGAGTTGTCCGCCCACCAGGTTGCTCTGGTCGAAGCAGTCAGCGCCACAGGGACACCACTCGTGGCCGTGGTGTACCAGGGACGCCCGATCGGTCTCGCTGAGGTCGAACCGATGCTCGGCGCGATCGTCGCAGGCTACTACCCGGGGCCTCGCGGTGGCGAGGCCGTCGCCGGGGTGCTTTTCGGCGACACGAACCCTTCCGGCAAGCTGCCCTACAGCATGCCTCGAGCGACAGGACAGGTGCCGCTGTACGCCGCACACAAGCGTGGAAGCGGCTACGAGCGCAACGACGGGGACATGTTCCGCAAGTACATCGATCTCGACGCCACCCCGCTGTTCCCGTTCGGACACGGTCTCTCCTACACGACATTCCAGTACGGGGAGCTGCAGCTCGAGGCGGCTGAGGTGCCCGCGGCAGATGGTGTCATCGTCGCGTCGGTGGAGCTGCGCAACACAGGCGACCGCGAGGGAACCGAAGTCGTTCAGCTGTACGCCTCGCAGAACGCCACTGCGGTGACGAGGCCTGTTCGCCAGCTCATCGGGTTCAGCCGGGTCACGCTTGATCCGGGGGCGGCTGCGACTGTTCGATTCACGGTCGCGACCAGTCAGCTCGGCTACAGCGGAGTGGATGGCCGTTTCATCCTCGAGCCCGGAGACATGACCCTCGCGGTCGGAGGGAGCTCCGACCAGACACCCGCACATGCCACGGTCACCCTGTCGGGCAAGGCGGCCGACCTCGAAGGGCAACGCATGTACCTCAGCACAGCCGACGTGATCGACGTAGGCCCCCGAGCGCTCGCACGGTAGATGAATTGCCGGCCACGTTCACCCGAATCTGAGAAAGCAGGACACATGACTTCGCCGAAGCCCTCCGCACTGACCGTCGAGCGACTCGTCGAGCCGCTCGCCGTGTGGACCACACGACCGCGGTTCGGTTGGCTCCTGGACGGTGCTGCGACCGAGCGCCAGAACGCATATGAGCTCGAAGTGCGCGATGCGCTCACTGCGCAGATCATCGCCGCGACGGGCAAGGTCGACTCTGCGCAATCTCACTCGGTGGTGTTGCCCGACGTCGACCTCTCCTCGCGCACCCCCTACACGTGGCGTGTCCGGGTGTGGGCTGACGACGGCGAGGCGACCGAATGGTCCCAATCGCGCTTCGAGACGACACTCCTGAACAACTCGGAATGGGACGCGGCGAGATGGGTGGAGCCGGTCCAAGAACCGGTCACCCCCGAGGAAGTACTGTATCTCGGAGTCGAGCCGACGAGCCTGGACGACGTGGACATCGAGAGCCGGTTGCACCCCAGCCCCTTGGTGCGACAGCAGTTCGTCCTGGATGAGGCCCCCGAGCGTGCCCGCCTCTACATCACCGCGCACGGCGTGTACGAGGTTACCGTCAATGGACAGCAGGTGACTGACGAGGTGCTCGCTCCCGGGTACGACGAGTACCAGGAGCGGCTGTCCTACCAGACGTACGACGTGACTTCCCAGTTGCGTGTCGGTGAGAACGTCCTCGGAGTCCGCCTCGCGGACGGGTGGTGGGCTGGACGCATCAGCTTCACCGGAAGCAGCATCAACTATGGCGACACCCTGGGCGTGCTGTGGCGGCTGGAGGGCGACCGGAAGGCCATCGCGACGTCCGACGCGTCGGCCCGGTCGTCGTTCGGCGAGATCCGGTACTCGGACATCTTCATCGGGGAGAAGGTCGACGCTCGTCTGGCAGTTGACGGATGGGACACGGTCGGATTCGACGACTCCGAGTGGGCTGAGGTGCATGTGGCCGATGGGGGCACGTCGACGCTGGTCCCTTTCGTCGGAGAACCGGTGCGCCGAATCGACGAGATCCACGAACCCCAGGTCTTTCATAGCCCCGCCGGGGAGCTCCTGGTCGATATGGGCCAGAACATCGCAGGGCGGGTGCGTCTCACCGCGCGTGGCGCTGCGGGCACCACCATCACCCTCGAGCACACCGAAGCGTTGGACCGGGACGGGAACTTCCAGCAGAACGTTCAAGGTCGCAACAAAGACCAGACCGACGTCTGGGTGCTCGCAGGAACCGGGCAGGAGACCTTCGAGCCGCGATTCACTTATCACGGCTTCCGTTATGTGCGCGTCACGGGCTATCCCGGAGACCTCCATCCTGAAGACGTCGTCGGTGTGATCCTCTCCTCGGACGTGCCCCAGACCGGAACGTTCACCACCAGCGACCCCAGGATCAATCAACTGCACGACAACGTCGTATGGAGTCAGCGGGCCAACTTCTTCTCCACGCCGACGGACTGCCCGCAACGCGAGCGTGCCGGCTGGACGGGCGACATTCAGGTGTTCGCGCGAGCTGCGACGAACAACGCCCGAGTCGACCTGTTCCTTGACCGGTGGCTGGCGAATGTGCGCGCCGCCCAGTCCGATGCCGGAATCGTTCCGATGATCGTTCCGAACACTCCCTCGTTCGCCACCTCCTTCGGCCTGCTCGGGGACACATCAGCCGGCTGGGGGGACGCGATCACGATCGTGCCGCTTGCCCTGTACGAGCGTTACGGTGATCGCCGAGTTCTCGACGAGAACATCGATGCCATGCGGCGATGGGTCGACTGGATACGGACGCAAGCGGAGCAGGGCCTGCCTGAGCAGTACCAGCAGCTCGAATCGGACGACCCCATCCTCAAACGGCAGCCGCTGCTCTGGAACACCGGATTCCACTACGGCGACTGGCTCGTGCCGAGCACGATCACCGACGAACCGATGTCGATGATGGTCGCCGCCACCCTCACCGGTGCCCTCGTCGCGTCCGCCTACTACTACCACTCCGCATCGAACCTCGCCGCGGCCGCGGAAGTCCTTGGCGACGGCGCCACCGCGCGGGAGTACCGCTGGCTGGCAGCTCAGATCAAAGACGCGTTCGTCGCCGAGTACTTCGACGAGGATGGGCGACTCTCCGTGCACATGCAGGGCGCGTACGTGATCTCGCTTGCCTTCGGTCTCGTGCCCGAGGGGCTTCGCGATGCTGCCGGGGCGCACCTGGTGGAACTCATCCACCAGGCCGAGGATCACCTCGACACCGGATTCCTCTCCGTGCCGCACCTGCTGGACGTGCTCGTCTCGATCGGCGAGCGAGAGCTCGCGTACACGCTCCTCTTCCAAGACACCGCGCCCTCATGGCTGTACGAGGTGAAGATGGGGGCCACGACGATCTGGGAATCGTGGGACGGCATCGCCCCCGACGGACAACCACGAGACTTCTCGCTCAACCATTACGCGTTCGGCGCGGTTGACGACTGGATGTACCGGTACATCGCCGGCATCACGCCGACGGCCCCGGGCTACGCGGAAATTGAGTTTCGACCTGACCTGTCGGCGCCCCTGGACGCCGTCGCCGCATCGATTGAGACGCCGTTCGGCCGTGCAGCTCTGGAATGGGCGCGAACGTCGCCAGCGCACGTTGAAATCCGGCTGATTGTGCCCGCCAACACCCGCGCGGTCCTGAAGGTCAGCGGTGCAGAACCCGTCACGCTTCGCCCCGGCGCACACACCCGCACCGTCACACACAAGAAGGAACAGTGATGTCTTCCATCCACCCATTCGTGAACCTTCGCACCTCGGGCCTTGACCCGCAGTTGCTCGCTGAACCTGACCCCGAGTTCTCCTGGTCGTTCGAGGTCGATGCCCCGGCACCGGAGTCCGCAGTTGTGGAGGTGATCGAGTCGGAGACGGGATCGCCGGTGTGGCAAGGCACCTGGCACCACGGGTCCGCGCCGACGCTGGCGTACACCGGGCCCTCGCTGAAGCCCGCGACGGCATACACATGGCGGATCCGTTCCGGCTCAGACGGCACCACCGGAGAGTGGGACGCCAGCGCGGACTTCGAGACACACCCGGGCCTGTTGGAGGAGCTCGCCGAGTGGATCGCGCTGCCGGTGCCGGAAGCCGAGGAGGAACCGACCCCCGTGCAGTATCTCCGTCGGACCTTCCATCTGGAAGAAGCGCCAGCGCGTGCGCGGCTTTATGCGAGCGCTCGAGGCTGGTACGGCGCTTCGGTGAACGGTGTCGACGTCACAGGAGTGCGCATCACACCGAGGTTCACGTCTTTCGACCAGCGCATCGAGTACGAAGCGTACGACGTCACGCTCGCCCTCGTCGCGGGTGACAACACCGTCGGTCTGGAGCTCGCGGAGGGACGATACCGCGGCCGCAACGGAGCATTCGCGCAGAGGAACACGTACGGTCTGCAAACTGCAGTGATCGCGTACCTCCTCGTCGAATTCGAATCCGGCCGTGTGCAGGTGATCACGACGGACGCCGCATGGACAGGCGGCCACGGGCCCAGACAGATCGCCGACCCCCAGGAGGGGGTGGTCGTCGACGCCAGGATTTCTGGCGCCAATTTCACGGCCGGCGATGCTCTCGTGAATGAGCGACCGGTGACGGTCTTCGAGAGCGGCAGTGCACGTGTGGAACCCATGCGCAGCGAACCGGTCGTCGTCTCTGAGATCCTCGAGCCGGCCCGCATCACCACGGTCGACGGGCACACGATCATCGACTTCGGTCAGAACCTCGTTGGAGTTGCGCGCCTGACTGTCTCAGGCACTGCAGACACGACAGTCAAGATCCACCACAGCGAGCTGCTCGACGACGCAGGCCACGTTGACGAGGGCTATCTTGCAGGAGACGGGATCATTCCGGAGTCCCTCCCCATCGACGAGTTCGTGCTCGCGGGACGCGGTAATGAGATCCTGGAGCCCCGGTATACCCTTCGCGGCTTCCGGTACATCGAGATCGAGTCGACAACTCCCATCGACATCCACCGCGCTGAAGCTCTCGTGCTCCAGGCAGACCTCCGCTATGGCGGCGAGTTCACGAGCTCGCATCAGGGTCTCAACCGTCTGCACGAGAACATCGTGTGGAGCATGCGCGGCAATTTCACAGACATCCCCACGGATTGTCCGACGCGTGAGCGTACCGGCTGGACCGGCGACGCTCAGGTATTCGCCCCGACCGCGACTCTGCTTGCCGACGTCGAGTTGTTCCTGCGTGACTGGCTTCGCGACGTCGTGGTCTTGCAGACAGAGGACGGCGCAGTCAAGGACACCGCGCCCCGGGATTCAAACCCGATGCCGGAAACGGAACAGTTCGCCGACTTCATGCCCACAGGATCGGCGGGGTGGGCTGACGCCATCACCATGATTCCCTGGGAGCTGTACGAGCGGTACGGGCGGGCGGACGTGCTCGAGGAGAACTGGGAAGCCATGGTCGCCTGGCTGCAGTTCTGCGTCCGCAGAGCAGCCGCCCGACATTCTTCGCGCACCGGTGATGCTCAGCCGCACGAGGAGTACATCATCGACACGGGGTTCCACTGGGGTGAGTGGTTGGAGCCGAGCAACTCGCTGAGCGACGCACCGGTCGTGGAGGGCGAGATGCCCCACGCGATGAAGATGATCATCGATCTGGCCATGAACCCCGACGCCGAGGTTGCCACCGCGTACTTCGCACGGTCCGCCCAGCTGGCTTCCCGGGTTGCGGACGTCCTCGGCAACACGGAGGATGCTCTCACCTACGCTGCGCTCCACGATCGGATCCGCGCTGCATATCAGGCAGAGTTCCTCGACGAGAGCGGCGTTCCCCGCATCCTCACCCAAGCGAAACTCGTCCGCCCGCTCGCGTTCGGGCTCATCCCGGATTCAGCCGGTCAGCGTGTTGCGGACCGGCTGGCAGAGCTGATCGTCTCGAACGGTTCACGGTTGGGGACGGGCTTCCTCTCGACGGGGCTCCTTCTGCCGGTTCTGTCCCAGTGGGGCCATGACGACCTCGCGCTGGACGTGCTCTTGCAGGAGCAGCAGCCATCGTGGCTCGGGCAGGTCGCCCTCGGCGCCACGACGACACTCGAAACCTGGGACGGAGTCGGTTCTCAGAACCACTATGCGTACGGTGCCGTCGGTAGATACCTGTATGAGAACCTCGCCGGCATGCGAACCCTTGCTCCGGGTTGGCAGAAGATCGAGATCCGCCCACTTCTGACCGACAGATTCGACCACATAGCTGCGAAGACGACGACGCCGTTCGGCACGCTCACCAGCGCGTGGCGGCGCATCGCGGGCGGGTGGGTTGTGGATGTCTCGGTACCTTCCGGGACAGAAGCTCGGCTCGTGGTCGAGGGTGCTGTCTGCTTGGCGGACGGCTCGAGCAGCACTGTCCTCCCGGTCGGTCAGTCGAGCTGGGCCGTGACGTCCACAAGAAAGGGTCTATGACATGTCAGAACGATTTGCAGACAAAGTGGCCGTGGTGACGGGAGGTGTCTCCGGGATCGGAGCACAGATCACCAGCAGACTCGTCGCTGAGGGCGCGCGTGTTGTGGCCGTGGACATCAACTCGGACGCTGTTGCCGCCGCGACGACGACATTCGGTGAGTCCGTCATTGGTCATCGTGCGGACGTCACCGACGAAGCCTCATTCGAGGCCGCGATCGAGCGGGCGGTGGATGAGTACGGAACGCTTGATCTGCTGTTCAACGTCGCCGGCGGCTCGAAGGCAGCTCCGCTCACTACGATGACGTACGCGGATTGGGACTTCACCATCCGGCTCAACCTGCACAGCGTCTTCCTCGGCACCCAACTCATTGCCAGGAAGCTCCTCCAACTGGGTAAGCCCGGGGCCATCGTGAATGTCGCTTCCCTGAACTCTCTCGTTCCGCTGCAGTTCGGCGCCGGATACTCAGCGTCGAAAGCGGCCGCCGTAATGCTCACAAAACAAGCTGCGCTCGAGCTCGCAGAGCACGGCATCCGCGTCAATGCAATCTCCCCGGGGCTGGTGGACACACCTCTGACCGCGGCGATGATGCAGTCGCCCGTCGTGCTGGACGCCTTCCTCGGGCGAATCCCCATGAACCGGGCAGCCAGGCCCGAAGAAGTGGCGGCCGCGGCGCTGTTCCTTGCGAGCGACGACGCGTCTTACATCACGGGCGACAACCTGGTCGTCGATGGCGGGTGGGCAACCAGCGGCTATCCCGACCTCCGCAAGTTCGTCGGCTGATCGCGTCATTCACAACCTCCCCGCATCCCTCGAACAAGGAGCACTACTCTTGCCTCTCGATCCGTATTTCGCCGCGAAAGTCGACCTCATCGAGGGTCTCGATTTCTCTGACCTCGCCGACCCCGAAAAGGCCGGCCGAGTGGTCGAGTTCTCCTCCGAAGACGGAAGCTGGGAGGAGCCGGGAAGGGTGACGATCGACACCGTCACCCTTCCGAGCGGAGACCTGAACGTCACAGTCAGGACGTACCGACCAGCTGGGCGCCTCACGGGGGGGTTGCTCTGGATGCATGGGGGCGGATTCACAAGTGGCGACATCAACATGCCGGAAGCGCACGTCGTCGCCGCCGAGTTGGCAGACCGCGGGTCAGTCATGGTCGTTTCCGTCGATTACCGCTTGGCTGGCGACGGGATCGTCTATCCGGCGCCGGTCGATGACGTCGTAACGGGGTGGCAGTACCTGATTGAACAGGTCGGAGATGATTTGCCCCTCGCTATAGGGGGCGCCAGCGCCGGAGCCGCTCTCGCCCTGAGCGGCGCACTCCGGGTCAAGGACGAGACTGGGCGAGCCGCGGACGCCCTCCTGCTGGCCTACCCCTTCGTCCACTTCCCTGTTCCGGCTCCAAGTGCGGAACTCACGGAGATGATGGCGGGACTGCCACCCCTGGTGCGGTTCTCAGAACCCGCGATCGCGGGAATGGTGCAGAGCTACGTCGGACGACTCACCGACATTCCACCCGCCGCGCTCCCCGGCGCTGCGACCCTCGATGGGCTGCCGCCGACAACCATCGTGCTCTCGGAATACGACGATCTTCGGCCGTCCGGTGAGCGTCTTCACCAGCAACTCGTGGATGCAGGCGTTCCGGTGAGTACTTATCTCTCGAGAGGCATGCTGCACGGGCATCTCAACCGATTCCCTTCGCTACCCGAGGTGGAGGAGTCGCTCAACACACTTGCGCGAGGGGTTCGCCCCTCCGCGCCTCGCTGACGAGACCCCCGCATCGTGCGCCCTCCGGCCTGAATACAACACGAACCCAAGAAAGGATCGACAAATGATTGACGAACTTCGATTTGACGGACGAGTGGCGATCGTGACGGGCGCGGGGATCGGTATCGGCGCGGCACACGCGCGTTCCTTGCCTCTCGAGGCGCGATCGTGGTGATCAACGATCTCCCGAACAGTCTCAGTCGCGCGGAGGCTCTTCGCGACGAGATCCGGGCCGCGGGAGGAACAGCTCTCGCGATCGGAGGGCGCATCGGCGACGATGACGCTGCAAGGGCGCTCGTCGAGGGGACCATCGCCGAGTTCGGCCGCATCGATATCGTGATCCACAACGCAGGTGTGCCCGTCGGACGTGTCGTCGACGGCTCCGAGCTGGTTGAGAACGCTCCGGCAACCGGCATGGACCTGTATTTCGACATCAACGTTCGTGGTTCCCTTCAGCTCAACCGTGCCGCCTGGCCGCATATGGTCCGACAAGGCTATGGACGCATCCTGTTCACTTCTTCGGCCGTCGGAACCGGATTCTGGTACGGACCCACCGGCTACGAACTCGACTACGCCGTCTCGAAGCTCGCCGTTTTCGCGGCAGCACGGCAGATCGCCGCGGCCGGAGCAGAGCACGGGATCGTCGCCAACACCCTCATGCCGTGGGCGTTCACCGAAACGGTGAACGCGAGTGCAGGCGGAGAAGAAACCGAGCTCATCACGTTCATGCGGGCCCCCCTTCAGCCCGAGAAAGTCGCGATGGCGATCGCCCCGCTGCTTCATGAGTCGGCCCGAACCAGCGGGGAGGCGTTCACGGCCGGCGGCGGACGTATGGCTCGTGTGTTCCTCGCCGGAACTCGGGGCTACTTCAACCCGGACGTCACCGCCGAGGATGTCGTGGACAACTGGGATCAGATCATCGGCGACACGGATTCGACGGGTGCTCTTCTCGACGTGTTCGAGCAGAGCCAGCCCCGCGAGGAGCGTCTGTTCTTCAAGACGCTGGAACTCGGGCACACGCCCGATCTGCAATGGATTGCGAGTCAGTCCGTGAAGGACTCCACCCGATCAGCCGCCGGGTAGTCATCGGCAGATAGCTCTTGCACCTCACCCGTCGATCTCAGGAATGGCACGCATGACAACGGAACTCAGAAGCTCGGAGTGGTACGACGGCGATGACCGCAACGCCTACATCCACCGCGCGTGGATGCGACGAGGGGTGCCGTCGAGCGCATTCGAAGGGCGTTCCCAGATAGCGATCGCGAACACCGCGTCCGACCTCACGCCCTGCAACTCGCACCTGACCGAGGTCGCACAATCGGTGAAGAACGGCATCTACGAAGCGGGAGGCATCCCGCTGGAACTCCCGGTGGTCTCGCTCGGCGAGACTCAGGTGCGACCGACTGCCATGCTGTGGCGCAACATGGCGGCGATGGCGACGGAAGAGATGCTGCGTGCGAATCCGATCGACGGCACTGTGCTGCTCGGCGGCTGCGACAAGACGATCCCGTCGCTGCTGATGGCCGCGGCATCCGTCGACCTTCCTGCCGTGGTGGTGCCGGGCGGGCCGATGCTGACCGGGCACTTCCGGAACGAGGCGCTCGGCTGCGGCACGGATGTCTGGCGGCTGAGCGAAGAGGTCCGCGCCGGCACTCTTTCCGAGGCCGCGTTCCTCAGCTCAGAGTCGTCGATGATTCGATCGAAGGGGCATTGCAACACCATGGGCACGGCGTCCACCATGGCGCTGGTGGCCGAAGCCCTTGGCGTCGTCATTCCCGGGATTGCGGGGACACCTGCGCCGGATGCCCGTCTCCTGGCTGCCGCGCATGAGACGGGTCGGCTGGCCGTGCAGCTCGTGACGGAAGACCGGCGTCCCTCGACTTTCCTCACGAAGGGCAGCTTCCACAACGCGATCGTCGCCCTTGCAGCTATCGGCGGGTCGACGAACGCGGTAGTGCACCTGCTGGCGATCGCCGGCCGACTCGGCGTCGACCTCTCGGTGGATGACTTCGACCGAATCGGCGCGGAGGTACCTCTCCTGGTGAATCTTCAGCCGGCGGGCACGTACCTGATGGACGATCTCTACCGCGCAGGCGGATTTCTCGCCGTGATGAAAGAGGTCGGTGATCTTCTCGACCCCGATGCGCTGACCATCACGGGCCGGCCATTCGTGGACTACCTCGAGGATGCGCAGGTGTGGGATCCCGACGTGATCGCGCCGCGAGCCGAGCCTCTCATCGCGGCGGCGGGCATCAGCGTTCTCCGGGGATCGCTGGCCCCCGGCGGCGCCATCATCAAACCCGCCGCGGCGTCGCCGCACCTCCTCAAGCATCGCGGCCGTGCCGTGGTCTTCCACAACATCGAGGACTTCCATGAGCGGGTGGACGACCCGGAGTTGGATATCGATGAGAACAGCATCATGGTGCTGCGGGGGTGTGGACCGAAGGGGTACCCCGGCATGCCCGAGGTATCGAACATGCCGCTTCCGAAGAAGCTTCTCGAGCGAGGCATCCGAGACATCGTGCGAATCTGCGACGGACGCATGTCGGGCACCGCGTACGGCACCGTCGTCCTCCACGTCACACCCGAGGCTGCAGCCGGTGGGCCGCTTTCGCTCGTGAGAACGGGCGACTGGATCAGCCTCGACGTGCGGGCACGCCGACTCGACCTGGACGTGCCCGCGGACGAGCTCGCGACGCGGCGACCGAATGAGGACACCGTCGCCGGCTACGCCAACCCTCGACGCGGGTGGGAACGCCTTTACGTCGATCACGTCCTGCAGGCGGATCAGGGGGCCGACCTCGATTTCCTCGTCGGTGGTTCCGGATCGGCGGCGTCACGTGAATCGCACTGAATCGTCCGCCTACGCGGCCCTTCCCACATGCGGGACCGCGCAGGTCGCTACCCGCGACACTTATCACCTGGCCGAGGGCCCGGTCTGGGATCCGATCCGTGAACGACTGCTCTGGGTCGACATCGAAGCTGGTGCGGTCTACGACGGACGATTGGCAGGAGATGGGCGCATCGGATCGGTCAGCCGCCTCGTCACCGTTGCGGATACCGCCGGCACAGTGGCCATCTCTGCGACAGGCT
Organism: Microbacterium sp. CGR2; assembly: GCF_003626735.1. NCBI lineage: Bacteria > Bacillati > Actinomycetota > Actinomycetes > Micrococcales > Microbacteriaceae > Microbacterium > Microbacterium sp. CGR2. Next base: position 3,487,846 of record NZ_RBHX01000001.1, on the reverse strand, counting down.
CCATGGTCGTGGCCGGGTCCACTCGCCTGCACTACTTCAACACCGAGGGTGTGCGCGTTCCCGGCGGAGAACTCATGCACGGCGAGGGCAGACGCTTCAACGACGGCAAGCCCGACCCTGCCGGGCGCTTCGTCGTCGGTACGAAAGGCCCAGGCAATGAGTCGTTGGTGCGAATCGACGCAGAGGAGCGCGTCACCACGTTCGACGATGACCTGTCGCTGTCGAACGGCATCGCCTGGACTGCAGACGGGCTGCTTCTCTACTCGGTAGACACCCTCGCACAGAAGATCTATGTGCGCTCCTATGAGCCGAACGGCGAAGTGGGAGAGCGGCGGCTCTTCTTCACGTTCGAGGACGGATACCCCGACGGGGCGACCGTCGATGCCGAAGGATGCCTCTGGGTTGCCGTGTGGGGCCTCGGAACGGTCATCCGTATCTCGCCCGACGGCATCCCAGTCGCACGAGTAGACGTGCCCGTACCGCACGTCTCGAGCGTGGCCTTCGCAGGGCCCGATCTCGACACGCTGGTCATCACGACCGCACGCGAGGGCCTCACCAAGTCCCAACTCGACCGCTTCCCCCTCTCAGGCAGCCTGTTCACGACCGACACCGGGATCACCGCGTCGCCTCCGCGCTGTGGAACGGCGAACGACCACATTCTTCGAAAGGACCAGAATGAAGATCATGCGTATCGGCCCAGTGGGGTCGGAACAACCCGTCGCCCTCGTGAGCGATGATCGCTACGTCGACCTTTCGGATGTCGTGCACGATTATGACGAGGAGTTCTTCGGCTCAGGTGGACTCGAGCGGATCGAGATGATCGTCGCTGAACGCGCGGCTGCCGGCGAAACACACGAGTTCGACGGCGAGCGGATCGGATCCCCGATCGCGCGACCTCACCAGATCATCTGCGTCGGGTTGAACTACGCTGACCATGCCGCGGAGTCGGGCCAGGCAGTGCCTGAGGAGCCGATTCTCTTCACGAAGTCCCCGAACACGCTGGTCGGTCCGAACGACGACGTCAGGATCCCCCGAGGGGCGACGAAACCAGACTGGGAAGTCGAACTGGGCATCGTGATCAGCAAGCGCACCAGTTACCTCGAATCTGTGAATGAGGCGCGCGAGCACATCGCCGGATGGGTGCTCGTCAACGACGTCAGCGAGCGCGCGTTCCAGATGGAGCGCGGTGGGCAGTGGCTCAAGGGGAAGTCCGCAGAGACCTTCAACCCCGCGGGTCCGTGGCTGGCGACAACGGATGAGATCGATGATGTCCGCGATCTCGGCATGTGGCTCGATGTCAACGGCGTGCGTCGGCAGACCGGATCAACTTCGACCATGATCTTCGACCCGTACTTCATCGTCCACTACATCAGTCAGTTCATGGTCCTCGAGCCCGGTGACCTCATCAATACCGGAACCCCGCCCGGAGTCGGCCTCGGATTCACCCCGCCGATCTGGCTCCAGCCCGGCGACGTGATGACGCTCGGCATTGACGGACTGGGTGCGCAGAAGCAGACGGTCGTGGCTCCCCGATGAAGGTGCTCGTCGTCACGGGCCCCGGGAGGGCGAGCATCGAGGACGTCGCATCGCCCGTTCCCAGCGCCGGCGAGGTCGTGGTCGACGTGCAGCGTGCCGGCATCTGTGGGACCGACATGGAACTCTTCAGTGGCGAGATGCAGTACCTCCACGACGGCAACGCCGCATACCCCCTGCGCATCGGACATGAGTGGATGGGCACGGTCGCCTCGGTCGCTTCCGACGTCGATCCGTCCTGGATCGGTCGCCGCGTCACCGGCGACACCATGATCGGTTGCGGCATCTGTGAACGATGCCGCAACGGCTTCCACCACGTGTGCGCGTTCCGATTCGAACTGGGCGTGAGAGGTGGGATGCCCGGTGCGCTCGCTGAACAGGTCGCGGTGCCTGTCACGTCGCTGCACACGCTTCCAGCCTCCGTCGACGACGCCGCGGGGGCGATGGTCGAGCCAGGCGGCAACGCCTGGCGATCAGTCGACGCCGCGCAGCTCCGATCCGGAGAGCGCGCCCTCATCCTCGGACCGGGAACCATCGGTCTACTCTGCGCCATGTTCGCTCGCGCTGCGGGCGCGGAGGTCCACCTCATGGGGCGGGCGGGGCGCTCACTCGATTTCGCCCGCTCCCTCGAATGGGACGGAGTCTGGACCGCCGAGGAACTGCCCGACAAGCCCTGGCATGCGGTCATCGACGCCTCCAACGCTCCCGACCTTCCGGCGCGAGCACTCGAGCTCGTCGAACCTGGGCGCCGAGTGGTGCACGTCGGCCTCGCGGGCAGTCCCAGCTTCGTCGACACGAGAACGATCGCGCTGAAGGACGTCACAGCTGTGGGCATTCTCGGTGCGTCCGCAGGACTCGACCCGACCATCGCGGCGTTCGCTGACGGATCGGTCGATCCGCGACCCCTCGTCGCCTCCACGATCTTTCTCGAGGACCTGCCTCAGGTCCTCGCCGGCCGTCGCCCGAGCGACAGCGGCCCGGGCCCGAAGATCCATATCGACACGACCGCCCAATGAACTCGGAGAAACCGATGAGAAAAGCCATCATCACCGGAGCCGCCAGTGGCCTCGGTGCCGCAGCAGCCCAGCGCCTTCGCGAAGACGGGATCGAGGTCATCACCCTCGACCTTCTCGGCGACGTCGACTTCCATATCGATGTCACGGACGCCACCGCGACGGCCAGCGTCGCTGCGGAGGTCGGGACTGTCGACATCCTTATCAACTCTGCCGGGATCGTCGGCCCGAACGTTCCGCTGGCCGAGGTCCAGTTGGATGCGTGGCGCCGCACGTTCGAGGTCAACGTCGTCGGGGTGGTGAACACCATTCAGGCGTTCGTTCCGGGCATGGTGGCTGCGGGATGGGGACGTGTCGTGAACTTCGCGAGCATGGCAGGGAAGGACGGTAACCCGAACCTGGCGGCATACTCTGCATCCAAGGCCGCGGTGATCGCGCTCACGAAGTCTGTCGGCAAGGAGCTCGCGACGACTGGCGTGCTGGTGAATGCGATCGCCCCGGCAGTGATCTCGACGCCGATGAACGACACGACCGCGCCCGATGTGCTCGCTCACATCACGAGTCTCATTCCCATGAAGCGGGTGGGGCGAGCGGAAGAGGTGGCGGAACTCGTCGCCTGGCTGGCATCGGAACGTGTCTCGTTTTCCACTGGCGCGGTGTATGACATCAGTGGAGGTCGGGCCACATACTGACTAGCCTCAAGAAACGTCCATTAGACCGCGGAAGCCGCGAGTTCACCCAGTCTCACCGAGATGGGTCCTCTGCAGCAGATCCGAGTCTTCGAGCAGCGTCGATGCTGGCACCGAAAATCGCGTGCGTGCGCTCGCGAGCACGATTAGCTGGGTCCACACGTGCGTGCATCTTCTGTTCTTGGTGCTTACCAACGAGAATGAAGAATACGCCTCCATTCACTTCCGAATCCCCGCAGCCTTACCCGCTGCTTCGGTGGCCCTGCTCGTCCCTTTCTCTGCGCAGCGCGTTCTCTACACCGATAGGGACCGCGCGTGGGACGAGGCGGGCGATGGCCCCACCTCTGACCAGCGGTATTGGAGCGCATTCGTCGACTCCGTCATCGCCGCCGTCAACTTCGCCCGTGCGGCTGTGAATTCGGCGGTCTGGGCGCACGCACGGGGCGAGGAGTGGATCTGGTCGTATTCTCCGCCCGGCCGCGTCGAGGCAAAGTATGAGCTGTGGGGTGACGGGCATCCGAACACCTATGACTCGGAAGCCGACTTCGAGAGCTATCTGCGGAATAGGGAAGAACGCTCGGCGGCCCCTGCGGGCGAACTTGTCGAGTTCTGACCCCGTGTGGTCGGCCGGTGCGGGGCCAGCGAAATGCGTTCATGGACGACTGTGACATCGGGTTTCACCGCGTTCAAATCTTCACCATCACCGCCACCACGAAGGCCCCGAATCCCCTTAGAAACATTGGGATGCGGGGCCTTCGTCATGTCCGAATCGTGGTGGCGTAACGCACAGGTAGCCGGATTGCCTACGGGCGCGGAGAGCGAGCGATCATGCGGTGGCTCCAGCACCATCCGCAACTTGTCCGCCCCGGTCCCGCCCCGCGCCCGCAGGTTCTAGCTGACCGCGCGAAGCCCGTCGATGAGCGGGGTGGTCGGCCGGTCGAGCATCTCCGCCAACGTGAGGTCTGCCGAATCGAGCGCCCCTTCGGCGATGCCGGTATCGAGCCCCGCGACGAAACCGGCAGTGTCCTCGTCGAGTCCGGCACCACGTAGCGCCGCGATGAACTGCGCGGACCTCAGCGGCTGGTAAGTGACGTCGCGACCGAGCAGTTCACCCACCGTTGACGCAAGGTCGGCGTAAGAGAAGGCGGTGTCACCGACCAGCTCGAGTGTTCTTCCGAGGTAGGTGCCGTCGGTGATTGCAATGGCGGCAGCTTCGGCGTAGTCAGCTCGTGCGGCGGCGGCGACGCGGGATTCGCCCACGGCGGCAGCGATCACACCGGATTGGCGGGCGCGCTCGACGTCGGGTGCGTAGTTCTCGATGTACCACCCGTTGCGCAGCAGCACGTGAGGTATTCCGGACGCGGTGCGATGTGAGCGGTCCGTCGCGAGAGTCCAGTCGGCGAACGCAAGCGGCGAGATTATCGCGAGGAAGGCAGTCATTGCGAGGCCCCACGCGAACACAGCGAACTGCGCAGGACTTCCGGGGAGTCGACCTCGGCGTCAATGGGGGCGAGCTCTTCCGCCCCGCGTTCTGCGGTGAGCGCTGTCAGGGTGAATTGAACCGCATCGAGCAGCTCCCAATAGTGCCTCTGGTCCGTTGCAGTTCCGATGTGAAGTTGCAACGATTCCGAGGCCGTCTCAGGGGCGACGGGCGTCTATAGCCCCACTTCGCGCCGATGTTCGTGAGGTCTACCCTTGGATTTCGGATACCTGGCCGAGCAATTGGTCCGGCGCACCGTTCGGTGCGCTCATCTCGGAGCATCGAATTAGTCGGGGGCCCGCGGTCGAGATATCAGACGACGGAGGCCGCGTTCACCTGAGGCGCATGCAGCTGACGTCGCGCTTCTTCGGTGAGGAGCCCATCGAAGAACTGAGTGATCAGATCCGCTTGCGATGCTGGGGCGACGGTATACAGGCGCTGCAGCGATATCCCGTCTGAGAGAGCGGCATACGTCGTGGCCGCGATGATCGGATCGACTCCTTCGCGGAGCGCGCCATCCCTGCTCGCATCGTCGAATGCTCGACGAACATTGTCGAGAATCACACGGTAACGATTCGAGAAGTAATGGTGAGCGGGGTGATCACCCTGCGTCGCCTCTGCGGAGAGGATGATGAACAGCTGAGTGAGCCCAACGTCGGAGTCATCGCGTTCTGCAATTTCGATGAGCCCTCGCAGCAGGTGGACCCCGCGCCGCCCTTCGAGGTGAGTGACGGCGTCCTGATCTCGCTCATCGAGGACTGTCTCCAGCAGCACCGCCTTGCTGGGGAAGTAATACGTGAGACCCGGCATCGTCATCCCGGCTTGCTTGGCGATCTGACTGAGCGAGCTGTTCAGGTAGCCGGTCGTGGAGAACACAGCGAAAGCGGCGGCGAGGATCTCCTCGCGCCGTCGTGGTGTCTTGGCGTATTCTCCGCGCCGTCCTGGTCGCCCGGCCATTCGCCGAACTTATCAGGCACATCACGAAAATGAAATTCTTTGCTGTTGAAGAAATTTGGTGTTACGGTCGACCTACCGCCGCATGTGCGGAACTCACACCTTCCGAAAGGACGTGCAATGATGCACCGCTTCACCTCGACGCGTGCTGCCGCTGCAATCGGCGCGGCCGCCGCTCTGGCCCTCTCCCTCGCTGGTTGCTCCGGTACTGCCGGGGATGCCGAGGAGGCTCCCTCGGTCTTGCGAATGGGCGTCATCACAAATCTCACATCGTTCGCGCCGTGGGAGGCATCGTGGGCCAACCAGTCCCCGTACCTGCAGGCGGTCTACGACACGATCCTGCGGGCCGACCCGGACGGAACGGTCGTTGAAGGACTCGCGACCGAATGGGAATGGGATGACAGCCGCACCGTCTTGACACTGAAGCTCCGTGATGACGTGACGTTCTCCGACGGTGAGAAGCTCACGGCGTCGGTCGCTGCCGACTACCTGGTCCGCTTCCGGGATGGAACTAGTGAGAATGCGGCCTATCTCGCGGGAATGACCTCGGCCGAGGCACCCGATGAGACCACGCTCGTCATCACTCTCGGTGCACCAGACCCCGCCCTTCCGGTGTATCTGACGCAGAACGCCGGACTGGTCGGGTCGCCCGCCATGTTCGACGCCGAGGACGCGCAGACGACACCAGTCGGCAGTGGTCCCTATACCCTCGACGAGGACGCCTCCGTCGTCGGATCGAGCTATGTCTTCGACGTCAACCCCGACTACTGGGACTCTGAGAACGTCCATTACGACTCGATCGAGATGTCGGTCTTCGGTGACCCGACCGCTCTGATGAACGCGGTCAAGGGCGGGCAGCTCGATGCCACCAACACGACGAACCCGACGCAGTCCGTCGAGGCTGAAGCTGCGGGGTACACCGCACATGCCTTCGAGCTGAACTGGTCCGGGTTCCTGCTGTTCGATCGCACTGGCGAGGTCAATCCCGCGTTCGCCGATGTGCGCGTGCGTCAGGCGTTCAACTATGCGCTCGATCGCGAAGGAGCAATTGAGGCTTTCGACGGCGGAATGGGAACCGCGACCACACAGGTCTTCGGACCCGAGAGCTCCGCGTACGACGAGGCACTCGATGAGCGCTACCCGCATGATCCGGAGCGCTCCAAAGAGCTGCTCGCCGAAGCCGGCTACCCCGATGGGCTCGACATTGTGATGCCCAGCAATAACTTCGTGCCGGAGGCGAACTTCGCCATCAACAAGGAGATGCTGGCGGCGGGCGGGTTCAACGTCAGCTGGGAGGAGACAGGAGACGACCTCTTCGGCAGGATGCTCTCCGGATCCTGGGCAGCTGCTCCGTTCCTACTCCAGACTGACCCGACGGTCTGGCAGACGGTTCAGTTCCTCCTGCTGCCGGATTCGACGTGGAACCCGTTCCACGTGGAGGACGCTACCATCAACGAACTTGCGGGGATCATCCGCGCAGGCGACGGGCCGGAAGCGGATGCTGCAGCTCAGGACCTGAACACCTACGTTGTCGAGCAGGCCTGGTTCGCGCCGACGCACCGCCCGTCATCGGTGTACCTCACCAACGACGCGACCGAGGTCGAAGTGCAGGTGGGTAACGCAGTCCCCTACCTCTGGAACATCCGCCCCGCCAAGTAACGAAAGGAACGCGCCGGCCCGCACGCGCGGGCCGGCGCGCTCGCCATGCTCTCATTCCTCCTTCGACGCCTCGTAGCGGGCCTACTCACAGTCGTGACCATCTGCGTCGTCGGCTTTTTCCTCCTCTACGCCAACAGTTCCGATGTCGCACGGCGCATCGTCGGCGACCTGGCCAGCCCTGAGATCGTCGCCCGCAAGGCCGAAGAACTCGGTCTTGATCGGCCCGTCGTCACGCAGTTCGCGGATTGGGTCGGCGGCGTGTTCACCGGTGACCTCGGGCGGTCATGGTTCTCCGGGCAGCCGGTCGTCGCTGCGATCAGTGGACGGTTGCCAGTGACGCTCTCGCTCACCATCGGCGCGGTCCTCCTGACCGCCATCGTGGGCGTGCTGCTCGGCGTCGCAGCCGCATCGCGTCGCGGCGCCGTCGACCGAGCAGTCCAGACGTCATCCATCGTGGCAGCGGCAATTCCCGGCTTCCTGGTCGCACTCATATTGGCGCTGATTTTTGGCATCTGGCTTCGCTGGCTTCCGGCGACAGGATACGTGCGACCAGAAGACTCCCTGACGGGATGGCTTTCGACGATCACCCTCCCCGTGATCGCGCTTTCCATCGGCGCGATCGCCTCAATCGCACAGCAGGTCCGCGGATCCATGGTCGACGCGCTTCGCCTCGACTATGTGCGCACACTTCGCGCTCATGGCTTGCCCCGGCACCGAGTGCTCTACCGACACGTCCTCCGCAATGCGGCGGGCCCGGCTCTCAGCGTGCTCGGCCTCCAGTTCGTCGTGCTCTTCGGTGGGGCGGTGGTCGTAGAGCAGGTCTTCTCCCTTCCAGGTGTCGGGCAGACGGCGGTGAGCGCCACCGTCGGCGGCGATATACCTCTCGTGATGGGAATCCTCGTCGCGACCGCCATCCTCGTCCTGGTCGTGAACCTCGTTGTCGATCTTCTCCAAGCCTGGCTGAACCCGAGAATGCGAATGTCATGACCATGTCGATCCCTGTCCCCGCACCGTCGCGGACACCCCTCTGGCGTCGCCTTCTGGGAAACCCTCTCGGCGCCATCTCAGCCGGCTATCTGCTGCTACTGCTGCTCGTCGCCGTCATCGGCCCCTTCGTCACCCCGTATCCCGCTGACCAGAGCGTGATCAGCGACGTGCTCGCGCCCCCAGGGTCGGAGCACCTGCTAGGCGCTGACAGCGCTGGCCGCGACGTACTGTCCCGTCTCCTCGTCGCCACATCGACGAGTCTCGCCGCTGCAGCGCTGGCACTGATCGTGGCCGCCGCGATCGGGGTGACGACGGGACTCATCGCCGGCTACCGCGGCGGATGGTTCGACACGGTGTCGAGCTGGCTCTCGGGAACGATCATGGCCCTCCCCGGCATCGTCGTCCTGCTTGCTGCGCGCTCCGTCCTGGGTCCCTCGATCTGGTGGATCATGGCGATCTTCGGCATGATCCTCGCGCCTTCATTCCATCGCATCGTCTATAGCGCGGTTCGTGGAGTCCGAGAAGAGCTGTACATCGACGCCGCTCGGGTGGCAGGCCTCAGCGATCTGCGAATCGTAGCCCGGCACGTGCTCAGTGCTATCCGCGCACCGGTGATCCTGCTGGCGGCAGGGCTGTTCGCGGTCGCCATCGCCATCCAGGCGAGTCTGGACTTCCTTGGCGTCGGAGATCCGGCTGTCCCCACGTGGGGCGGCATCCTCAGCGACGGGTTCTACAACATCAGTCGCGCGCCGTTGCTCATGGTCTGGCCGACCCTTGTCATCGGCCTCACGTGCATCGCGCTGTCGCTGTTCGGCAACGCGCTCCGCGACGAGCTCGAGCGGACAGGCGACACTGACCGGCGCCGCCCGACTTGGACGCCACCCGCGGAGCGCCCAGACTCGCCGATCGACCATGGCGGTGAACCCGGTGCGGCCCCGCTACTGGTGGTGGATGGTCTTTCCGTCGCCTACGGAGTCTCAGGCGGTTGGAAGACCGTTGTCGACGACATCGCGCTGACCGTCCACCGCGGCGAGATCCATGCATTGATCGGCGAGTCAGGATCGGGAAAGACGCAGACTGCGTGGACGATCCTCGGTCTTCTTCCCGCAGGCGGGCGGCCGACGTCGGGAACGATCCTTTTCGACGGCGTGGACCTCACGACGCTTTCCGACAGCGACTTCTCGCGTATGCGGGGAAGGCGCATCGGCTACGTGCCGCAAGAGCCGCTGTCGAACCTCGACCCGTCGTTCACGATCGGTGACCAGTTGGTCGAACCGATGCGCGTCACGCTCGGACTCTCGCGCGAGAAAGCTCGAGACCGCGCGCTTGAGCTGCTGGAGCACGTCGGGATCCGGGATCCGCGGCGAGCGTTTCGCTCCTATCCCCATGAGATCTCAGGAGGAATGGCGCAGCGAGTGCTGATCGCGGGGGCGGTATCGGGCGAGCCAGAACTGATCATCGCGGACGAGCCGACGACGGCGCTGGACGTGACTGTGCAGGCGGAGATCCTCGAGCTCCTCCGCAGACTCCAGCAGGAGAGCAACCTCGCGATGCTCATGGTGACCCACAACTTCGGCGTCGTGGCCGACTTGGCTGATCGCGTGTCCGTGATGCGCACCGGCAGCATCGTCGAGACCGGGCGAGTCGCCGATGTCTTCGGCCAGCCGAGGCATCCCTACACGCGTTCACTGTTCGGCGCGGTACTAGATGGAGTGCCTGCGCGTGGGAAATTCCAAACCACGAAGGACGGTGAGCGATCATGACACACGACAGCAGTGCTGACGGGAGCCTGTTGACAGTGCGCGGGCTGCAGGTGGCATATCGCGGTCGCACTTTCAGACCCCCGACGCGGGTACTGCATGGCGTCGACCTCGACGTGCGCGCAGGCGAAGCAGTCGGCCTGGTCGGAGAATCGGGATCGGGTAAGTCGACGCTCGGTCGAGCGGTGCTCGGGCTGGCGCCTGTCACGGGCGGCTCGATCGTGTTCGACGGGGAAGACATCTCGCACGCCTCGCGCGCGCGTCGTCGCGCTCTTGCCGCCGACATTCAGGTCATCTTCCAAGACCCGTACTCTTCGCTGAGTCCGTCGTTGACCGTCGGTGACACGTTGAGCGAGCCCTTGCGCGCGCGCGGGGGCACTCGAGGAGACTCGCTGCGGCGGGTGAGCGAACTGCTGGACCTTGTGAATCTCCCTGCTGATGCGGCAAGGCGCCTGCCACGAGAGTTCAGCGGTGGCCAACGTCAGCGCATCGCGATCGCTCGTGCGCTTGCGCTCGAGCCGCGGCTGATCATCTGCGATGAGCCGGTGTCCGCCCTCGACCTCACCACTCAGGAGCGGATCCTCGACCTTCTCCTTGAAGTGCAGGAACGCACGGGCGTCGCGTATCTCTTCGTCTCGCACGATCTCAATGTCGTACGAGCGGTATGCCACCGCGTCGCGGTCATGCGCGGCGGCGAGATCGTCGAGTCGAGCGATGGCGACGCCGTGACCTCAGCCCCCGCCCATCCTTACACACAACGCCTGCTTCTGGCAGCGCCGGTGGCAGACCCAGTTCAGCAAGCTCGGCGTCGTCAGGAGTACGCGCTCGTGCGCGACCAGGACGCCTCGCTCGAAAACCTTGAGGACAACCGATGACGAATCCCACCGCCAGCACGATGACGCGGGATGCGCTCGCACGAGAATTCATCCGCGGACAGGCGGATGAAGACCTCTTCGGTCTGCTCTTCCATCCCATGGTCTTCATCAGGCCCGACCACGATCCCGACGCGCCCAGTCCGCTTGGACCGTCCACGCGGGAACTGATCGTCGACCGCGGCATCCGTCATCTTTGTCTCGGCGCCATGCCGTCGCCGACGGAGGCCGCGGACATCATCCAGTCGCTTCAGGCGATCGCGACCTCGCACGGCACACGACTGCCGATCACCTTCTCCTCCGATCCGCGGCACTCGTTCCTGCAGAATCTCGGGGCGTCTCACCGTGCGGATGGGATGTCGCAGTGGCCCGAGCCGATCGGTCTCGGCGCCATCGACGACGACGCGCTCGTCGAGACGTTCGCCCGTATCGTGCGGGACGACTACCGGGCGATCGGAATCCGCATGGCCCTCCACCCCCAGGTCGACCTCGCGACCGAGCCTCGCTGGGCACGTCAAGCGCAGAGCTTCGGTGTGAGTCCGCAGAAGACAGCGCGGTTGCTGCGCGCGTTCCTCATCGGGTTGCAGGGCGACCGGGTTTCCGGAAGCACTGTTGCGGCCACGGTCAAGCACTTCCCGGGCGGGGGGCCGCAGCGCGACGGAGAAGACCCGCATTTCTCCTATGGACGTGAGCAGGTGTATCCCGGAGGGCGTTTCGAGGACCACCTTCTTCCGTTCCGCACTGCGGTTGAGCTCGGGGCTGCTGCGATCATGCCGTACTACGGGATGCCGGTCGGTCTCGAACTCGGAGGCGCTCCCGTCGAGGAGGTGGGTTTCGCCTTCAACAAGCGGATCATCACGGACCTGCTCCGAGACCAACTGGGTTTTGAAGGGGTGGTGCTGTCGGATTTCGGTCTGATCAACGATGCGGCACCGTTCGGCAAGCCGTTCCCCGCGCGTGCGTGGGGCGTTGAGCATCTCGACGGTGAGCAGCGGATGGCGCGCCTGATCAATGCCGGCATCGACCAACTGGGCGGTGAGAGCGACACGGTGCAGCTCGGTCGGCTCCTCGAGGACGGACGCATTTCGCACGAGCGCTTCCGCGAAGCGGTGACTCGCGTCGTGGCGCTCACGCTCGATCTCTTCCCCGGAGCGCGACTGCCAGATGCTCCACCGCTGTCGGGCCTCGAGGACCGAGAGCACGTCGCCCTCGGACATGCGGCTCAGTCGCGTGCCATCACCGTGCTGGTCAACGAAGAGATCGATGGCCACCCCGTGCTGCCTCTGGCCGGTCCGGGACGGATCCATCTCCGAGGTATCGAGGAATCGGCTCTGCCCGCGGGGTGGTCGGTGGCGTCGGCAAACGACGCCGACCTCGCCATCGTTCGCCTGTCCGCTCCGTTCGAGCTCCGTGACAGGTTCTTCCTCGAGGCATCGATGGAGCAGGGCTCGCTCGAGTTTTCAGACGAAGTGACTGAGGAGATCCGTGACCTCGCCGCTCTCTGCCCCGTCGTGGTGTGCGTCACGCTCAGCCGTCCGGCGATCCTGACATCGCTGCTGCCTCACGTGACCGCTCTCGTCGCCGACTTCGGCGCGTCCGATACTGCTGTTTTCGATGCGCTCTCTCTCGCGCAGGCGCCCGAAGGTCGGCTGCCCTTCGAACTGCCGCGCAGCATGGCGGCCGTCGTGGCGAGTTCGCCGGACGTAGGTTCGGACTCCGGCGATCCCGTCTTCCCGGTCGGTGCCGGGTTGCGTTTGACGCGGTCGTGACCGTCGCGTGACAAATTTCCATCCCTTCTGAAATGAGAGCCATGTCGGCACATCGCGCGCGCATAATCGTCACGACAGATCCAGAACTCGATGACCTGAACTCGATGCTCCGGCTGCTTCTGTACAGCAACGAGATCGACATCGCCGCGCTCGTCTACTCCGCGAGCCAGTTCCATCACTCGGGAGACCCAGCGCGTGGAGTCGCCCCGCACCGGTGGCCCGAACCGGGCGCACGGATGCACATAGATCAGGCGCTGGACGCCTACGAGGCCGTGCACGAGAATCTCGTACGCCACGATCCGCGCTATCCCTCCCCTGAGCGATTGCGTGCGCTTGTCGCGACGGGCAACATCGCTGAGGTCGGGGACACCCGAGAGCCCACCGCCGGGTCCGATCTGGTCCGCGATGTGCTCCTGGGCGATGCACCGGGCAGGGTCTTCGCGCAGGCATGGGGGGGCACCAATACGATCGCCCGTGCACTGATGTCGATCGAAGACGAGTACCGCGGGACCCCGGAATGGGACGAGATCTACGCGCTCATCGTCGGGCGTACGGTCATCACGAGCTATGGGGAACAGGACGACACGTTTTCGAGCTACATCCGTCCCGTCTGGCCGGAACTGGAGTTCCGTGACGTCGCCACCGCGGCATGGGGTTACTTCGCGTGGCACGTCGTCCCCGATGACGCGCAGCAGTATCTCTCTGACGGATGGACGCGCGAGCATGTCTCATCCGTGGGGGCGATCGGAGCGGCGTACCGAGTCTGGGGTGACGGCAAGCACATGGCCGCCGGCTTCGACGACGAGGACTACTTCGGTGTCGTCGGCGCTTCGGCCGAGGCGCTGAGGGAACGCGGATTCAAGCTTTGGGCACCGCTTCAAGCCGCCGGAGCCTGGATATCCGAGGGCGACTCCTCCAACTTCGCGATGCACATCGATAACGGTCTCCGCAACGCAGAAGACCCCGCCTTCGGAGGCTGGGGAGGCAGGCAGGTCCCGCACCCCGACGATGCGCATCGCTGGGACAGCGCCGGTTCGATCCCGTGGACGCCCGGCGCGCCCATCGTGGACGCAGGCGATGCGAGCCGGTGGTTCGGAGCGTTCCAAAGAGACTTCGCCGCACGCCTGCAGTGGACGGTCACGTCGGATCCTGCCTCGGCCAATCATGCACCCCGAGTGAGTGTCGAGACGCTGGACAGGACCGTATCCCCCGGCGAACACGTCGAGCTGGGGTTCACCGTCACCGACCCGGACGGAGACGACGTCACCGTCCGGGCGTTTCAAGATCGCGGCTCCGAGTGCCAGCTCACGGTCGTGCCCGGCGCCTGCACTATCCAGATTCCCGCCGATGCGCCGGCCGGATCGAGCATCCACATCATCATCGAAGCCGTCGATGGTGGAGCCCCAGCTCTGACCGGATATGCCCGGGTCGTGCTGACTGTGGAGTGACCATACCGAGCGAGCGATTCCAAACATGAGAAGGGGCCGCCATCAGGCGGCCCCTTCTTGGTCGTTCGAGCTGGGTTCAGGTCACTCCAGCGAGAAAAGCGTGTAGCTCTCGGCGTTGCCAGCATTGATCACGACGCAGTCGATCGACTGCTTCTCGTCAGCGCCGGTTTCGCCCGTGCGGATGAAGCTGTCGGCCTGCTGAACCGCAAGCTGCGAGATGAGCACCGCCGGCTGAAGACCGCTGGCGAGCAGCGTTCCGTTCTTGATCGCCGCCACAGCATCCGGGCTGCCGTCGAATCCGGCGATCACGATCTTGTCGCTGAGTCCCGCGACCTCCACAGCCGCGACGGCTCCCAGCGCCATCGTGTCGTTGCCGGCGATGATGCCCTGAATGTCAGGATCGCGCTGCAGCAGCGTCTCGATCTTGGCGAATGCCTCGTCCTGGCTCCAGTTCGCGGTCTCCTTCGCGACCGAGACGAGCTCCGGGTACTGGGAGATCACGCTGGCGTACGCTTCCGATCTGACGCCCGCGTTCGTGTCCGACTCCTTGCCCGTGAGCTCGATGTACTTGCCGCCGTCCGGCAGCGCGGCGACCCATTCTTCGGCCACTGCTGCTGCGCCCTGCGCGTTGTTCGCCACGATCTGCGCGGCAGCCACGCCCGTCTCATTGATCTCACGATCGATCAGGAAGACAGGGATGCCGGCATCCTTCGCCTTCTGGATCGGACCGACCGAAGCATCAGCACCGGCGTTGTCGAGGATGATGGCCTTCGCGCCGTTGCTGATCGCGGCGTCGATCAGCTCACTCTGCTTGTTGGGATCATCGTCGTGTGAGGAGACGGACGTCTCATAGCCGAGTTTCTCGGCTTCGGCCTGGGCGGCGTCTGCCTCTGCTTTGAAGAACGGGTTATCGGGCGAGGGCGTGATGATGGCGATGGTGCCGCCGGCTTCGCCGTCGTCCCCGCCGGAACCCGCATCACCTTCACCGGAACTGCACGCGGTGAGGCTGAGGGCGAGGGTGAGCGCCGCTGCTGCGGCGATGATATTGCGTCGCATGATTCTCCTTTGATCGTGCTGTGGGTGCTGCGGACGTTGCAGCGGGATCACGCCGAGACCGGCGTTGTCTGTGGGGGAGCGGATTGCTTGTTCGCGGCCGCGAGGGCAGCGTTCTTCGATCTCGTGATCCGTTGCTGGGCTTGGTCGAGCATGACGGCCAGGATGATGACGGCGCCCTTGATGGCGATCTGCCAGAAGGTCGAGACCCCGACGAGTACGAGCCCATCGCTGAGGAAGCCGATGACGAATGCGCCGATCAGTACTCCGCGGACGTTGCCGCGACCACCGGTGAGTGCAGCGCCTCCGATGACGACCGCCGCGATCGCGTTCAGTTCGAAGGTCTCACCGAGTTGTGGGGCGGCGCTGGTGAGCTCGGACGAGATGATGAGGCCGGTCGTGGCCGCGCAGAAGCCGCTGATCAGATAGACGTGCAGTTTGACGTTGCGCACGGGGACTCCGGAGAGCTCGGCGGCTCGCTCGTTGCCGCCCGTGGCGTACACCCAGCGGCCGAACGGAGTCTTGCGCAGCACGAAGGAGGCGATTACCGCGAAGACCACCATGATCCAGATGGCTGTCGGGATGCCGAGAATGCGACCGCCCCCGATGAGAAGGAAGCCCTGATTGCCCCGTTCTTCGCTTCCGCCGAGCTTCGGATACGTGGTTCCATTGGAGATGAGGAGAGCTGCGCCGCGCGCGACATAGAGCATGCCGAGGGTGGCGATGAACGGCGCGACGTTGAACTTGGTGACGAGGATGCCGTTGATGAAGCCGACGAACGTTCCGACTCCCAGTGCGATTACGACGACGAACCAGACCTGTGGGTAGACGACGATGTCGAACAGGGTGAGCTGCCAGCCCTGCAGCATCGTGCCCGCCACGACTCCGGATAGTCCGACTGTTGACCCGACCGACAGATCGATCCCGCCCTTGAGGATGACGAACAGCATCCCGATGGCGAGGATCGCGTTGTAGGCGACGTGCTTGGTCATCGTCACGAGGTTGCCGAAGCTCAAGAAAGAGTCCGACAGCAGGGCGAAGATGATGATGAGGACGATGAGAGCGATGAAAGCTCGTCCCTCGAGCAGCACGGATCCGATGTCGACGTTCTGCAGGCGGGCGCGCCGCGAGTCGTTCTTCTGGGTGATGGTCATTGCGCGCTCCCTGCGGGCTCGTCGGTGTGTGATTCTCCCGAGGCGATCATGAGATCTTCCCGGCTTGTCTGGCGTGGATCGAACTCGCCGACGACGTGCCCCTTGGACAGGACGATGATCCGGTTGGAGACTCCGAGGGCCTCGCCGACCTCGCTCGTCGCGAAGAGCACCGCGAGGCCTCTTCGGGCTTCGCGGGCCATGAGGGCGAAGATCTCGGCTTTGGCACCCACATCGATTCCACGAGAGGGCTCGTCGAGGAGGATCACCCTGGGTGCGGTCATCAGCGCCTTGCCGATGACGACCTTCTGCTGGTTGCCGCCGGACAGGGATGTGATCGACGCGTTCGGACCCGCGGCTTTGACGCGCACATCCGCCATACTCGCCGCGACCGCCTCGCGTTCCGCGCCGCGACGGACCCATCCGAAGCGGGTGAATGCGAGGAGGTTGGCAAGAGCGGTGTTCTCGCCCACCGACATCGTCTGAATGAGCCCGTCGCGCTGCCGGTCCTCGGGCACGAGAGCGAGCCCGGAGGCGATCCGTTCGCGTATGCTCTGCCGGGCGATCTCCTCACCGTGCACGAGCACAGTGCCCCGTTGAATCGGTGAGCGACCCGCGAGCGCTTCGAGAAGCTCAGTGCGCCCGGCGCCCATGAGCCCGTACAGGCAGACGATCTCGCCCGCGCGCACATCGAGATCGAGTCCGTCGACGGCCAGTCTGCTCGGATTAGAGGGGTCGGCGATCGTGACGCCTCTCAGGGACAGGGCGACGTCGCCGAACTCCTCAAGCAGATCAGGCGCGAGATCGTCGCCCGCTCGACCGACCATGTTTGAGATGACCCAGTTCAGATCTATGTCGGCACGGTCTCCGGTCGCAACCAATGCCCCGTCGCGGAAGACCACCGCGTGGTCGGCGATCTCCAGCGCCTCCTCCAGGTGGTGGGAGATGTAGACGATGGCCACGCCGTCGTCTGTCAGTTCGCGGATCAGGGAGAAGAGCACCTCCACCTCGTTGCCGCTCAGGGCAGACGTCGGCTCGTCCATGATGAGCACTCGGGCTTCCCCGGCGAGGGCTCGCGCGATCTCGACGATCTGCTGCTGTCCGAGTCGCAGGTCTCCGACAAGCGTGTGCGGGTTGAGATCTTCTGCGAGACGCCCCATGAGATCGCGTGTCTTGGCAGCCTCGGCTTTGTCGTCGACGATCAGTCCGGCGCGGGTGTACTCGCGACCCATGAAGATGTTGTCCTTGATGCTGAGGTTCGGTGCCAGGCTCAGTTCCTGGTGGATGATCGCGATACCGCGCCGGGAAGCATCCACGGTGTCGACGAGTTCGATCCCCTCGCCGTTCAGTGTGAGCGTTCCCGCGGTCGGCGTCTCGACGCCGGACAGGATCTTCATGAGCGTGGACTTTCCTGCTCCGTTCTCGCCGAAGAGCACGGTGACGGCGCCGGCGCGGATGTCGAAGTCGACGCCTTTCAGCGCGTGCGTCGCGCCGTAGACCTTGGAGATGCCGCGAGCAGTCATGACTACGCCATCGGTCACGCGATGCTCGATGAGCAGCGACATCAGCCGACCTCGAGTGCGATCGGAACGACGGAGACCAATGCGGGGTTCACCCGAGTGAACGCGCCGGTCACCGTGACCGTCTGTCCTTCGGTGGGAAGGCTGACCTCGGACAGGATCCCGTCGCGGACGCGCTCGTTGAACACCGTCGCAACGTTCTGGAACTCGAGCTGATTCGTGAAGTCATTGAACGACACGGTGCCTGTGACATCGCGCAGAGCGGTGCCGTTGATCGCCGGTCCGACCTGGACCTGCACGATGACATCGGAGGGAACGCCTTCGACCGTGACCGGGAGTATGGAGCCCTGTTGGACACCCGCGACACCGGTGAAGGTGACGGGGAAGCTGTATGCACTGCTGGCTCCAGGAGCACGACCGTACTCCGCTTCGTCGCCACCATCGGCGAGATCTTCGAGCAGCGTAGCCAGGTCGATCGCTTCGTCCTCGATCTGCGGGACGACATCCGTTTCGAAGTTCTCATCGGCGTATGCGGCCGGATCGAATTCGCCCTCGCTCGCGGCAACGGTCGCTTCCTGGATCGAGACGTACTTGGTGGTGCTGAGGCCCACGCCGAGGACGACGAGAATGATCACGGTGATCGGCAGCCAGGCTGGAATCCTGGGGCGATGCGCCGTCGCGTTCATGTGCTGCTCCTTCGCAGATCACCGGCTCGGAAGTCGAGATATCAACCGGTTGACCAAAAGGTAGCAGGAGATTCAGCACAACGAAAGAGCCGCGACCTCACAGCGGAGCCTTGCGGAGCGACGGTGGGTCGACTCTTCCCGTGGTGGGGATGAGCGGCGATGATTCGTCGCCTGGACGAATCATCGGTGGCCGAGGCTATCTTTAGATCCATGCCGGCCTATCCCGAGAATCGCACGATGAACATTGCGGGCTCCTTGAACGCCCTGCCCTCGGGATCCCCGGTCACCGAGGTCGCGCGACGTCTGCTCGATCTGTTCACTGGCGGAGACCTCGCGCCGGGAACCCGTCTGCCGCCTGAGCGACAGCTCGCTGCAACGCTGGAAGTCGGCCGCTCGGCGGTGCGAGAGGCGCTCGCAGCTCTGGAGATTCTCGGAATTGTGGACGTACGCCCGGGGTCGGGTACCTACCTGCGGGGCGCGGCCAGCGACCTGCTTCCGCAGGCGTTGCGGTGGGGGCTGCTGATCGGGGAGCGCAACACGAGTGAACTCATCGAACTGCGCTCCGGGCTCGAGATCTACGTCGCCCGGCTCGCTGCGGCCCGGGCCGACGAGAGAGCTATCGCCGCGTTGACCACCGCACTCGAGGCGATGCGTTCGTCGCGCCACGATTTCGCAGCCTTTGCGGTCGCAGACAGCAGATTCCACCACGTCCTCTCGGAATCCGCGGCGAACGGCACGATCGTCGACATGCTGCACGTGGTTCGATCCCTGCTTCAGGTGTACTCCGACCGAGCGGTTCACGATACCGAGAGTGTGTTGATCGCGATCGAGGAGCACGCTGCGGTCCTGGAGGCGATCGCCGCCGCCGATGAGAACGCCTCAGCCTCAGCCATGGCGAATCACATGTCGACCGCGACGCGTCGCTTGAGCGGTCAGCCGCTTTCCGACTGAGCTGACGATGTGGGGCATCAGCGGAGAACTCTGTACTTGCAATTGGTCAACCGGTTTGCCAAAC
The DNA here is from genome assembly GCF_003626735.1 of Microbacterium sp. CGR2. Classification (NCBI taxonomy): domain Bacteria; kingdom Bacillati; phylum Actinomycetota; class Actinomycetes; order Micrococcales; family Microbacteriaceae; genus Microbacterium; species Microbacterium sp. CGR2. Next base: position 3,468,257 of record NZ_RBHX01000001.1, on the reverse strand, counting down.
TATGGAGCGTGAGCGTCGGTTTGCTCGCATCACCGTCGATTGAGGAGTCATCGTGGACATCAGCCAGGCAGCTAGATCGGTGATCGATGTCGCGATCATGGTGCACTCGTGACGCGTCTGTGGAATGATCCAGCGGAATTTGTCGACGAGATGATCGATGGCTTCGTGGCCGCCAACGCACGATCGGTCCGTCGGATTCCCGGGGGAGTCGTACGCAGCACGGTTGTTCCCGCAGGTCAGGTCGCTGTGGTCGTCGGCGGAGGCTCGGGGCACTACCCCGCGTTCGGTGGACTCGTCGGCCAGGGACTTGCCCACGGCGCGGCGATGGGGAATCTGTTCGCCTCCCCGTCGACCCAGCAGGTGTACAGCATCGCCAAGGCGGCAGACCGCGGCGCCGGGGTGTTCCTCAGCTACGGCAACTACGCCGGGGACGTGCTCAACTTCGATGCCGCGCAGGAGAAGCTCCGCGCCGAGGGCATCCCCACCGAGACGGTCACGGTCACCGATGACATCGCCAGCGCGCCCGCCGCGGAGAAGCACAAGCGTCGAGGCATCGCCGGAGATCTCACAGTATTCCGCACCGCGGCCGCCGCGGCCGAGGCCGGTTACGACCTCGCCGGGGTGACCCGTGTCGCCGGGCTCGCGAACGAGCGCACGCGTTCCTTCGGCGTCGCCTTCACCGGGTGCACCCTGCCCGGTGCGCCTGCGCCTCTGTTCACGGTGCCCGAAGGACGCATGGCGATCGGTCTGGGAATTCACGGCGAGCCGGGCATCGACGAGGCCGACGTGCCGACCGCCGACGAACTCGCCGAGCTCCTGGTCTCACGTCTGCTGTCCGAGATCCCCGACGGCGTCGACGCGGCAGGAGCCCGCGTGGTGCCGATCCTCAACGGGCTCGGTGCGCTGAAGTACGAGGAGATGTTCGTCGTCTACCGCCGCATCGCGCAGCTGCTCGACACGGCAGGGATCGTCGCGGTCGATCCCCATTTGGGCGAGTTCTGCACGAGCTTTGACATGGCGGGCACCTCTCTCACCCTGTTCTGGCTCGACGAGGAGCTCGAGCGACTCTGGGACACCCCGGTCGACGCGCCGGCCTACCGCCGCGGCTCGGTCGTCACGGCCGAGCAGGCAGCACCGGTCAGCGCGGGCGAGAGCATCACCGAGATCATCACGCCCGGCGATGACGATTCGCAAGCGGTCGCACAGACCGTGCGCGCGGCCCTTCAGGTCATCGTCGACACCATCGACGAGAACGCCGACGAGTTCGGTCGCATCGACTCGATCGCTGGCGACGGAGATCACGGCATCGGCATGCAGCGCGGTTCGCATGCGGCCCTCGCCGCCGCCGTCCTCGCCTCCGAAGCCGGAGCCGGAGCGCAGACCGCTCTCGGTCATGCTGCGGACGCCTGGGCTGACAAGGCGGGCGGCACGTCGGGCGCTCTCTGGGGCGTCATGCTCAACGCCGTCGCCTCGCGGCTCGGCGACGAGGGGCGACCCGACGCGGCTGCAGTGGCCTCGGGTGTCGACGCCGGTGTCCGGGGCGTTCAGACCTACGGCAAGGCCGAGGTGGGCGACAAGACCATGGTCGATGCGCTCGTGCCGTTCACGAGCGTCCTCACCGGCGCTGTCGATGGCGGCGCTGAGCTCGCTGCGGCGTGGCAGAGCGCGGCGGTCGCCGCGACCGATGCGGCCGCGGCGACTTCGGACCTGATGCCGAAGATGGGCCGCGCCCGCACGCATGGCGAGCACGCCATCGGAACTCCCGACCCCGGGGCCATCTCTTTCGCGCTGATCGTCAGCGCTCTCGGCGACCTGCTCGCCGACACCTCGAACTGAAAGGACTCACCATGACCGACAAGCTCCGTCTCGTGATCGGCTCCGACGACGCCGGATTCGACTACAAGGAGATACTCAAGAAGGACCTCGAGAACAGCGACGGCGTCGCCGCCGTCGTCGACGTGGGCGTGGATGCCGACGGGCACACCGCATACCCGCGCGTCGCGATCGCCGCCGCCGAACTCGTGGCGCAGGGGAAGGCCGACCGAGCCCTCCTCATCTGCGGTACAGGTCTCGGTGTGGCGATAGCCGCGAACAAGGTCGTCGGCGTCCGCGCCGTGACCGCGCACGACTCGTTCTCGGTCGAGCGCGCCGTGCTCTCGAACAACGCGCAGGTGCTCACGATGGGCCAGCGCGTCGTCGGCATCGAGCTCGCCCGCCGACTCGTGCGGGAGTGGCTCGGCTACCGGTTCGACGAGACCAGTGCGAGCGCCGAGAAGGTCGCCGTCATCGACGAGTACGAGACCACCGGATCCTGCTGATGTCGCAGGTCACGGTCGGGGTGAGCCTGAAGACGTACTTCGGGCACGAGCGGGCACGCGCCTGGTTCGACGATGTCGCGGCGCGCGTGCGCGCACACGGCGCCGTCATGAACGGCGCGGTCGAGCTGTTCATCACCCCGACCTATCTGCAGGTGCTGCCGGCGATCGCCGCGTTCGCGGGTACGCCCGTGCGCATCGGAGGGCAGGACGTCTCCGGCGAGGAGCCGGGTGCGTTCACCGGGGAGGTGACGGCTGCCGAGCTCGCCGAGGTCGGTGCGACGATCGCCGAGATCGGTCACGCGGAACGCCGCCGCCTGTTCAGCGAGACCGAGGAGCAGACCGCCGCGAAGACGAGGGCGGCCCTGCGTGCAGGACTCACGCCGCTGCTGTGCATCGGCGAGACCGAGCAGCAGGCGCCTGCGGATGCCGCGGTCGTCGCCGTCGACCAGCTGCGATCGGCGCTCGACGGGGCCGACGCAGGCGCGGTGATCGTCGCCTATGAGCCGGTCTGGGCGATCGGCGCCCCCGAGCCCGCCGGGCCCGAGCACATCCGCGTCGTCGCCGCGGCGCTGCGTTTCGCCATCCAGGCTGATGCTGCGCGCGCGGACTCCGCCGTGATCTACGGGGGAGCCGCTGGCCCTGGCCTCCTCACCGCTCTCGGCGATGCGGTGGACGGGGTCTTCCTCGGCCGCTTCGCCCACGATCCCGATGCGCTGGTCACCGTGCTCGACGAGGCCGCCGAACTCGCGGCCCTTCGACAGGACCAGGGACGCACTGCGGGGCAGAGCGCATGATCGGTCTCGGCACCTACGCCTACTTCTGGCGGCATTCCGACCGCGCGCTCGATCCGCTGAGTCTGGTCGACGCCTTCGAGGACACGCGCGAGCAGGGCGTCGAGCTCTTCCAGATCTGCGACTACGCCCCCCTGGAGAGCATGAGCGATGCGCTGCTGCGTGAGGCGGCTTCGGCCGCGCGCGACCTGGGCATCACGATCGAGTTGGGAACGAAGGGCATCGCGCCCGAGCACCTCACCCGGTTCCTGGAGATCGCCGAGATCTTCGATGTCCGTCTGCTGCGCAGCATGGTCTACGGCCCCGACTCCCGGCCCTCGACCACCGAAGCGGAGACGTGGCTGCGCAGCAGCATCCGCGCGTTCGAGTCGGCGGGCGTGACTCTCGCGCTGGAGACCTACGAGCAGATGGCGACCACCGACCTCGTCGGGCTGGTCGAGCGCGTCGACAGTCCGCATCTGGGCATCTGCCTCGACCCCGCCAACGTCGTGGCCCGACTCGAGCAGCCGAGAATCTGCGTCGAGCAGACCTCTGCGCTGGTGAAGAACGTGCACGTCAAGGACTTCGCCTTCGCCCGCCAGGACGGCTGGGTCGGCTTCACATACTCCGGCACCGCGATGGGCACGGGAATGCACGACTACCCGCAGCTGCTCTCCGCCGTCCGGCCGCGCGAGCGCGGCATCAACGAGATCGTCGAGCACTGGCTCCCCTGGCAGTCCGACGCCGAGACCACCATCCGAACCGAGCGGGAATGGACCCGCATCACACTCGAATACCTGAGGAGCACATCATGACCGACAGCTCGACCGCCACCGCCACCCACAAGATCGCCGTCATCGGCGCAGGCGGAAAGATGGGCATGCGCGTGTCCAACAACCTCGTCAAGACCGACCACACCGTCTGGTACGTCGAGAACTCACCCGCCGGACAGGAGCGCACGATCGAGGCCGGCCGCGAGCTGACTGACGCCGCGACGGCCGTGGCCGACGCCGACATCGTCGTGCTCGCCGTGCCCGACCTCGCCCTCGGCCCGGTGACGGCCGATGTGGTCCCGCAGTTGCGCCCCGGTGCCATCGTGCTGACCCTCGACCCCGCCGCCGCGTACGCCGGTCTGCTGACGACGCGCGCCGACGTGATCCAGGCCGTCGCGCACCCGTGCCACCCGTCGTTCTTCCTGCAGCGCGAGACGCCTGAGCAGTGGGCCGACACGTTCGGCGGCATCGCCGCTCCGCAGGACGCGATCGCCGCGATCGAGAGCGATGACAAGGCGAAGAAGGCCATCGTCGAGGCGACCGTCCGCGCCATCTACGCGCCCGTCATCGACGTGCACTGGGTCACCATCAAGCAGCTCGCCCAGCTCGAGCCGACCCTGGTCGAGACCGTCGCGTGCATGATCGGCGACCTGCTCAACGAAGCTCTCCGAGAGACGGTGAACACGATGGGCGTGCCCGAGGCAGCTGCCCGCAGCATCCTGTACGGTCACACCCAGGTCGCACTCGCCAACGGCCTCCGCGGAGACAACCCGTTCTCCGACGCGTGCCTCATCGCGATGGACTACGGCCGTGAGAGCATCATCAAGGACGACTGGAAGAAGATCTTCCAGGACGACGAACTTGATAAGAACCTCGCCCGCATGCTGCACCTCGATCAGATCAAGCGGTGAAGAACGTGACACGACTCGAAGGCAAGACTGCGCTGATCACCGGTGCTGCGCTGGGCATCGGTCTGGCGGTGGCCAAGCGTTTCGCTCGAGAGGGGGCACGGGTGGTGCTCGCGGATCGCAACGCCGAGGGAGCTGCGCTCGCGGCTGCGGACATCGGTGCGAGGGCACGCGCGATCACCATGGACATCTCTGATGAGGATGCCGTCGCCGGAGGCTTCGCTGAACTCGAAGCCGCAGGCTGGTCACCCGACGTGGTCGTCGCCAACGCGGGCGTGCAGCTGTTCGGACAGGACGCGCCGGCAGCAGAGCTTGATCTGGATGTCTGGCGTCGGACGATCGACATCAACCTCACCGGAACATTCCTGACAGTCAAGCACGCCGTGCGATCGATGGTGCAGCACGGAGGTGGATCGATCATTCTGACCGGCAGCCCGACAGGTGTGAACGGCGAAGGCAAGGACTTCACCGCCTACAGCGCATCGAAGGCGGGAATCCACGGCCTTGGCCGCACGGTCGCTGCGGCCTACGCATCGCAGGGCATCCGGGTGAACACGGTGCAACCCGCATACACCGAGACCCCGCTGGTCGCCGCGATCAGCGCCGATCCCGAGTCGCGCGCGGCAATCGTCAGCCGCATCCCGATCGGCCGTGCCGGCACCCCTGACGACGTGACCGGGATCATGGTCTACCTCGCGAGCGACGAAGGAGCCTTCGCAACCGGTGCGCTGTTCCAGGTTGACGGGGGCATGACTTCGCTGTGACTCCGACTTGGTGGCGGACCGATGCTGTCGAGTGGCAGGCCGGCGGCTGGACGCTCGAGGTGAGGGGCGACGAGATCGCCGACATTCGCCATCATGGCATCATCGTGCTCCGCGCAGTGCGTGCCGTCGTGCGTGACAGAGGGTGGGAAACCGTGCCCGTCGCCGTGCGCAGGCTCGACCGCGGTGCCGAGTCCTTCGAGCTGGCCCTTCAGCACGAAGGACTCGGTGCCCGTGTGTCGTCGACTCTGACCGTCGCAACCCGCGGCGATGAGCTGTCGATCGTGTGGAGCGCCGTCAGCGCTGCGGCTTTCGACACATGCCGCACTGGGCTCGTCGCACTGCATCCGCCGTCGGAGGCGGGACGCGACGTCGTCGTCGTCCACTCCGACGGCTCGACGGAGGCGACAGATTTCCCCGTCGACATCAGTCCGCACCAGCCGATCCGCGATATCCGTGAGCTGCGGATCGACGGGGGAGCGCGGATCTCCTTCACGGGCGACGTGTTCGAGATGGAGGATCAGCGGAACTGGACCGATGCGTCGTTCAAGACGTACAGCCGGCCGCTCGATCTGCCGTACCCGTATGTCCTGGGTGACGGCGAGACGGTGGAGCAGACGATCATCGTCTCCGCTCCGGCGGACCGAGAGACTCGTGCGGGCTCTGCCCCGGAAGCGCGGATCGACCTGACTGAGGGCGGTTCATTCCCAGAGATCGGAGTCGAGGCCTCGACCGCTCCTGACCCTGTACCAGTCTCGTCGGCGGGCACCTTCCGGATCGTCGAACTGGATCTGACCACGCGCAACTGGCGCGCCGTGCTGGATAGGGCGGCCCGTGATGAGAGGCCGCTCGACGTGCGGCTGATCTGCGGAGAGGATGACGATCAGGTCGGTTCCGCGGCGGCAGCGCTGACGGCGCTGACCGTGCCGCTGCTGCGGGTTGCGGCGTTCGACAAGGACACGCACGTGACATCACCCGCGGTCGGAGCGCGAGTGATTGCAGCCCTCCGCGCTGCGGGGATCGATGCTCCCTTCGCGAGCGGGGCACGATCGCACTTCACCGAGCTCAACCGCGAGCGCGACTCCATCTCGCGCGACGCCGAGGCGATCGTCGTCACGGTGAGTCCGCTGTTTCATGCGCTCGACACTGAGCAGCTCGTCGAGTCGGTCGCGATGCAGCGGCTCGTGGCCGAGCAGGCCGTGCGGATCGCGGACGGACTCGATGTGCACATCGGGCCAGTCTCGTTGCGACCGCGCTTCAACAATGTGGCGACGACACCGCAACCGGCCCCGTCTCGAACGAATCTGTCCGCGGGGTACGGCGCAGAGTTCACGGGTGCATCCGACGAGCGTCAGGGTGCGACCGAACTCGCCGCCTGGGTCATCGCAAGCGCGGCGGCTCTCGCAGTTCGCGGCGTGAGCTCCCTGTCTTGGTTCGAGACCTGGGGCCCCCGTGGGATCGCTGACCAGTCTGGCCGGCTGCCCGTCGCTGAGGCCCTCGACGCTCTCGTGGAACTGCAGAACAGTGTGCTGTTGTCCGGCGCGAGCCCGGACGGTCTTCTGTGGAGCCTCGGAGGACGATGTGAGGGTGCAGACATCCTTCTCGTCGCGAACATGGACCGGCGGGCTCGGGTGGTGAGGGTCAAGGTCCCCGGTGGTGCGGTCGCGCGAAGAGAGCTCGCCGCGGGCTCATGGGCACGCGTTGCCGTGTAGGGGACGGGATGCAGCAGATGTGGAGTCAAGTACCCCCTCCCGTGCTTGCGAGCGACGCAGACACGCCTTACGTCGACGGGGCGGTGGTCGAAGCGGTGTCCGGACCGTCACTTAGCTTCGGGGTGAGGTGGTTGAGTTCGTTTGCTGAATGTGTGCGACCGCCGCCGTTCGCACTCGTCAGACTGTCCGGATGCTCACCGAGGCGATGCGAGCAATTCTTCGGACGTCGTCCGGCAGAGGCTCGAGGCGTCTGAGGGGATCTATGGCTGCGGCTGATGTCCAGATTAGGCGTCGTCGTTCTTCAACCAGCACGAGTGGACTGCGCGCACTGTCGCCGCCGGTCGATATCGCCTTGGTCCAGAGCTGGGGTGGCAGATCACGCCATTCGACATTCAGATGGACGACGCTGTGCGCGTGGAGATTACGCAGGGCGTCGGGCGACAGCGTCGAGGTGAATCTGATCGAGGCGGCATCGAAACGTGCGGCGAGCGGCGTGTACACGGTGCCCATCCGCGCGGCTTCGAGCGCTTCGGCGCAGACGCGGGCATGCAGCGCGACTCGCGCGGCGATGGCGGCTGTTCGTTCCCCTGTGGGCGAGATCTCTTCGGCGAGATGCTCATCCGAGAGGCTATCCAGGATGCGTGAGAAGTAGGCCGTTCCGCGCCGTGCCTCGCGCATCCGATCCGCGGCCCGCCCCGGCGCACGTGACATCCTCGGGGTCATCGCTCGGAGGGGATGAAGACTCTGTCGAAGTGGAGCTTCTCGACGATCGGCGCGTCGTTGAAGCGGAAGAGGTCGAACGATGTCTCCGCCTCCAGTGACCACGACACCCAGGACGGCACGACGAAGAGGTCGCCCCGTTCGAGACGGTGCCGAGTCCCTCCCAGGACCACAGCCCCGCGTCCCTCGAAGACCTGCCAGATTGACGAGCCCACCTCATGCCTGGGGGCCGTGGCGGACCCTTCGCGCAGGCGATGGAACTCGCAGCGGATCGTGGGGAGGACGTCGCCTCCGTTGGTTGGATTCGTGAACTTGATGGCAGCATGCCCCTGCTCGACCGTCGCCGGGTAGCCCTCGTCCTCGAGTTCGAGCTGGTTGCGCAACGCCGCGTCTGTCGCCTCCCAGCGGTAGGCACCGAGCGGAGTACTCGAAGATGACCCTCGGCTCGACAGCGGGGTGACGCCGGGGTGCGCCCACAGACGCTCGCTGCGGGAGACCGCTGGTGATGCCTCGTCGGTGACGCGGTCTGAGCCGAACTCGAAGAACCCGAAGTCCAGGTCGTGGGCAAGCGGCACGTCGAGTCCGTCGATCCATGCCATCGGCTCGGATGTGTCGTTGTGGTGGCCGTGAAAGTTCCATCCGGGGGTGAGCAGCAGGTCGCCTCGCCGCATCGCGACCGGGTCGCCGTTGACCACCGTCCACACCCCCTGGCCCTCCACGACGAAGCGGAAGGCGTTCTGCGCATGCCGATGCTCGGGGGCCGTCTCATGGCCGCCGAGCCACTGGATCGCGCACCAGAGCGTGGGCGTCGCGTACGCGGTCGGCGCGAGCCCAGGGTTCGCGAGGCCGATGGCTCGGCGTTCTCCTCCGCGTCCCACCGGCACGAGATCTCCCGACCTCTTGGCAATGTCGAGCAGTTCCTTCCACCGCCAGACGAACGGAACCGCTGCTGGCTTCGGCGCGAACGGCATGAGGTCGTTCGTCTGCGTCCACAGCGGAGCCGTGCTGTTTCGAGCGAAGTCGGCGTACAGCCGCTCCAGTTCCGGAGAGGGCTTTGGGAGCTGCGGGTCAGTGGTGTCGCTGTGCGCGGCGTTGTCGATCGTCATTGACGTGTCCTCGTCGATCGGTGACGGATGCGAGGCTGACGCTAGACGGGGGGCGCAACGGAGTGGCAAGGATTCCGCTATGCGGAACCATCCCCAGTGTCGGCGTGAAGGTCGCTGTCGCGGACATCGCGCGCGATCTCCTGACGTGCTGAGAGCACGAGTTCGATGAGGTGCTCCTGCAGCGATGCGGTGAGGAGGTCCGACTGTACCGACACCGAGAACGCACCTATCTCGGAGCCGTCTGAGGACTCGATCGCCGAACCGACCGCTGCCACGTCGCGCTCGGTCTCCCCGCGGTTCACTGCGTAGCCCGACCGACGGATCGACCTCAGCTCCCGCAGAAGGGCGGTCAGTTCATGCGCATTGAGACGATCCTCATCCCGCGCTTCTCGGTACATCGAGGCGATCCGCTCATCGGTGAAGCGCGCAAGGATGGCTTTGCCGCCCGAGGCCTTCGAGGCAGACATGATGATCCCCTGACGGTCGCGGGTTCGCCGAGGAGCTGCAGATTCGACGGTCTCCAGGAATCGCACCTGCAACCCGGTTCGCACCATGAGATTCGACGACTGCCCCGCCCGACGGGACAGGAGCAGGAGATGAGGGTGACAGATGCGGCGGAGCTCCTTCGTCCACGCCAGCCGGGCCGTTCCTGCATCCATCGATGGTCCGGGACGATAGACATGATCGTCATCGATCACCGCGAAGCCCCGGTAGACCAAGGTGGAAAGCAGCCGATGCGCTGTGGACCGCGCAGTGCCCAGGTGCTCGGCTGCGTCTGCGACGCGAACGCTGCCGTCGTCGCGCAACAGCTGGAGCAGCCGCAGGCCGCGGTCGAGCGATTCGACACCGTTCGACGGGCGACGCGGGAGGGGATCGTTCCGCATGGAGGAATCCTAGGCGTTTTCCGGCGGTGCACGTCGAAGCTGACGGGATGAGCACGCTCGACGAAGACGCAATCACGGTTCGCAGCGCCCTCATCATCGGCGGAGGGATCGGCGGTCTGGCGAGCGCCATCGCCTTGCGACGCTCGGGAATCGCCGTGGCCCTGGTCGAGAAGGCGACCGCGTTCGGCGAGGTGGGAGCGGGGCTGCAGCTCGGTCCGAATGCCATGCGAGTCCTCTTCTCATGGGGGCTCGAGGACGCGATCCGTGAGATCGCCGTGTTTCCCGACAATCTCGTCGCCCGGGATGCGATCACCGATCGGGAGCTCTCGAGGGTGACCCTCGATCAGGCCTTCGAGGATCGGTACGGAGCTCCCTACGCGGTCATCCACCGGACAGATCTGCACTCGCTGCTGCTCTCGGAGGCGGTTCGACTCGGCGCGGATCTGAGCACCGCCACCGAGGTCGTGTCCGTCGACGCGGCGGCTGGCATCGCAGTCACGCTCGACGGTCGATCCCTCAGTGCAGACCTCGTGATCGGAGCGGATGGTCTGCGGTCGTCGCTGCGCGATGCTCTCGTGGGCGACCGTCCGATCAACTCGGGCTACGTGGCGTATCGAGGCACGATCCCCATCGCGGACGGAGGGCCGATCGCCAATGATGTGGTGGTGTGGATGGGGCCTGGAGGACACCTCGTGCAGTATCCGCTGCGCCGGGGCGAGCTGCTGAACAACGTTCTCGTCTTCAGGAGCGACTCGTTCGCCAGAGGCGAGAGCGAGTACGGCGGTGTGGATGAGCTGGAGGAGCGCTTCAGCGGCTGTCACCCCGTGGTCGCGCGCGCGCTCGACTTCGTCGGCAAGCAGCGCAGATGGCCATTGTTCGACCGGATGCCATCGCCGATCTGGGCTGATCAGCGGCTTGTACTGATGGGAGACGCCGCGCATCCGATGCTGCAGTATCTCGCCCAAGGAGCCTGTCAGGCGCTCGAGGACGCTGAGGCGCTCGGTCGGGTGGCGGGTCATGCCGGGACTGCGATGGACGTGGGCGCACGCTTCGCCGCAGAGCGTTCGCCGAGAGCGGCTCAGGTGCAGACCATGGCGCGGGCGTTCGGCGAACTCTGTCACCGATCGGGCAGCGAAGCGGCAGAGCGCAATGAGGTGCTGCGTTCCCGTGCGATCGACGACTTCAGCGCGATCGACTGGTTGTACGCCGCACGCGGAGGTGCGCGCGGGTAGGAACCTGCACGACTCGTCAACCCTGCGGGAGCCTGTCTCCCCCGACCACGATCGGAACAACAACACATGAAACTTGCGCTCTTCGACGGGCAGCGCCCGGGTCTGGTCGACGGTGACGTCGTCGTCGACCTGTCTTCGTTGCTGCCCACCCCCAGCGTCGCCGGTGCGTGGAGCGATTGGCTCGACGCGCATGGGGACTTCGCAGGCGTCGCGGATCTCGAACTGGCGGATCTCCCGAGATCGTCTCTAGCATCTGTGGTCCTGGATGCCCCGCTACCGCGCCCGGGGAAGCTGATCGCGGCACCGGTGAACTATCTCGACCACAAGATCGAGATGTCCGAGCAGAAGACGATCGCCGAATACGGCCTGTTTCTCAAGGCGACGAGCTCTGTGCTCGCACCCGGGGGCACAGTCGAGCTGCCGTACACCGACAAGCGCACCGACCAGGAAGGCGAGTTGGGAGTCCTCATCGGTCGTCGAGCGCGCAGCGTTCCCCCCGGGAACGCGCTGTCGTACGTGGCCGGGTACACCGGGGTGCTCGACATCAGCGTCCGCTCGACCGAAGATCGCTCGACGCGCAAGTCTTTCGACACCTTCACTCCGATCGGTCCGTGGATCGTGACGCCGGACGAGGTCGGCGACGCTGACTCGCTGAGGCTCGACTGCTGGGTGGGAGGTGACCATCGTCAGAGTGTCTCCACAGCAGACATGATCTTCGACGTCGCTCAACTCGTGGCCTACGCCAGCTCGGTGATGACTCTCTGGCCGGGTGACGTGATCGCGTCCGGCACTCCGGCAGGTGTCGGACCGCTGTCGGACGGGCAAGTCATCGAGCTCGAGATCGAGCGGATTGGTCGACTAGTCGTCAACGTGTCCGGCCGCACCGCGGTTGCTTACGCCGAGAGGCCGCTGCCCGCACTCTGACCGTGTTCCAGGGCGGAGCGGTTCCTGCTGACCCGGCGCGTGAGATTGCGGCGCTACCCGCGCACGGCACCTGTCGGTCTCCCATCGGACCGAATCATCGGCTGGATCCCTCGTGCGGCCATCCGGTGTAGGCCTCGGCGAGGAAGGTCTGCCCCGCCTCCGATTCGACGACTGACCGCAGCTCGCCGACCTGGCGACGCTGATCGAAGGGCGAGGCGTCGGTCGCAGTGTGCAGCATGCTCGTCATCCACCAGGAGAAATGCTGTGCCTTCCAGATGCGCTTCAGTGCCGTCTCGGCGAACACATCGATCAGGCGGGCATCGTGCTCGAGCAGCAGTGCGCGCAGCGCCCGATCGAGCAGCACCACGTCGGCCACCGCGAGGTTCATGCCCTTGGCACCGGTGGGAGGCACGGTGTGGGCGGCATCGCCGACGAGCACGGCTCGTCCGTTGCGCAGCTCATGCGCGACGAAGCTGCGAAAGCGCAGTACGTCGCGCTGCATGATCGGCCCCGTCGTCAGCATCGTGCCAGGCACGCGCGCCTGCAGGGTGTCCCAGATCTGCGCCTCGGAGAGCGCGTGGGGGTCGGCGCCGGGATCGCACTGGAAGTACATGCGCTGGATCGTGGCGCTCCGCTGACTGATCAGCGCGAACCCGTCGGGGGAGTTGCTGTAGATCAGCTCGTGAGAACTGGGCGCCGCCTCGCACAGGATGCCGAACCATGCGAAGGGGTACTCGCGGAAGTACCCTCCGGTGGATGACCCGCAGACCGCGGGGCGTACGACGCTTCGTGATCCGTCCGCGCCGACGACGAACTCGGCCTCGATGCGCTGCTCCGTCCCGTCGGCGGCGATCGCCGAGACCCAGGGGCGCGCGGTTCCCACATCGCCGACGCCCGTGACGTCGACTTCGAACCGGAGATCCTGACCGGCGGCCAGGCGCGCGGAGATCAGGTCTTTGAGTGCCTCATGCTGCGGATAGAGCCAGACGCTGCGTCCGGTGAGGGCGGGGAAATCGATGCGGTGCCCCTCGCCGTCGAAACGGAGTTCGATGCCGTCGTGGCGGTTGCCGACCGTGAGGACCCGGTCACTGGCACCTGTCTCACTCAGTACGCGCACCGTCTCTTGTTCGAGGATGCCGGCGCGGATTGTCGATTCGATCTCGGCGCGGCTGCGCCGATCGAGGACGATCGAGTCGATCCCGGCCTCGGCCAGCAGGTGCGAGAGCAGGAGCCCTGCGGGTCCTGCGCCGACGATGGCGACGCGGGTGCGGGTGGTGATGGTCATGGCGTCTCCTTCGACGGACGTATCGCCAGCAATTGTGGGATCACCGAGCCCACCGAACCCACCGTTCTACCGTTGAATGGGAGCTGGCGTCAGCGGCGGCCGCCGAGACCGCGCTCGATGTCGCGGGCGGCGGCGAGCAGTTCGCGCAGCGCGGGTTCGGTCGCGTCGTTGCGACGGAGCACGACCGAGAGGGCCGCCCCGACGTTGCCCGTCTCGTCGTGCACAGGCACGGCCACACCTGTCGAGACCTCTTCGATGTAGCCGGGGGCCGCCGCATGCCCCACGGCGCGGACCTCCGCGAGCTTGCGGCGCAGCTCCGCGGGGTCGGTGATCGTCTCGGCAGACACCGGGGGGAGGGCGCCGGCGAGGATTCGCTCCTGCAGGGCGTGCTCGGCATAGGCGAGCAGCACCAGCCCGGAGGAGGACGCGTGCAGCGGCAGCCGGCCCGCCACCCTCGTCACGTTCGACCCGGAATCAGGGCTGCTCAGGCGCTCCAGGAACAGTGCTTCGTCCTGCTCGAGGATGGCCAGCTGGGTGTGCTCGCGCACACGCGACTGCACCCGCTCCATGAAGGGCAGCGCCACCTGCCTGAGGCGCAGGGCGTGTGAGGATCGCGTGGCCAGCTCCCACAGGCGCATGCCGATGCGGATCCTCCGGTCGTCGTCGCGCTCCAGCATCCCCGCGTCGACCAGCTCGCCGACGATGCGATGGGCAGAGGAGGCGGGTAGGCCCGCCCGGCGACCGATCTCGGCGGCGCTCTGCGCCGTGCGAGAGGGCGTGAACGTCTCGAGCACGCGGATGAGTCGCTCGGTGACGGAATCGCCCGAGGGGGAGTTTGCCATGCGCCGATAGTGCCACACCTCGACGCTCGTGTCTCATTGAGTGGGAATCGGCATCCGCCACCGACGATCGCGGATCAGGATGCTGTGAACGCAGCCCGCCCGTGTCGAAGGAGACACCCATGACCCTCCAGTCAGGAACGATCGCAGCCGCCCCGGAGTCGCTGCTCGCTTCGCCCGACCAGGTCGCGCAGTCGGCGATCACCGCTGAGATCGTCGATCTTCATGGGGCGCTCGACCGTCGGGAGGCGCGGGGAGAAGCGCTGCCTGCCACCATGCACGACTTCCCGCCGTATCGGTCGAGCATCCTGCGGCATCCGACCAAGAACCCCCGGCTGGTCGACCCCGAGACGATCGAGCTGCTGTCGCCGGCTTTCGGGCAGCGCGATGTCGCCGCGATCGAGTCGGATCTCACGATCCAGCATGCCGGTGAGCCGCTGGGCGAGCGGATGACGGTGCGTGGTCGGCTGCTGGACTCGTGGGGGAGGCCGGTGCGCAACCAGCTCATCGAGCTGTGGCAGGCGAACTCCTCTGGGCGCTACATCCACCAGCGCGACCAGCATCCTGCGCCCCTTGATCCGAACTTCACCGGCGCGGGGCGTGCGGTCACGAACGATGACGGCGAGTACCTGTTCACGACGATCAAGCCGGGCCCGTATCCGTGGAAGAACCATCTCAACGCGTGGCGCCCCGCGCACATCCACTTCTCGGTGTTCGGTTCGTCGTTCACCCAGCGACTGGTCACGCAGATGTACTTTCCCGGCGACCCGCTCTTCGCCCTCGACCCCATCTACAACACGATCTGGCGCCAGAAGGACCGCGACGCTCTGGTCGGGGTGTACGACCACGACCTAACGTCGCCGGAATGGTCTACGGGATACCGCTTCGACATCGTCGTTGACGGACCCGACGCGACCTGGTTCGAGCAGGAGGAGGCCTGAGCATGTCGGTGCCCGCCAAGACCCATCGGCCCACCGCGGGGCAGACCGTCGGCCCGTTCTTCGCCTACGGCATCGAGTACCCGAAGATGCATGAGGTGGCATTCCCGCATTCGCCCGGAGCGATCCTGCTCGGCGGCACCGTGCGTGACGGAGCGGGGAATCCGATCCCCGATGCATTCATCGAGATCTTCGGGGCGGATACCGACGGCACGGTGCCGCGCGCTCGCGGCGCCTTCCGCAGGGACGACCACACCTTCACCGGCTTCGGGCGCACCTTCACCGACGCCGAGGGGCGCTACGAGTTCTGGACCCGCAACCCCGGATCTCGCAACCGGCGGGCGCCGTTCTTCGCCACGATCGTCTACGCCCGCGGACTGCCGGACAAACTCCACACGCGCATCTACCTTCCGGACGATGCGACCGCTCTCGACGCGGATCCGCTGCTCTCGTCGCTCTCGGCGGAGGAACGGGCGACGCTGATCGCGACGCGCACCGCCGACGGCCGGCTCAAGCACGATATCCGCGTGCAGGGCGAAGGGGAGACGGTATTCCTTGTCTACTGACGCCCAGCATCACCGAGAGGTGTGCGCATGACCGCTTTCGATGAGGGACTGCTCTCGCCCGCGACCGTGGGACGCGACGACATCGTGCGCGACGCCGTGTTCCTCGACGCACTCATCGCTTCAGAGCGGGCGCTCGCCGCAGCGTACGCAGACATCGGGATGCTCTCTGCGGCCGATCTCGCGGCGATCGAGAATGTACTCCGTGGTCGGCTCACGCCGGGCGGCAGCTCGATCATCGAGGTCGACGCGCTGATCGCCGCCGCAGTCGAGGGCGGGAACCCGGTGATACCCCTCGTCCGGCAGCTCAAGGCCGCGACGCCGGAGGGTCTTCGAGTGTGGGTGCACCGCGGGGCGACCAGTCAGGACATCTGGGATTCGGCGATCATGTCGGTGGCGCGCGTGGCGGCGGCTCAGGTCGGGACGTCGCTCGGGCAGGTGGCAGACGGACTGAACCACCTCGCGGTGGCCCACGGCGGCGAGGTGGTTGTGGCGCGCACTCTCACCCAGCACGCCGTCCCGACCACGTTCGGCGCCAGGATCGACTCCTGGCTCCTCGGGATCGACCGTGCCGCCACTCGACTGGCCGCGCTCGACTTCCCCGCGCAGCTTGCTGGGGCCGGCGGGACCCGAGCATCATTCGTCGAGATCACCGGATCCCGCAAAGCGACCGGCGATCTGGTTGCCGCCTTCGCGCGGCGCGCGGGTCTGAGCGACACCGGAGCTGCCTGGCACGTCTCCCGCTGGCCGGTGACGGAACTCGGTGACGCTCTGGTGCAGGCCATCGACGCGCTCGGCAAGGTCGCCACCGACGTCGCGACCCTCAGCCGCACCGAGATCGGCGAGCTCTTCGAAGGCGTCGGCGGTGGCTCCTCCGCGATGCCGCAGAAGCAGAATCCGGTCGAATCGATCCTCATCCGCTCGGCAGCACTTCGGGCGCCCGGCCTCGGCGCCACGCTTCATCTGGCCGCAGCGCTCGCCGGCGACGAACGCCCGGACGGGGCATGGCACGCCGAGTGGCCCACCCTTCGCGAACTGCTGCGGCTCGCGCTCGGCGCCTCGGCGCACGCCGCCACGCTCGCCGAGAATCTGCATATGGACCGCGCCGCGGCATCCCGCAACCTCGCACTCACCGGTGGCCTGATGGTCAGCGAACGGCTCGCGATCGTGCTCGTGCCGCTGATCGGCCGCGCGCGATTCGATGAGCTGATCGACGCTGCCGTCGCGGGCGCGGATCTGCGCGACCTCGTCGGTGCGATGGCGGAGGCGTCTGGGGTCGATCTCGACCAGCTGCTCGACCCCACCGCGCACCTCGGCACGGCTGCAGGGGGAGAGACCCGATGACGACGCTCGCTTTCACAGAACCGGTGGGCCCCGACGGTGCACCACTGCTCGTGCTCGGTCCTTCGCTCGGCACCTCGACGATCCTGTGGGAATCGGTCGCCCCCGCGCTCGCGCAGACGCACCGGATCGTCGCCTGGGACCTGCCAGGACACGGCGATTCTGCTGCGGCTTCCACGGCGTTCTCGGTGGCCGACCTGGCTGATGCGGTGGCGGCGGGGGCCTCGGCGCTCGGCGTCGACAGCATCCGCTACGCGGGTGTCTCACTCGGTGGGGCTGTCGGGCTCGAGCTTCTGCTGCGACATGCGGCACTCGTCGAGCGTGCGGCGATCCTCTGCTCCGGCGCGGCGATCGGTACGCCGGATGCCTGGCGGGAGCGCGCTGCGAAGGTGCGGGCTGAATCCACCTCAGCGCTGATCATCGGCTCGGCGCAACGATGGTTCACCCCTGGTTCGATCGCCTCGCACCCGGATCTCACGGGGCGACTGCTGCACGTTCTGCAGAACGCCGACGACGAGAGCTACGCGCGGTGCTGCGAGGCACTCGCAAGCCATGACGTGCGCGATCGGCTCGGTGAGATCTCGGCGCCGGTGCTGGCGATCTGGGGCGAGCAGGATGAGGTCACGCCCGAGTCGTCAGTGCGCGAGATCGCTGCGGGGGTGGTCGACGGATCGGCAGCAGGGATCGCGGAGGCGTCGCACCTCGCGCCCGTCGATGCGCCCGCGGCCGTCGCCGCCCTGCTGACTCAGTTCTTGAACGAGAGGAGCCGCGAATGACGGGTCTCACCGACGACGAACGACGTGAACAGGGGTTCGCCGTCCGCAGAGAGGTGCTCTCCGATGCGCATGTCGACCGCGCGATCGCGGCGACGACGGACCTCAACGCCGACTTCCAGGACTTCATCACGCGCGTCGCATGGGGCGATGTCTGGTCGCGACCGGCACTCGATCGGCGCTCTCGATCCATCGCGGTGCTCTCCTCGCTGATCGCGCTCGGTCACCATGAGGAGCTCGCGATGCACCTGCGAGCCGCCGTCCGCAACGGCCTCACGATCGACGAGATCCGCGAGGTGATCCTTCAGTCGGCGATCTACTCGGGCGTGCCCGCAGCCAACACAGCGTTCCGCATCGCGAGCGACGTGTTCGGCCCCGACTGCGGCGACAACGAATCATGATCGACAAGACCGTACAGGATGCCGCGGCGGCCGTGGCGGGGATAAGAGACGGATCGACCGTGATGATCGGCGGATTCGGCCGCGCCGGACAGCCGGTCGAACTGATCGACGCGCTCATCGCTCAGGGGGCAGATGACCTCACCATCGTCGCCAACAACGCAGGCAACGGCGACACTGGCCTCGCCGCGCTGCTCGCTGAGCGTCGGGTGCGCAAGATCATGTGCTCTTTCCCCCGGCAGCACGACTCGTGGGTGTTCGACGGTCTCTACCGGGCGGACGAGATCGAGCTCGAGATCGTGCCGCAGGGCAACCTCGCCGAACGCATCCGTGCCGCGGGCGCCGGCATCGGCGCCTTCTTCTCTCCGACCGGAGTCGGCACCGATCTCGCCGAAGGCAAGGAGGAGCGGGTGATCGAGGGGAGGCGGTATGTGCTCGAGTACCCGATCGCCGCGGACGTCGCGCTGATCAGCGCCTGCGCGGCCGACCGATGGGGCAACCTCGTCTACCGCGAGACCGCACGCAACTTCGGTCCGGTGATGGCCTCGGCCGCCGCCATCACGGTCGTACAGGTCGATGAGGTTGTGCCCCTCGGGTCGATCGATCCCGAGACGGTCGTGACTCCTGGGCTGTTCGTCGACCGTGTCGTGGCCGTCGGGCGGCGGCCCTGGCTCGGCGATGACGGCTTCATCGGAGGCGTGGACATCGAGGGGCGACCGATCGAGCGTGCTGCGGAAGACGGCGAGGTCTTGCGATGACCACCCGGATCACGCGTGACGACCTGGCGGCACGCATCGCGGCGGATATCCCGGAGGGCGCGGTCGTCAACCTCGGCATCGGTGCGCCGACACTGGTCGCGAACTTCCTGCCGGCGGAGCTCGAGATCATCCTGCACACCGAGAACGGCCTGCTCGGCATGGGGCCGGCGCCCGAAGCCGGCCGGATCGACCCGGACCTCATCAACGCGGGGAAGCAGCCGGTGACGGCGCTGGCCGGGGCGGCGTACTTCCACCACGCCGACTCGTTCGCGATGATGCGCGGCGGGCACCTCGACGTCTGCGTGCTCGGAGCATTCCAGGTCGCTCAGAACGGCGACCTCGCGAACTGGTCGACCGGCGCACCCGGCGCGATCCCCGCTGTCGGGGGTGCGATGGATCTCGCGATCGGAGCGAAGCAGGTGTTCGTGATGACCGATCTGCTCGCCAAAGACGGGTCGTCCAAGCTCGTCGACGAGTGCACATACCCTCTCACCGGGGTCGGGTGCGTCACACGCGTCTACACCGATCACGCGGTCTTCGACGTCGTGGACGGGCGCTTCGTCGTCCGCGAGGCGTTCGGAGCAAACACTGTCGCTGCGCTGAGCTCGCTGACCGGATTGGATCTCTCGTGACCGCCTCCTTCGTCTACGACGCCCTGCGCACGCCCTTCGGACGTGCAGGCGGGGCTCTGTCTGGCATCCGCCCGGACGATCTCGCGGCCGTGACGCTCCGGGCGATCGTCGACCGTACCAGGATCGATCCGGGGCGCATCGACGACGTGCTGCTCGGCGACGCCAATCAGGCAGGGGAGGACAATCGCGACGTGGCCCGGTTCGCCGCGCTGCTCGCAGGATTCCCGACGACCGTGCCCGGAGCCACGGTGAACCGGCTGTGCGGCTCGAGTCTGGAGGCGGTGATCCAGGGCTCTCGAGCGATCGAGACGGGTGACGCTGACATCGTGCTCGCCGGCGGGGTGGAATCGATGAGCCGGGCTCCGTTCGTCGTCGAGAAGTCGCCGAAGCCGTGGCCGGCGGTGGGCAATCAGACGATGTGGAACACCGCGATCGGCTGGCGGATGACCAATCCCGCCCTCCCGAAGGAGTGGACGATCTCGAACGGGGAGTCGGCCGAGAAGCTGGCCACGATCTTCGGGATCCGGCGGGAGGAGCAGGATGCGTTTGCGCTCCGCAGCCACCGGCGAGCCGCTCAGGCGTGGGCCGATGGCGTGTTCGACGGCGAGATCGTCGGGGTTCCCGGTGCCGGCCTCTCGCGCGACGAGGGCATCCGCGACGACACGACGCTCGAGAAGCTCGGTGGCCTGCGGGCGCTCTTCGCCGCGGACGGGACGGTGACGGCGGGCAACTCCTCGCCGATCACCGACGGGGCATCCGCCGTGCTGCTCGGAGGAGAAGGAGCGATCGACGGCGAGCCGCTCGCCCGCATCGCCGGGCGGGGCGTATTCGGCAATGATCCCGACGTGTTCGGAATCGCGCCCGTCGAGGCGGCGAACCGCGCGCTCGCCCGCGCCGGCCGAACGTGGGGCGATGTCGATCTCGTGGAGCTCAACGAGGCGTTCGCGTCGCAGTCGCTCGCCTGCCTGGCCGGCTGGCCGGAGCTCGATCCCGAGCGCCTCAACGTGCACGGCGGAGCGATCGCGATCGGCCATCCCCTCGGCGCGTCGGGCGCGCGGATCCTCGCGCGTGCAGCGCACGAGCTGCGGCGTCGCGGCGGGGGTGTGGCGGTCGTCGCCCTATGCATCGGCGTGGGGCAGGGGCTCGCGCTCGTCCTCGAGCGATAGCGGCGGGGGCCCGGCGCGAATTTGGCATTGAGAGATTCCGCCTGGCTCCAGCGATCACACCCACCACGGGTATCAGGCAACCCGATGCCCGGCATCACCGATAGGGGCTTCTGTGATGCCCTCGACTCGGGTGTCATGAAAGCAGAACGAAGGAGTTCTGCATGAACAACGCGCACACACCTGCGCCACCCGCGCTCCGCCTCACAGGCGTCCGCATCGGCTTCCGCGGTGTCAGGGCACTGGATGCCGTGACGTTCGATGTTCCGGCGGGCGGCGTCAGCGCCGTGATCGGGCCGAACGGTGCGGGAAAGACCACACTGTTCAACTGCATCAGCGGCATCTACCGGCACGAGGGCACGATCGCGCTGCACGGCGAGCAGCTGGACGTACTGCGCGCTTTCCGTCGTGCCAAGGCCGGGATCGCCCGCACCTTCCAGACCCCCGCCCTCATCGACGACGCCGACGTGCTGAGCAACGTGATGCTGGGCACGCATGTGCGTACGGGGGCCGGGTTGCTCAGCCACGTCCTGCGCACGCCGGGCAGCGGCCGCGAGGAGAAGCTCGCGACCGAGTGGGCGAGAGACGTCATCGACCGGGTCGGTCTTTCCGCGCATGCCCTGACCCCGGCTGGTGCACTGGCGCACGGCGACCGACGCCGCATCGAGATCGCCCGCGCGCTGGTCTCGAACCCGACCCTGCTCATGCTCGATGAGCCGGCGGCGGGCCTCAGCGAAGACGAGTCGGCGGCGCTGATGGACCTGATCGTGGCTCACGGCACGAGATCGGGAATGACGTGTGTGCTCGTCGAGCACGATGTCGCGCTGGTGATGAAGTACGCCCAGACGATCGCGGTGCTGGATGCCGGGCGCCTCCTCGCTCACGGCACCGCTGAGGAAATCCGGCGGAACCCCGACGTCATCGCCGCCTATCTGGGAACCGATGTCGAAACCGGTGACGTCGAGACGGGCCATCTCGAGGCGGGCGCCGCATGAGCCTTCTCTCGCTACGCGGAGTGACCGCAGCCTATGGGCGCGTCGAGGTGCTGCACGAGATCGACCTCACGGTCGACGAGGGCAGCATCGTGGCGATCCTCGGCCCCAACGGCGCCGGCAAGACCTCCCTGCTGCGTGCGATCAGCCGGACGGTCTCGGTGCGAGGCAGCCGAAGCTTCGACGGCACCGATCTCAACCGCCTGCGTACCGCGCAGATCGCCCGGCTCGGCATCGGCCACGTGCCGGAGGGACGCGGCACGTTCTCCGACTTCACGGTCGAGGAGAACCTGCGCCTCGGCAGCATCGGGCGACCTTCGGCGCGACGGTCGCTTGCGGCATCCGATCTCCAACGTGTCTACCGGACCTTCCCGATCCTCGAGGAGTTCCGCAAGCGGCCGGCCGGGGCGCTCTCCGGCGGCCAGGCGCAGATGCTCGCGGTCGGCAGGGCGCTGCTCGCGCGTCCGCGGCTGCTCCTGGTCGATGAACCCTCGCTGGGGCTCGCCCCACTCACCACGAAGGAGCTCTTCGCCCAGTTCGTGGCGCTGCGTGACGAATGGGAGTTGACGATTCTGCTCGCTGAGCAGAACGCCCGCCTTTCGCTCGAGGTCGCCGATCGCGTCGTGCTGCTCAGCAGAGGTCGCGTCGTCCACGACGGGCCGGCGGCCGAGTATCACTCGACGGACGCTCTGCACGCGCACTACTTCGGGGGTAGTGACGACGGTGCACGAGGAACAGACACACGGGAGGTGTCATGATCGAGTTCCTGCAGATCGCCCTCGACGGCCTGACGACCGGCGTGGTCTTCGCCGCCCTCGCGCTCGCGATCAGCGTCATCTTCCAGGGCACTGGGATGCTGAATCTCGCGCAGGGCGAGATGGCGGTGCTCGCGGCCTATGTCGCCTACACGGCGCTGCTCGCAGGTTGGCCCGCCTGGCTGGCGATCCCGTTCGCGATCGTCGTGTCGGCGCTCATCGGCGCGCTTCTCTACTTCGGGGTGGTGCGCTGGGTCGACCGGCGGAATCAGACCGCGCTCACGACCCTTGGCGTCACGCTGCTACTCGGGATCAATGCCGTCGTCAGCATGATCTGGGGCACCGATCCGCGCAACTTCCCGAACCCGTTCGGCAGCTGGGTGCTGCAGTTCGGTGGACTCCGGCTCACCAGTCAACAGGTCGGCGGACTGATCCTCGTCGCGGCCGTGATGGGCGCGATGGCGCTCCTGTTCACCCGCACCACCTTCGGCCTGCGCCTCCGAGCTGTCGCACAGAATCAACACTCCGCGGCGCTGCTCGGACTCAACGCGGGTATATGGCTCGCGGCGGGCTGGGCGGCCGCGAGCGCCGTCGGAACCGTCGCCGGCGTCGTCGCGGCGCCCTCGCTCGGACTATCCCCGGCGATGATGACCGTCCCCCTGCTGATGGGACTCGCGGCCACCAACCTCGGCGGCATCACCAGCCGCATCGGCGTCGTGGTCGGCGGCCTGCTGATCGGTCTGCTGACGGCGATCGGCGGCCGCTACGTCCCAGGGCTCGGTGGCGACCTCAACGTACTGCTCGCCTTCACCGTGGTGATCGCGGTCGTCTTCTTCAAGCCCGCCGGGCTCTTCGGACGCGAAAGCACGGTGCGCGCATGACCACCATCCTCCACTGGCTGCCCCGCATCGCCACGGGCGTCGCGATCGTGATCGCCGTGAGCATCCCGTTCCTGGTCACCGACTACGACCTTTTCGCGATGAGCCGCGTGCTCGCGGTCGCACTCGGTGTCATCAGCCTCAACCTGCTGATGGGCTTCTCCGGCCAGATCAGTCTCGGCCAGGGAGCCATCTTCGGCATCGGCGGGTATGCGTCGATGCTGGTCATCCGCCACCTGGAATGGCCGGTCGCGCTCGCGCTCGTCGCCGCAGTCGTGGTGTGTGCGATCGTCGGTGCGATCATCGGGCTGCCCGGCGTCCGACTCGGCGGCTTCAACCTCGGACTCCTCACGATCGTCATCGCCGCACTGTTCCCGATCGTGCTCTACCGTCTCCCGGACTTCACCGGAGGGCAGGCGGGAATCACGCTCAGCGGGGGAGGACTCTTCTCGCCCACGGGCGCTCTGACGGACGCGCAGTGGATCTACCTCGTGCTGCTCGTGGTGCTGCTGCTGAGCATTCTGGGTGTGCGCAACCTGGTCTCACGGCGTATCGGCCGCGCGCTCGCCGCGGTGCGTGCGAACCCGATCCTGGCGGCATCCGTCGGCGTCGAGACCGACCGACTCAAGCTCGCGCTCTTCGTGATCAGCTCCGCCGTCGCGGGCCTGGGCGGCGCGCTGTATGCGCTGGTGCTCGGCTTGGTCGTGCCGGAGTCCTACCCGCTGGTGTTCTCGATCACCCTCCTCGTCGCCTCCGTCGTCGGCGGAAACCGGTCGTGGTGGGGCGCGATCATCGGCGCGGTCGTGATCGTCTACCTGCCGACCTGGTTCAGCGAGGCGGTTCCGGGTGACACCTCGGCGTACCTGGCGCAGCTCGTCTTCGCCGTCGTGCTCGGCGCCTGCATCATCATCGCTCCCAGCGGCGCCGCCGGACTGATCGGTCGCGGATACCGCGCCCTCGCACGTACTGCAACTCGTGATATACCCAGCACCCGAGAGGAAACTCAATGATGAATTCCACGATCCGCGTCGCATCGCGCCTGGCAGCGGTGGTCGCAGCCACAGCCCTCGTGCTCACCGGCTGCACCGCCCGCGGCGCCACCCCGGACGCCTCGGGCGGAGGCGACGACAAGGCCCCGATCGTGATCGGTGCGAGCTGGCCGCAGAGCGGTCCGCTCGGTGCCGTCGCGCCGGGGTTGGCGGGTCTCGAGACATACATCGAGCAGACCAATGCCGAAGGCGGCATCGACGGGCGGCAGATCGAGCTCGTCACCGCAGACGACGCCTACGACCCCGCGCGACTCGTCGAGAACGAGCGCAAGTTCGTCGAGAAGGACGGCGCCGTCGCCGTCGTGAACTTCGGCGGCATCTCCATCGCCGGTCGCGACTACCTGCAGCAGAAGGGCGTGGCCGGCATCTCGCTTGCGGGCAACAGCCCGCTCAGCGACATCGAGAACTTCCCGTTGCAGCGGGCGTTCTGGCCCGACGTAGCCTGGGAGGGGCAGCTTCAGGCGAACTGGTTGACGGCGGAGCATCCGGATGCGGTCGTCGGCTACGTGGGCTTCAACAACGACCTCAGCGAGAGCCAGACCGCCGGCCTCGCGGCAGGCGGGGTCGTTCCTGCCAAGACCGCTCTGGTCGCTCCGGGCACGGCCGATCTCAGCGCCCAGGTGAGCGAGTTTCAGTCCGCAGGCGTCGACACACTCATCATCAACATCGGCGCACCGACCGTCGGTGCGGTGCTCGCCTACATCCACCAGATCGGCTGGAAGCCGACCGTGATACTGGGCTCGACGACGTCAGACTTCACCACGGCCATCAACCAGGCGGGTCCGGAGGCAGTGAAGGGAGCGCACGCGTTCAAGTGGTTCATGGATCCTTCAGACCCCCGGTTCGCCGAGGACGAGGACTTCCTCGCGTACTCCGAAGCGATGACCGAGTACGGACATGAGGCCGAGATCAGCGATGCGCTCGCCCTCAACGGCTACGGTCTCGGGGCGGCGATCGTCGAGGCGCTGCGCAATGCGGAGTCGCTCGACAGCGAGGGGATCATCGCCGCCTGGGACGACTTCTCCGATGTCGAGAACCCGCTGCTGCTGCCGGGGATCGTGTTCGACTCCGGACCGTTCGGTCGGATCGCGTTCCAGTTCGAGCTCAATGAATTCGATGGCGCGAGTTGGCAGCCGGTCGGCGGCGTCATCGACGTCCGGGATGAAGGGATTGTCGAGTAGCAGGGCGCGGGAGAGGGCGGGACGGATGCTCCGTCCCGCCCTCTCTCGCCGTCACCCGTTGAGGGACTCGGACAGTTCGGCGCCGGCTTGTTCGAACACGGAACGCATCCAGACGTGCTCCGGATCCCGGGCATGCACAGGATGCCACCACAGCGCGCTCACCAGCGGCGTCGCCTCGAAGGGCATCTGCACTTCGCGCACAGCTGCCGCGCGCATCGCGATCGGCAGGAGTGCGCGTTGGACCATTCCCACTCGGCGGGTGCCGGCGATGAACAACGGCATCGCCAGAAAGCTCTCCACGACGGCTTCGACGTGCGGCTCGACGCCGAGCTGTTCCAGTTGACGCGCTGCAGAGGTGAAGGCGAACCGTGATCTGTAGGTGAGCACCCACGGCAGTCCCGCAGCCTGTTCGAGGCTGAGCGACTCCCCTACGTCGGGATTCTCGGTGGCCACGATCGCCGCCCAGTCGTCGCGCCACAGATCCAGGTGCGGCAGTTCCGAGATGTGACCATGCGGGATCAGCATGCCGTCGGCCGACCGCAGGCGCACGGCGGCGTCTTCCACGATCGCCGGGCTGTGCAGCATGAATCGGAATCTGACCTCGGGAGCCTGCCGTGCCGCGATAGCGGACACACGCTGCGCGACGGTCGCGAAACCGTAGTCCGAGCCGAAGATCGAGAACTCCCGCGTCGACGTCGACGGGTCCCAGTCCGCCTGGCTGTCGAAGACTCGTCTGGCAGCCTCGAGCGCCGTCGTCGTGTGCTCGCTCAGACGCGCGGCGAAAGGCGTGAGCTCATAGCTGTTGCCACGCCGTGTGAGGATCTCGTCGTCGAAATGCACTCGAAGTCGAGAGAGCGATGCGCTGAGCGCCGGCTGGCTGAGGTGAAGTCGTTCTGCTGCCCGCGTCACGCTTCGCTCGGTGAGGAGCGCGTCGAGAGAGACGAGCAGATTGAGGTCGAGGCGCGACACGTTCTTGGAACTCGGCACGGCGGGCCTCCAGCTCATAGATGACATCGATGTGCAGGATTGTCGAACACATCTTCCCTGATGTTAGCGCCGAGCGGAGAGTGGATGTACGGGAATACCCGAGAACTCAACGGAGGATCGAAGATGATCAAACTACTGTCCCATTTGTCCTACGTCGCGATCACCGCGCCCGACGTTGAGGCGTCGGTCAGATTCTATGAGGAGCAGGTGGGCCTGACCGTGGTCGACCGCGTCGACGGAGCCGTGTACCTGCGCTGCTGGGGTGACTACTACGCGTATTCGCTCGTCATCGTGCCCGGCGAGGAGCCCTCGCTTGCGACCATGGCCTGGCGCACCTCGAGTGCCGAGGCGCTCGAAGAGGCGGCGAAACGTGTCGAAGCCGCGGGCGTCGAAGGCGAGTGGCTCGATGATGTTCCGCATATCGGACGCGCCTACCGCTTCACGGGCCCATTCGGTCACGACATGACCCTGCACTGGGACGTCACGCGTCACCAGGCTCCCGAGAGTGTCGCGTCGATCTACCCCGACCGCCCGGAGAGGCGCTCCAAGGTCGCCGGTGCTCCCCGCCAGCTCGACCACGTCACGGTCGCGGCGAGCGACGTCGACGCGTTCGTGAAGTGGTACGTCGATGTCCTCGGCTTCCGCTTCATGGCCCGCACTGTGCTCGACGAGGCGCCCATCTCGGTGTTCTCGGTGCTCACGACCAATGAGAAGTCGCACGACCTGGGAGTGGTGCTCGACGGCTCCACGCGTGCCGGACGGATCAACCACTACGCCTTCTGGGTCGACACCCGTGAGGAGCTGCTGATCGCGGCGGACACCCTCATGGAGAACGGCACCCCGATTGAGTACGGGCCGAACATCCACGGGATCGGGGAGCAGACGTTCCTTTACTACCGCGAGCCCTCGAGTCTCCGTATCGAGCTGAACACCGGCGGCTACCGCAACTACGTGCCCGACTGGGAGGCGAACACCTGGAAGCCCTCGCTCGGCTCGAACAACTTCTATCGCAACAGCGCCATGCCGATGTCGATGACCGAGTCGTTCCCGGCGGCCGACGGGCCCAGCGCGACCGAAGAGGGCGTTCCCGACGAGATCAAGGACGCGCTCTTCAACCCCTACGCCAAGCACGGCCAGGGCTGAGTGGGCTCACAGGGGCGGACGATGTCGTCCGCCCCTGATGCCACTAGAACCGACACATCGAACGACAGAGGAGTCACCGACGATGACGACAGCACCCGACGCCCCCTTCGCCCTCGCCCGCTACCGTGATGGCGGACGTGCACAGCTCGGTCTCGTGGTGGGTGATCGCATCCGACCGCTCACCCCCGACGATCTCGGTGCCGCTGACCTCAACGCCTTCCTCGCCGCACCGGACTGGGATCGTCTGCAGGGAATGGCCGGCGCCGACGGGCCTTGGCTGCGTCTGGGCGACATGACGCTGACGGCCCCCGTCGAGCCGCGGCAGGTGCTGCAGACTGGCGCGAACTACCGGGAGCATGTCATCCAGCTCGTCGCCGCCGGCCTGACTCAGAACACCGACCGCACGCCGGAGGAGGCGCGCGAGTTCGCGGCGACGATGATGGATGACCGCAAGAAGAATGGTGAGCCGTACTTCTTCATCGGGCTGCCGGCGGCCGTCGTCGGCGACGACGTTCCCCTCGTCCTCCCCGCCTACAGCGAGGTGCACGACTGGGAGCTCGAGCTCGCCCTCGTGATCGGCAAAGAGGCCTTCCGAGTCTCGCGCGAGGAAGCCTGGGACCACATCGCCGGCTACACCATCGTCAACGACGTCACCACCCGCGACCTGGTCTTCCGCAAGGACATGAAGGAGATCGGAACGGACTGGTACCGCGCCAAGAACGCGCCGGGCTTCCTGCCGACGGGCCCGTTCTTCGTTCCCGCCCATTTCGTCTCCGCCGAAGACGCGCACCTGCACCTCGAGCTCAACGGGCAGACGATGCAGGATGCTTCGGCGACGGACCTCCTCTTCGACATCCCCGCGCTGCTCTCCGCCGCATCTCAGACGCATCCGCTGTACCCGGGCGACCTTCTCCTCACCGGGAGCCCGGCCGGCAACGGCCAGCACTGGAAGCGCTTCCTCCAGGACGGCGACGTCATGATAGGTACGATCGCCAACCTCGGCACGCAGGTCGTGCGCTGCGTGGCAGAGACGTCCGACGGAGACGCGCGATGAGCGCTCCCTCCGAGAACCCGGCCGACCTCGACCGTCACGACCCGGAAGCAGAGGTCGCCGCGCGCGCGACGGCCTTCCGCAACTGGAATCGGTGGGGCGAGGCCGACGCGCTCGGAACGCTCAACCTCATCGACGATGCGAAGCGCGTCGAGGCCGCGACTCTCGTCACCTCGGGGCGTGTGATCTCGCTCTCGCAGCGCTTCGACACCGACGGCCCGCAGAAGGGCTGGCGTCGCCGGACCAACCCGGTGCACACGATGACCGACACCGGGGTGGATGCCGAGCGCGGCAACCAGGGCTTCCCGCACGGCATCGGAGGGGCGGATGACGTCATCGCGATGCCGCTCCAATGCTCGACGCAGTGGGACGGCCTCGGCCACATCTTCGATCACGGCAACGCCTGGAACGGGCGCCGAGCCGGGGATGTCGTGACCAGCGAAGGCGACCTGGTGACCGGCATCGAACATGCCGCGTCCGTCATCGTCTCCCGAGGCGTGCTGCTCGACGTGGGGCGGCACCTCCAGCCCGAGTCCGGCGAGCTGCCCGACGGGTACGCCATCACGGCCGCGGACCTCGAATCGACGATCGCGGCACAGGGGGCATCGAGCGCAGTGGGCCGCGGCGACATCGTCGTCGTGCGCACCGGGCAGTTCACACGCGCGCGCCGCGAAGGCTGGGGAGACTATGCGGGCGGACCGGCTCCTGGTCTGTCGCTGACGACGGCGGGGTGGCTGCATCGCACCGACATCGCCGCCATCGCGACCGACACCTGGGGCTTCGAGGTGCGGCCCAACGAGTTCGACGTACCCGCCTTCCAGCCGCTGCACCAGGTCGTCATCCCGAATCTCGGACTGACGATCGGTGAGATGTGGAATCTCGACGAACTCGCCGAGGAGTGCGCCTCGCGAGGACGATGGGATTTCCTGCTGTCGGCGCCGCCCCTGCCCATCACCGGGGCGGTCGGTTCGCCGGTCAACCCGGTCGCCATCCTGTAGTCACCGTCTCTTCACATCGCTTCATCCAGAACAAGGAGGTTCTGCACATGACCGCAGTCCGAAAGGTCGCGATCGCCGGCACCGGAGTCGCCGGGCTCGCCGCCGCCATCCAGCTCGCCAAGGCGGGCGTCGAGGTCGACGTCTTCGAGGTGAAGGATGCCCCGTCGATTCTCGGCTCCGGCATCTCTCTGCAGGGCAACGCTCTCCGCGTCTTCGATGCGCTCGGCGCGTGGGGCGACATCCAGGCGGCCGGCTTCCCGTTCGAGGGCCTCAACCTCCGGGCACCCGGACCTGGCGCCCCCGTGGTCGCTGCGCTTCCCGACGTCAAGACCGGCGGCCCCGACTACCCGGCCGCCATGGGGATGCCCCGAGCCGACCTCACACGCATCCTCCTCGACCACGCCCGCGCGGCGGGGGCGAGTGTGCGTTTCGGCGCGAAGGTCACGGGTCTCGGCCCTCGAGCCGCTGATGCGGTCGAAGTCTTCGTGAACGACGAGTCCGCGGGAGTGTACGACCTGCTCATCGGCGCCGACGGCCTCAACTCGGGTGTGCGGGAGCTGATCGGGATCGAGACCAAGCCGGAGCCGACGGGGATGGGTATCTGGCGGGCGTTCGTGTCGCGCCCCGCCGACGTCGAGCGTTCCGAGCTCTACTACGGCGGCCCGGTCTACATCGCGGGATACACGCCCACCGGTGACGACACCATGTACGCGTTCCTCGTCGAGGATGCGCAGGATCGGTTCGGCGTCTCCGGCGACGAAGCCACGAAGATCATGCTCGAGGCGTCGCGGGCCTACGACGGGCCGTGGAACTCCATCCGAGCCGACCTCGAAGCCGGCGCTGCCGCGAACTACACCTGGTTCACCAAGCACGTCGTCCCGGCTCCGTGGAACCGCGGCCGCGTGATCGTGATCGGCGATGCCGCGCACTCGTGCCCTCCGACGATCGCACAGGGCGCCGCCCAGGGCCTGGAGGATGCCTTCGTGCTCACCGAGCTGCTGATCGGACGCGACGTCGTCGACGACGCACTGTTCGACGAATTCCACGCCCGTCGCGTACCGCGTGCGCAGGCCGTCGTCGACGCCTCGGTGCAACTCGGTCAATGGCAGCTCGACCACAACCGCGAAGCCGACGCCGGCGGCCTCATCTTCGGCATCGCGCAGCAGATGGCGAAGCCGGCATGACCACCGACGTCCACGCACACGTCCTGCTGCCCTCGCTGCAGGCAGAGGTCGAACGACGCGCCCCCGAGCTCGTGCGCGAAGCTGCTGCCCTCGAGCTGACCCGCAACGGTGCCGAGAGCCTGGCCGTGTCCGGACCCATGGTCGGGGCGCGCATCCCGAAGCTCACCTCGGTGCCGGTGCGCCTGGCCGAGATGGATGTTCAGGGCGTCGACGTGCAGTGGGTCAGCACCTCGCCGAACCAGTTCTACCCGTGGGCGCCGGAAGGGCTGGCCGTATGGGCGGCGAACGAGGCGAACCGCCTGGTCTCAGAGCACGTCGCCGAAGCCCCTCAGCGGCTCATCGGACTCGGGCTGGTTCCGCTGCAGCATCCTGAGCGCATCGTGGAGTGCCTGGACGACGCCGTGCTCGGCCGCGGACTCGCGGGCGTCGAGATCTCGTCGTTCGCCGGCGACGTGGAGCTGTCCGACGAACGACTCGAACCCTTCTGGGCGCGGGCCGCCGAGCTCAGCGCCGTGGTCTTCCTGCACCCGTTCGGGTGCAGTCTCGATGAGCGGCTCGATCGGTTCTACCTGTCGAACACGGTCGGGCAGCCCGTCGAGAACGCGGTGGCCCTCTCCCACCTGATCTTCGCCGGCGTGCTGGACCGGCATCCGGAGCTGATCGTCGTCGCCGCGCACGGCGGGGGCTATCTCCCCATCGCGATCGGACGCTCCGACCGCGCCTGGCGGGTGCGGCCCGAGGCGCAGCGTTGCGTGCACGCGCCGTCGACTTACCTCTCGAAGATCTGGTTCGACACCGTGGTGCACGATCCCCGTGCTCTGCGACACCTCGTCGAGGTCGCGGGGGAGTCGCGCGTGCTGCTCGGCAGCGACTACCCGTTCGACATGGGTCTGGACGACCCCGTCGACTTCGTGCGGGAGGCCGGTCTGGCACCAGACGTGGTCGAGGGGATCCTCGAAACGAACGCCGCGGCGCTGCTCGGCAGACGGGTTCGGGCATGAAGATCGCCCGGTGGCTCGCTGAGGGGACGATCGGCGAAGGATTCGTGGAGGGTGAGCGGGTGCTCGCCTTCCCTCGCGGTCTGACGGTGGCGGATGTGCTCGCGCTGGGGCTGGATGCCGCTCACGGGCTGCACCGCGAGGTCGCCGGAACCGCGGGTCCGGCGCTCGCCGATGTCATCCTGCTCTCGCCGCTGTCGCCGGCATCCGTTCGCGACTTCGTGGCCTTCGAGGAGCACGTCGAGGGGGTCAGCGCGGGCGTCGAGGGCAAGAGCGACGTGGCTCCGGAATGGTACGAGGCTCCGACGTTCTACTTCGGCAATCCGCACACGATCCTCGGACCTACCGACGTGCTGCACCCTCCGGTGACCGAACGTCTGGATTTCGAACTCGAGGTCGCGGTGGTGATCGGCGGAGCGCCGGGGGTCGGGGAATCGAACCTCGACCCGAGCACCGCAGCATCGGTGATCTTCGGGTACACGATCATGAACGACTGGTCGGCCAGGGATCTGCAGGCGCGGGAGATGAAAGTCCGGCTGGGGCCGTCGAAGGGCAAGGACTTCGGCACGAGCCTCGGCCCGTGGATCGTCACGGCAGACGAACTCGACCCGTACCTCGACGAGGATGGTTTCCTCGCCATCCGTACTGAGGTGTACGTCAACGATGAGCTCATCGGTGAGGATCTCGTCTCGAACGCCGGCTGGCCGTTCCCCGAGTTCGTCGCCTACGCATCGCGCAACTCCCGCGTGATCCCGGGTGATGTGCTCGGCAGCGGCACGGTCGGCAACGGCGGATGCTTGGGCGAGCTGTGGGGACGCAACGGCACCCTCACGCCGCCGCCGCTGGTCGAGGGCGATGTGGTGCGCATGGCGGTCGAGGGGGTGGGCGAGCTCGTCGGGAGGGTCGGTGCGCCCATCTCCGCCCCCGCGTTGCCCCGCGCCAGAAGCCGAACCCGCGCGCGTCGGCGGGCGCTGTAGTTGAGATTCGACTGATGCGCCCCTTAGAGGGGAGCTCGCCCCAGGGCGGCAGCGGCGCAAGATTCAAGTCACCGCGAGATCGCCGAAACCCGAGACCAGCCTTCGCTGCGGCGGCACCCGCACGCAGATCAGAGTGCCGCCACCCTGCGGGCCTCGAGCGAAGGGGACTGCGCCGGATAGTTGCGATAAGTGGTCTTATCGTCGGTAAAGGGCCAGACAGGGAAGTGAGATGTGGCTCAGCAGGTGAGAGCGCGTTTCGCGTGGTTACTGGGCACGGAGTGCGACACGCGGACTTGATCGAGATGCTGGATGCGCGCGTGCTGATCATCTAGCTCGGCCCCTGAGCAGGGGCGCGCGAAAGGGCTTGAAGCGGGAGCAGCCCCAGCGGTCTCAGACCCCGTACACGAGAGAGCTCCCGGGCTTGATTGCCCGGGAGCTCCGTTCGATCCGCTGGTTGGTCACCGGCGATCGTGCATGCCAAAGGCCTGCATCCGTATCGACTCAGCAGTCGTGGTAGGTCACGCTGTGCAGGCCGCCGCCGCTCGCTGCGTCAGAGGCGAGGACATTCGCCGGGAGGTGGATCCCCACCCCATTGACCGTGTAACGGAACACCCCGGACATCTGCGTCGCGACACAGGTGCGCGACCTCTTCAGCGTGGTCGTGGTGCTGTTGTGCGACCACGTACCGAGCGCGATGCCGTACATGTACGAGCTGCCGCTCTTCGAGAGGCTGTTGATGTAGCTGCCGGAGATGTTGTAGTTCAGCTTCTGCGCGATCCACGCGATTCCCAGGGAGGGAACTGTCACGTTCTGATCGGCGACGTAGGTTCCGGTGCCGAATGTCGTGAGGGGCGGAGGCGTCGGCTCGGGGGATTCAGCGAGCTCGTCCTGCACGCCCTGGAAGAACGCGTCGGCGATCGCTTCGGGATCGTTGTTGAACTCGTTCGCGGTCTGCGCAGTGACCGTCACATCTGGCGTGCCGAACGAGATGATCCCTGCTTCGTTGGGATCGACATCCGCCTGGATCTCAGCGCCGATGATGGCTGCAACCTCATCCTCGAGGTTGCTTTGCGTCTCGTTCGCAGACGCCGTCTGCGGCATGGCCAGCGAGAGCGCCAGCAGAGCGACCGCTCCAACTACAGTCTTCTTCTGATTCTTCATTCTCATCCCTTTGATGAACCGGTTATTAGCTCCCCCACCGTCGATAGCAACGTGCCGACGAGCAGGATGAGGTTCATCCACCGCGCGCCCGAGCGCCCGTAGCGACGCTCGAGGTTGAGAGTGAGGAGGAACCCCACCAGCGAGATGGCCGCCAGGATCAGATACGCCACCCAGAGGGGAGTGCTGAGACTGGTTGCCATCCATCCGGTGAAATCGCCGGGAGGGAATCGGAGCGTCAGCGCCAGAACCACGAGGCTGGCGAGAACGTAGCTTGCAATCACGCGTCCGCGGCCGGTCCCTGCGATCTGCGGGTCCGCCTGGTGAACATCTGCGGTCATTTCGATCCTCCTTGCTGAACGGCGAGAAGCGCGGGGTTGCGTCGCCGTCCGACGATGATCGCGCACACCACGGCGGCCGCGAAACTGAGCATGGCAAGCAGCCATGCCGCTATCGCGAGCTCGACAGGCAAGAGAATCGCCATCGTCAGAAACGCGGCGCCGACGAGAGGCAAGGACACCGCGAGGCGTGAAGTAGTTATCGTCATTTCATCCCTGCCCGTCGTGAGCGTGTGGCGGTGATGCCCAATCCAGATGTCGGACATACGCATCATGTTGGGACACGGAGGCAGGGGGCAAGAGATCGTCGAGCACTGTAGCCCTAGGGCTATCTGTGATGGATCGCGACCGCACCCGCCTGGCGCTACAGGCTGATGATTCCGATCGCTGTTGCCCGCAGGACGATCTGCAGGCGGTTGTCAACGTTCCAAATCTGATTGATGCGCCGGATGTCAGCTTTCACGGTGCCCTCGGCGTAGTGCAGTTCATGCGCGATTTCGGCGTTCGACAGGCCCTTCGCGATCAGCTCGATGATCTGATGTTCACGGTGGCTGAGAGCGGGCGCATCCACAGGCTCCATATCGCCCGACTCGATCATCGTGCGCACGAATCTCGACTGCACTTCGGGGGAGACAACACGGTCGCCGGCGTGCGCCGAAAGGATGGCGGCGATGATGTCGTCTGGGGCAGAGTTCTTGACCAGATAGCCACTGGCGCCCGCGCGCAGTACCTCGAGAGCACGCCACTCCGTGGTAAAGGTCGTCAGCGCCACGACTCGACAGCGCGGGTTCCACTCTAGAACTCGTCGCGTCGCCTCCACGCCGTTGACGTCCGCCATCTTGATGTCCATCAGGACGACATCAGGGGAAAGCCTCTTGCACGCATCCACGACCTCGGCGCCATCGCTGGCTTCGCCGACGAGGGTCACGCGCTCGTCGACAGAAATGAATGCCCGAAGAGCATGCCGCACGAGTGCGTCATCGTCGACGATCAGCACCTTCACCGCTTCAGCCACCCGGAAACCGTATCGCGTCACCGATTGGCAAGCTGTAGCCCTGGGGCCATGATTCCGGGACTCAGGGCGGCACACGAATATGGCGGGAGCACATCCAGGTCGCGCCCGGGGCTCAACATCGAGCAGGTGTTTCAGCGACCGATCGTAAGGAGTTCTACATGGGCCTGAATCTGTACGACATCGGAACGCTTGCTCTGTTCACCATCGCGGACAACGCCGATCTCGGAGATTGGATGTGCAAGGTTCTCGGCATCTGTGCCTGACCGGTCGAACCCGCACACCTCACGAGTGCTGAGTAGCGGGGACAGCGCCCGGCTATCCATCCGGCGAACGATGCTCTCGCGCGGGTTCTGGGAGCAACGCTCACTCCATCCGGTCGTCAGGGTCCTGCTCGTCGCGTCTGTCGGAGTGCTCGTATTCATCGCTGTTGGGTTCATCATCTCCAGCGGGCGCTTCACCCGCTCCGATCTCCTGGCGATGGCGTTCTACGCAGGTCTTGCCGCCTTCGCCTGGCACCCGCTGACCGCCGCCTTTGCAATCATGATCATCAGCGGCGTCGGGGTGATCTTCACCGGAAGCGGCGGTGACGTTCTGGAGCTCGCGATTGCGCTAAGCCTCGTCGCTGCAACCTGCGCGCCATGGGTGGTCATTACGCACTCGCTTCTCGTCGCCACTCTGACGGCCTACATCGCTGCCACGGGCACGACGCTCGCTGAAGGGGGCATGTTCGGGATTGCGGGGATCGCCGCGATCGCACTGCTTGCAGGGTTGGCATTCCGGCTCCTGGCCACACGGGAAGGGATCTTCATCGCGGAGCGTGCGCGGGTCGAGCAGGACCTCGAACTGATCGCCCGTGAAGAGCAGGAGAGGATCGCCGACGAGCTCCACGACGGCATCGCGCACGACCTCACACTCATCCTCTTCCACGCCCGTGCGCTACCCAAGCAGCCCGATAAGGATGCGCGTACCGTTTCACTCACCACGATTGAGGACTCGGCTGAGCGCGCACTTGGGAGCATTCAGTCACTGCTCTCGCTGATGCGCGACACCCAGACCGAAGCGCCAGCGTCGCGCGCCCTTCGATACAACGGGCAGGTGGCGGAAGCTATCGCCACGCTCGGCGACCTGCTGAAGGACGCGGGGATACCGACAACAGTGTCGGCATCCGACGACAATCAGTGTCTGTCACCTACGGCGGAGCGGCTCCTCATCGAGATCGCGATCGAGGCAGTCACGAACATCATCAAACATGCCCCCACGTCGCAGTTCGCGAGCATCCGCATTCTCGACCGTCCCGACAGCGTGACGCTCCTCGTTGAAAATGCCCTAGCCCCGGGCGTAGCTGGCGGCGCAGCGACTTCGGGAGGCCGGGGTCTGTGGCGGGGACGACAACGGCTCTCGCAACATGGCGGGTCGCTCGAAGCGGGGCCTTCACAGGGCGCATGGGTCGTTCGAGCGACAGTGCCTGTGCCGGCGGACAGTTCCGCCAAAGCAAGCGACATTGCAACTGAATAGCTCGCGACGAAACACGGCGGCGAGGGCCACTCAGAACCCTCACACACGGCCATCGGTGACGATGAACGCGATGCCGTCCGTGCTCCCATTCGGACAGGATCCGAAGCGATCGAGTCTTGAGCTCGCTACGGAGAGCGTCGAGCTCGTCCTCCGAGAATGTCCATGCGCGGGCCGTGGTGCGTGCGCGATACGGGGCAGCGGAAGAAGGGTCGCATCGACTACCTCCTGTGAATTCCTGTGTACCCAGTGTACTTCTGTGTACGAGTCTCTCGGGGAGGGGTCTGCCCCGACTACGCGATGGGGTTCGAGCAGCGTCGGGCCAGACGAGTCGACGGTGGGGAGTCGTCGAAGATGCGCGGGGTCGACCCTCCAGGCACTCGCTCTCGGGGATGAGATCTGGGTCGTTCAGCTCCCACGGGTCGGCGCCGCGGACGAGCTGACCGGGCTCAGTAAGCTCTGACCCTACTGATGGACATCGGAGGGTGGCGTGTCGAGATCGATGAGCTTGGGGAGTCCGTCGATGTGCTGGGCCATGCCGAACAGGTCTCCCTGGGCAGGCACGACGAAGGCCACGAATCGACGCTGCCGGATGAGCAGGATCGCACCTGCGATCAGTGCGATGGCGCCCGTCAGGCTGATGAGCAGACCCGCCAAGGAGCTCCACGCCCACCAGTCCACGACGACCGAGAAGATCCAACCGGCGAAGATCCCGCAGGCTCCACCGACAGTAAGGCCGATGGCGCGACTATCGCGAGAATGCATCTCGGATTCCGACATTGGTTTCACGGCTCGCCATCCACCGCGGCGCCGAGGGGCCCAGTACTGCCCGTTTGATCGCACGATCACGTTCTCCGACGGATCGATGGGAAACGAGGGATTTGGGGATTCATCACGTTGGAGTGTCATGTCGTGATTCCTTTCGACAGGTTGAGGGGCCATCTGCCGGTGGGCGGTTCGTTCGCGCGAAGGTCTTTTTATGAACCCGCCCACATTGGCGAAAGGCGGATGCCGTGGCTCCGCCGCTGGAGGCGTCGAAACGTGGCACCCGACGTAGTGATGGGCCGCTGCCTCAGGGCACGTACACGTCGTTGTCGATGCCGAGTTGGAACAGCTCGCCGGCCCAGAGCAGCTGCGTGATGCCGATGCCGATGACAGATGCGATGACGACGGCGCCCATCGCAAGAGCGATGCCGCGACCTCGATAGCCCTTCCATCCGAGGACGAAGAGCGTGACCAACCCGACGATGTGGGCGAGAACCAGCGGTACACCACCCCAGACTTCCGCGAAACCCGCCATCGTGGTCTGGGCCGAGAGTGCCTTGCTCTGTTCGGATTGAGCCTCGAATTGCGCGAGTGCGTACCAGTTCCACGCTACGGCAGCCGCAGGGATACCGAAGGCTGCGATCACCCAGAACGCGGTTCGGGTGCCACGCAAGCGGACATCTCTCGCGGGCAGTGGCTGGAGGGTCACGCCGTCAGCCTAATGGGGGCCGTCAGCAACGCCAGAGTATCTGTGCCTGGCGCAAGCTTGTCGACGCTCCGATGATGCCGTTCCTCAGCAGAGGTCGGACTACTCATCGAAGCGAGCACCAGCGGGGCGGGCGCTCAGCAGAGTGAAGACGAAGAGCACGATGGTGTCTGGTGAGAAAAATCATCCCTTCGATGCGAAAATCACGATCGACACCCACCCGAGGCAGACCGCAAGGAGCGCAGAACTCGTGAGGACGTGCTGCATCGCGTTCATCCGGCGACGACGGACGAACGCCAGCCCGAGCGCGAGCGCAGCAATGCCGGTTCCGGCGAACGCGGCGATCGTCGTGGGCCACCCTGTCTGTGTCGACACAGTCCCTCCGCCCTGCGCGTCGTACACGCATGAACGACCAGCGGGGAGAGCGGTCCGATCCGATTCGAAGGCGGAAGCATCCTCTGTCACAACGGCGGAGGGCGGCGAATTCTGGAAGCATTGCCCCTCGATCTCCCGGGCATCCGCGTATGCGGAGGCCATCGCGAACCACACCGATAGAGCGGCAACGGCGCACGCCGCAACGATCACCCACCCCGCCTGCACACCACTCTGATCACCAGACTCGCGCATCACTCACCGAACCCCTCCGTACCGTGGCTGCCTAGCCTGGCATCCACCACCTGGGAACGCCGTGATTGATGACGCTCCTACGGTCAGATTCTGGCGACTCGTTCCGCTTCCTTCTCCGCGACGATCTTTCGGAGGCCCGAGCTGGAGAAACGGTGGTCCCTGCCGTTGAAGTACAACTCGATGCCACTCGCCTCACAGTATTCGCGCCCGGTGAAGCCACGGTCCGCATATTCGTCGCCCACGATGCGCACGTCGAGTTTAAACGATCGGAGGATGTCCTCGAGGTCCTGCTCGGTCGAGTACGGCACGATCTCGTCCACGTACCGGCAGCCGCGGAGCTGGATGTACCGCTCAACTACAGCCTGCGTCGGCGCGTTCTTCTCGGGACGATCCAGAGTCGGATCCATCTGCAACCCACAGATGAGGTAGTCGCACTGACGCTTCGCTTCGGCGAGCATCATGATGTGCCCTGCGTGCAGCAGATCAAACGTGGAGAACGTGATTCCGACCCGCGGCCCGGGATTGTAATCTCGCCGTTGAATGGTGGGCTCTGCCGTCATTGCGTCTCCCTCGGAGTGAAAGTACCCGTACGACTCTACTGATCTCGCCAGCGCGCTCAGGTGTCGTCGCTCCACGTCGACACGGCTCAATCCCCTTCGTTCCGAACTGCGTCATCGCATCATCGCTCGCGATACCGCCGGCGCAGTCGCGGTAGCGGCATCCGGCGCGATGGTAGTCGCCGAATCGCAGCGGCTCCACTACTTCGACAGTCCGGGACAGCTCTACCGAGGGGAGCCGGAGAAGCCGCGAAGCGCAGCGCTACACGAACACCGCAACCCATGCGAGCAGCGTCAACGCCGCGGGGACGAGCGCGACGAGAATGTTGCGCGGTCGCCGCCGTCGAATCGCGAGCACGGTCACCCAGGCAACGATGAGGGTTGCGACACACGCGATCATCGTTATGACCCATCCGGTCTGATAGGTCAGTGGCTCGCCCGAAATGCTTTCCAACTCGCAGTACCTGCCGGCAGGGAAGGCTGTCTTGTGTCCTTCGACGAGCGACACCTCTCCTTGAACCGCGGCGTCTGGTGGGACGGGTCCCATGATGCACGCGTACTCGGCGTTGCCCGCGACGCTGAAGTACTGGAAGACGGGCATCGCCAGCACGTGTAGCACGGCAAGGCAGGCGAAGACGAAGTACACGAGCGAGCTCCCGGTCGTTACGATCCGGGAGCTCCGCTCGGCTTGCTGGTCAGTCATGGTGCCCGAGGCTACCCGCCGCTCCTCGAACCCGGCTGAAGGCTGTCTCGAATCGCTGGCCTGAAACGCTACGGTGTGCCAGCACCCGCGGCACCCGCGGCACCCGCGGCACCCGCGGCATGCGCGATACCGGCCACCGGTCCGTCGTCTGCCGTAAACGATCGTTTACGGTTGGTTCGCGCGCGAGCTTCGAAGAACTCGCCGTAGACACCCGCCCTGACCAGTGCCTGTTGTCCTGGGGTGGAGCAGGAGAATTCGTACCCGTCGATTGGCTGGCCCCCGAGGGGCGAACGCCCGCTGCTGCCGTCTGTTCACAGTATGTCGCTGAGGGGACGCGTGGTGCTGGTCGTCCTCGTTATCGGTGCGGGGATAGCGGTACGGTTCGCCCGCCGCGGACGGGGAGGGAGCTGAGCCACGGACTTAGTTGGCTTGCTGGGCCGTTATCGCACCCATCAACTGGCGGTTTCGGGGCTCCGTCATCGGCAGGGGAGTCCTCCCTGGACGTGGCGATCCTGGAGTACAAAGCGTGCGCTCTTGCCTGTCCTAGCTGGTGGGGCCGAGTGCATTCAGCATGGTGGAGGCGGTTCGCGCCACGAGGGTGTTGTCGAAAGCCGCATCTGGGTCGTTTCGGGAGGTCAGCACGGTGAGAAGAATGGGAGCTTCTCCGGGTGGCGTGATCATGGCGATGTCGTTGCGGATGGGGCCGGCGCCACCGGATTTGTCTGCGACAACCCACCCGGCGGGCGCACCGGCTCTGATCAGGGGGTCTCCTGTGCGGTTGTCGCTCATCCAGTCGAGGAGTAGCGCGGTATCGGCTGCGGTGAGAGTGGAGCCGTCGAGGTACGCCTCGAAGGAGGCGGTGAATGCGGCCGCTGTGGTGGTGTCCTCGGTGCTGTCTGGTTCGATCGTGTTGAGCGTCGGTTCGTTGTTCACGACCTCCGTGGTGGTGTCTCCCAGATCCGTGAGGGCGTCGTCGAGGGCTTGGGGGCCACCGATCCGGTCGAAGACGAGGTTGAGAGCGGCGTTGTCGCTGAACCGGACGGCGGCTTCGGCAAGCTGCGCATAGGTCAGGCCTTCTTCGACGTGCTGGGAGGTCACCGGAGCGTTGCCTGAGGCGTCGGCCTCGTCTGCGGTCCAGTGGACGAGTTCGTCGCGGTCTGGCCCTTGCACTGTCCGGAGGAACTCTGCAGCGGCGAACGCCTTGATGGTCGACGCGAAGCCGAACCGTCGATTCTCGCCGTAGGAGACGGATTCCCCGGTGCCGGTGTTGACCGCGACGACGCCGATGGTTGCGTTGTACTCCTGTTCGAGCGCGACAAGCTCCTGCTCGGTGTCGGCGTGGAGTTCGGGGGAGGGCGTGGTGGTCGGCCGGGCCGGGCTGGGAGTGGTCGGTTCATCTGGGCTGTGGACGCAGCCGGTGAGTGCAGTCAGGGCGAAAAGTCCGGTGAGTCCGGCGGTAAGGAGGCGGCGCATGAGCCTTAGGCCTTTCCGAAGGTGCCCCGCGGGGCGAAAGCGAGGTCGGTGAAGCGGTTGCCGATGAGACGGTGTGTCTCGGCGTCCGGGTGGAGGGCGTCGGGGAGCGGGTGGGCTTCGGCGTCCGCTGCCCCGTAGAGCTCGAGCCCGTCGAGGTAGTGGAGGTTCGGGTCTTCGGGGCGGGCCGCGACCACTTCTGCGAGGGCCTGGCGGATCACCTGCAGGGTCAATCGTCCCTGCGCGGTATCGCCGTGGGTACCGGTGGCGGTGAATTGAACCAGGTCCGTGCCGATCGAGGCGATGTCGACCGACCCAGGGCCGGGTGTCTCCTCGTGGATGCCGCAATGAAGCGGTGACATGAGGAGAAGTGGTGTCGCCGGGTGCCCATCGCGGATGGTGTCGAGGAAACCGTGAACCGCGGGCACGAAGCTGCGCAGCCGCATGGCGTCGAGGTTGACGACGTTGATCCCCAGTTTGACGCTGATGATGTCCGCGGGAGTGTCTCGGATGACCCGGGCGAGGAACGGATCGACGAGGGCGCTGCCGCCAAACCCGAGGTTGCGTAGCCGAACTCCAGAGCGGCGGGCCGCGATGGCCGGCCAGATACCCGTCGGATGCGTGGCGTTGGACCCCTGACTGATCGAGCTGCCGTGGTGCACCCAGAGGAGACCGGTCTTCGGAGCGGGCTCGACAGGCGCATCGGCACGAAGCTGCACCAGGTCCACGGCTTCGTTATGCGGGAGCCAGAACTCCACTGTCTTCCGGCCCGCAGGCATTCCCTCGAGGACGACCGTTTCGGCGCTTCCCGCGGTGGCTGAGCTGCCACCGGTGGCCACGTCGAGCTCCACCGCGTCGCCTTCGGTGAGTGAGTAGGTCTGCTCGTGGACGCCGTCGACCACCACATCGATCGCGCCTCGTGGCCTTGGAATCATCCGGTATCCCACTCGGGTGGCGTGTACTTCGAGTTCGATCCGGCGCGCTTCGGTCACGACAGCGACACGTGCACCGGAAGGCTGGGCCTCCATCAGACTCAACTGGGGATCCGCATCCAGGTCACGGATGTGTGGTGGAAGCCGGTGCGGCCGCATTCCACGGTCCACGGGTTCGAGGTCTGCTATGCCGTCGAGGAACTCGGCATTCAGCGTGGTTGTGATCATGTGATTCCGTAGGTTGTCGGTGTGCGGGTGTCAGTGTGCGGGTCGCGACGAGGGAATACAGCCTTGGCGACAGCCTGAAGTTTCCCGGTACGGACCCGCGATGGTCACGAGCGGCCGGGTTCTTCGTCGAGTCGTTGCCAGATCTGTCCGCAGAGCAGTCCGATAGATCCGGCGACGGCCGAGATGACGATGGCCATGCTGAGCGAGCTGGCCGGGAACGCCCCCGCGAGAATGAACAGCGACACCATGAACGCGATCCCGTTCAGAATCAGGGAGAACTTGTTGGACCAGCGGCGCCACCGTCGTGCACGCGCCGTCGTCTCATCGTTGGCGATTCGTCGGTCCAAGAAGAGAGCGATGAGCAACAGCGGAACGACCTGCACCGCGGCTTCGTAGAGGAGGGCGTTCACGCCGAGGGCCATCCGGTCGTGACGGCATGGGCGGCTAGCCGGAGCGTCTCTGCCTCAGTCTCTACCCGCACGACGGCAGATGGCAGGGCGCGCTCGGTCATGATGCCGGTGATCACCGTCGCGAGGAACTGCGCCCGCTGCTCGATCGACCCCGCGGGGATCCCGCCTTCGTCCACCAATTTTTCCAGCCACTGCTCGATGCGGTGGCGACCCATCCGCTCGAGCGCGAGATAGGTGGCAGCTTCTTCCTCGGGCGGGGTGGACGCCACGTACGCGTGGTAGAGGTCGCCCCATTGCTGTCGCGCACGATCGCCCACACCCGCCTGTGCCAGGAGCAGCTGCAGACAGGCGATCAGCCGCTCGGCCGGCGGGAGCGAAACCTCCGCGATGGGATCGTCCGGGATCTGCAGGTCATACATCGCGGCGACGACGGTGTCGATCAGATCGCGTTGCGTGGGGAAGAAGTGCCTGAGCGACCCTGTGCTCACGTGAGCTCGGGCAGCCACGGCCCGGACGCTCAAACGTGCGGTCGGGTTCTCTCCGAGCATTGTTGCCGCTGCGATCAAGATCTTGTCGCGCGTCCCTGGTTCCTTTGCCTCAACGTCCATGTCTGCTCCTCTCATGACGTCGCACTATCACGGTGTGCTATCTTAGTCCACGACCGACTATCACACCGTGCTATTAAATTGGAGCCGTCTCGATGGGGATCAGACAATGGCGACACCGCCGTGTGCGAGCCGGCTCAGGGGAGCCGCTGCGCCGGTACCGGTGGTGGCAGCTGTTTGGCAGATCGCTCCGCTCCATTTCATTGCCAGCACCGGACGGAACGACCTC
Source organism: Microbacterium sp. CGR2 (assembly GCF_003626735.1). Classification (NCBI taxonomy): domain Bacteria; kingdom Bacillati; phylum Actinomycetota; class Actinomycetes; order Micrococcales; family Microbacteriaceae; genus Microbacterium; species Microbacterium sp. CGR2. The sequence goes on along the minus strand of NZ_RBHX01000001.1, from coordinate 3,424,011 downwards.
CACGTACACAGTTGATGTCCGCCATGCCGGCGACATGACCGACGGTGAGATCCGCGCCCGGCTATATGTCGATGGGGCTTTGCGGTCGTTCGCGAAAATGCCCACGAGGTTCGATGTGCCCGGCGGGCACATCGAGGTCGCCATCACGGGCTTCGGGCTCAAGCGCTGCCACTACGTGCGCGCCAACGGCACAGAGCAACCCCTGACACCCGATCCCGCATCTGCAGAAGGCCGTCGCGCCCGCCTGCACCAACGACACCCCGGGGTGAGTCACGTCATCGGACTCGTCTCCATCGCCTTCGTTGTCGTCGGCCTGTGCGTGGAGGTGCCGCAGATCATCCAGGCCCTTTCTCAGATCCCGCCGATCGCCGACTCGATCGGTACCTTCACCTCGCCCTTCCAGTTTCCTCTCCACATCAATCTCCTGATCGGTCTCGCTGCCGTGATCGGCAGCACGGAGCGCGCGCTACGGATGCGGTCGAGCTGGATCGATGAGCTCGCCAGCTAGAACCTCCACGAAAGCACCCGACAGGCAGAACAGCCCTCAGAACTGACTCCTCGATAGTTGTAGCGGACGCTGCGGCCCCGGAAAGGAAAACATGACCACGCACACTCGATCCGACCGCAAAAAGCTCGCCGAGACGATACGAGAGGCCATCGACGGGCAGGTCATCCAGGCCGGCGACGAAGCGTTCCCAGGTGCGACGGGTCTGTGGAGCGACCAGTCGACATCGCGCCCTGCGATTGTCGCTCGCGTCGCCACTGCAGTCGATGTCCAGCGCGTGCTGCGGGAGACGCCGCCCGACGTGCCCGTCACGGTTCGAGGCCAAGGGCACGACTGGGCCGGGAGAGCGCACGCCCAGGATGGAGTCACCATCGACCTCTCGCAGATGCGCGGCGTCGAGATCGACCGCCAGGCCCGTACGGCTCGGGTGCAAGGTGGTGCGCGATTGGAGGATCTGGTCGATGCAGCCGCAGAGCACGGCCTCGCTGCAGCGGTGGGGACCGTCAATGAGGTCGGTGCCGTCGGGCTCACCCTTGGTGGCGGCTACGGCCCGTACCTCGGCACCCGGGGCCTCGCCGCCGACAACATCGTCTCGGCCGAAATCGTGCTCGCCGACGGATCGATCGTCGTCGCTTCTGACGATGAGAACCCCTCGCTTCTCTGGGCGCTTCGTGGGGGAGGCGGCAACTTCGGTGTCGTGACGACACTCGAGATCACGCTCACCGAACTCCCCGTCGTCCTCGCCGGCCCCATCGCATTCAGCACGGAAGAGATCCGGCCGGTCCTGACCGCCCTGAACGACCTCTACCCGGCCGTCCCGGACGAACTCTCCATCGCCCCCGCGATCACCAGCGGCCCGGACGGCAACCCGATGCTCCTCGTGTCCGTCAACTGGCAGGGTGACGCGACCGAGGGTACGCAGTGGGTGCAGGAGATCGAACAGATCGGGATGCCACTCATGTCCGAGGTCCACCCCGTCACGCCCGCCCAAGCCCTTCACTCACTGGATGGCATGTTCCCGGCGGGGCGACAGTACACCCTGCGAACCATCTCGCTGTCGAGCTTGAATCCCGCAGTCGTTGAAGCTCTCGCAGAGGGCGAACGGCGCCGCATCTCGCCACTCACCGCGGTGAACATCCACCACTTCCACGGGGCTGCCACTCGCCCCGACGCCGCTCACTCTCCATGGGCGCTCAGGGAGCCGCACTTCATGGTGGAGCTCATCGCCACAACCCCGGACGCGGAAGGACATGATGCGGAGGTCGCCTGGGCCGAGCGGCTGCTCAGCGAGCTGCAGGCGCACGGACTGCCGGCCGCCTACCCGAATCTGTTGCCACCAGCAGACATCACGCGTGCTGGGGCGGCGTTCGGCGATAACCTCGCCCGCCTGCACGCCGTGAAGGGGGATGTGGATCCATCCGGACGCTTCTCCGCAGTCTCCATCGGCCTGCCCGACCACTGACAACGCCACGACGCTGACCGCGTCCAGAAGCTCGATACCTACATCGAACGCGAACAACCCCTCAGGAGAATCACCCATGCCCAACAACGTCCGACGTCCTCGAGCAATAGGCCAACCGTTCCGCATCATCGGCGCTAACCGTCGCCTCTATCTCCTGCTCAACCTCGCGACCTACGGCATCGGCCTGATTGGATTCGCCGTCGGACTGATATTCCCCGAGCTGGTCCAGGCCCGCGCGGCGTCGATGGAGGAGGACGGCACCGCCGATCTGGTCTTGTCGATCTTCAGCCAGCCGTGGCTCTTCGCTCTCGTGATCCTCGGCGTGAACGTCTTCCAGCTGAGCGCGCTCACCATAGTGCTGCCCTCGCTGATCGTGCCCTTCGCGGGCGTCGCGGCCTTCGGCGTCTGGGTGGCCGTGACCGGCGTCTCGCTCGCCCCCACGAGCGAGACCGGATGGGTCGCGTTGATCCCGCACTCGCTCACGGTGATCATCGAGTTCCAGGCATACATCCTGCTCGCGCTAGGTGCCTTCCTGCTCGGCAAATACTGGTTGTTCCCCCGCACGGTCGGTGCCAAGAACCGCCGCCAGGGATATGTGCGCGGCCTCCAGACAATCGGATGGCTGGCGCTGCCCGCTTTCGCCCTGCTCATCATCGGAGCCATCTGGGAGGCATTCTCACTGGTCTACATGGTGGGCCCGCTGAGCCAGCTGCTGCTGTAGCGCCGGAGGCATATCGGTACTCGCCGACCGACGACCGACTCGTTGAAGGGGACTGCGCGAACAGCTCCTTACCCCACGGGCTCCCTGTCGCAGCATGACGTTCTTCGGCGGTGTTCTGCAATCATTGGGGGCGCGATGTGGTCGAACGCGCCGGTGGCGTGGGCGTCGGTGAAACTTGGGCGCCGTGCAGTACCTCACCGATGCGCCGCTGATGTGGGCAGCGCACAACTGGCCGAGGTCGAACGCGTTCGCGAGCGCCTCGATGGAGCGAATGCCGGACCCGGGGCGAACCCGAGGACCGAACGAGTGGGGGAGGGCGGCGAATGCTGATCGGAGAGATCGCGGCGATCGCGCAGGTGTCGCCGAGGGCGATCCGTCACTATCACCGCGAGGGAGTCTTGCCGGAGCCTGCCCGCGCTCCCAACGGGTATCGACTGTATTCGGTGACGGACCTGACTCGGCTGCTGAGGATCCGCCGTTTAGTCGCTCTCGGGCTTCCTCTGCACCGGATCGGCGAGATGTTGATCGAAGAGCGCGACGATGTCGTGGTTGATGAACTCGCTGCGCTCGAATCGAGTCTCCTCGAACAAATAGATCGAATGCAGGCGCAGCTCGCCGCTGTGCGGGCGGCGCGTTCGTCCTCCTCACCGGAAGTGATCGCCCTATACGACAGCGATCAGGATGCGCTTCGCGAACTATGGTCGCTCCCTGACGTCCGCAGGATCGAACGAGATATGACCCTGCTTCTGATGTCGGCTGGAACCGAGCGCCTCCGCGAGTCGCTCAGAGCAGGCCTCAGCGATTCCGCGGGCATGGTGCAGTTCGGAGACCTGAGCAGACAGCTGCGAGCGATGGATGAAACCTCCTCTCAGGCGGAAAGAGATGCGGCGATCGCGGCGCTCAGCGGTGTGCTCGCACAGTGGACAGACTTGCCCGTGCAACCCCGGCTCGCAGCCTTGGTGAACGACTACCTCGAGCAGGCGTTCACCCCGCCACAGCTCGACATCATCTCGAGGGCCACGGCGAAAGCGGAACAAGGTACCGCAGGGCAGATTTGACCTTGTCGCGGCGACAACGTCGACACTCGGGTCATGAGACTCACGATCGCCTATCTCGCCTCGTACGTGCTGTCCGCGTTGGGCAACTCGATCGCCACCGTTGCCCTGCCCTTGATCATTCTCCAGGCCACGGGGAGCGCGCTTGGCGCAGGTACGGTCGCCGCCGCGACCGTACTCCCCGCGCTTGCCGGTGGGATCCTCATGGGGGTGGTGATCGATCGGGTCAACCGTCGTACCTCGTCGATCATCACGGACATGATCTCGGGCCTTGCGGTCGCGGCCCTTCCACTCATCGACCTCATCACGGATCTGAATGTCGGCTGGTTCATCCTCTTCGGCGCGGTCGGCGCCCTCGGCGACATCCCCGGAATCACGGCTCGAGAAACCCTCCTACCCGCCATCGTGCGGACAAGCCCGTTGTCATCGGAACGACTCATCGGCCTGCGCGAAAGCCTCGGAGCCGCGGCGATCGTCATTGGCCCTGCGGCTGCCGGACTCCTCGTCGGAGTCCTCGGCGGCAGCACTGTCCTCTGGGTCACGGCAGGGCTCTCCTTTGCCGCAGCCGCGGTGACGCTCCTGATCCCGCACCGGGCCGGCGCCACTCCGCACGAGGTCATCCCGACGCGCAGGAACGTGTTCACCGAGTTCCGGGAAGGGTTCAATGCGCTCTTCGGCAGACCATTCCTGGTGATGCTGCTGATGATGACATTCGTCGCCGGAATGGTCACCAGCTCTTTCCAGGGCCTGATCCTCCCGGTGTACTTCACTCGGATCGAGGCGCCAGCTCTTCTCGGACTTGTCCTGAGCGCGCTTGCGCTCGGGTTGCTCCTAGGGAGCGTGATCTATGCCGTGCTTGCGAAGCCCGGTCGTGGACGGCGAGCCTGGCTCGGGGGCGGTCTTAGCGGTGCCGCAATCGGGATTGGAATGATGGCGACGCTCGCGAACATACCGATCGTCCTGGTCGGCGCGTTCGTCACCGGCATGGCCTCAGGACTGTTCACAAGCCTCGCAGGCGTCCTCATGCTCGAACGAATCCCCGATCCTGTGCGCGGGCGGGTCATGAGCGTTCAAAACGCCGCCGTCACTATCGCCCCCTCAATCGGCATCGTCATCGCGTCGGTCTTGACGGAGGTTGTGAGTTTGCAGATCGCCGCGGTGGTAGCGGCCGCGGCGTGGGCAGTCATGGTCATCAGCGTGCTCGTGGCCAAACCGATGAAGGACCTCGCACCCTCCGCGCTCGAATAAGAGCTCACCGACGAGCTAGCGCAGACTCGAGGCATGAGTCATGGGCGCCCGCGCGGTGTGACCGCCACTCTAGCGGTTGCCTCGGTCTCCCATCACGCTATTACGGTGTGCTAGCGTTCTAACTAACACACTGTAATAGTCGACGAAAACGGAGAGAGACGCATGGCGTTCGAGAGCCCGCAGGCGGTCGAGCCTATCTCGCAGATCCCTCCGATCGCCGAGACGATCGGCACGTTTGAGTCGCTCATTTGACTGCCGAACTGACTGAACCTGATGCCCGGCCGCGACACTGGCGACCATGGCACGCGCGCTACGCATGCACTACCACGGACTCCTCGGCACGAAACACGGAACTGACCAACTCACCACTGACGAAGGACACCATGACTACCATCCCGCCGAACTGGCTGCTCGAGCGCGCACTCCCGAAGCGTGCCCCTTCCGTACCTCCTGGAGTTGAGTACCATCGCGTGCTGGCCGGCGAGAAGCGTCGCATCGGTCGCGGCGTCCTCGCCATCGTCATGCTCCTCGCCGGGCTCGTCATCTTCCCGACCGGACTCGGAGCGCTGACCGGTCTCATTGACCTGCAGAACGGCCACACGACCCCGTTGTTCCAGGGCACCGACTACACACCGCTCTACCACGCGTCCTCGATGCTGTCGCTGTTCCTGCTGATGCCGTGGAGCATGCTCATCCAGCGGTGGCTGTACGGGGTTCCCGGAGCGTCGATGCACTCGGTGATCTCCCGCTTCCGCTTCGACCTGCTCGGCAAGAGCCTGCTCGTGTTCGGTCCCTTCTGGATTCTCGCCAATGCGGTGGGTTATTTCGCGCCCTCTGTCGAGGTGCCGTGGACGCAGTTCGACCTTGTGGCTATCTTTATCGGCACCCTGCTGCTCACCCCTCTGCAGACGACCGGTGAGGAGTACGGGGTGCGAGGGCTGCTGTTCCGAGTCCTCGGGAGCTGGACGCGCAGCCGCAAGGCGGGCCTGGTCTTCGGCATCATTGGCTCGAGCGTGATCTTTACCGCGGTCCACATGTCGACCGACATTTACATCAACATCTGGTATTTCGTGCTGTGGTCATGCCTCGCCGTCATCACCTGGCGCACCGGCGGCGTCGAGATCGCGGTTGTGCTCCACGCCGTGCTGAACACGTTCTCGCTCGTCTCGGGACCGCTCTTCCGCATTGACCTCGGTGGCGCGCTGAGCGACCGCTCCGCCGGCGTCGGATCCGTCACCCAGCTCATCCCGACGGCGGCTGTCGTCCTCATCACCCTGGTCATCCTGTGGTGGACTCGGAAGGCCGGCCCAGCCCTCACCCCGACCGCACCCAGCGACACCGCTGATGCCATCGCGGGCGAGAAGTAGAAGCATGGACCGCGACCAGCGCATTACCCTCACGAACGATTACGCTGCCGCCTCGACCCTGCGGCCGTTGGGGGCGTTCGAGAACATCATCGACCTCTATATCAGCCGCAACCCCGTGCAGTTCTCGATCGTGATCGAGCTCACCTCGCCGATCACCGAGGAAGAGCTGACCGGGACGCTTGCGGCTCTGCAGCGGACGCATCCCTTGCTCGCCAGCAGCATCGATCGCACCGGCGAGCAGGCAGTGTTCCGCCCGACGTCTGAGCCCATTCCGCTCAGAGTCTCCAGCGGCCACGACTGGGTGGTCGAGGCGTCCGCGGAGCAGGCCGCACCCATCGACCCAGACCTGGGCCCGCTGGCGAGAGCGACGCTCGTCGACACAATGAGTGGCTTCGTCGTCATCCTTACCTTCTCTCACCAGATTGCGGACGGTCGAGGGGCACTGCGGGCAGTGACGGACCTTCTGGAGATCCTCGACGGGCGAACCCCGCCCGCTCAGCCGATCCCCGCCAGCCAAGAGCAGCTGCTGAGATCACTGCCCGACGGAGCTGCGGCCGCGACCCCGACGGCGTCGGCGGGACTCGAACGTCCAGCGGCCGTGGTGCGCGCGTTCGACGGCACTCCGCCGACCGTCGAGGTCGCCGCCCTGGACTGGTCCACAACCGAGCGACTCCGCGTGATCGCACGATCGCATGACGCGACCGTGCAAGGGGCGCTCTGTGCCGCGGCCGCCCAGGCGCTGAGCGCCCGCGGCATCACCGGACCCGTCCGGATCAATGCACCCATCGATCTGCGTTCGGCCGTCGGGCTTCCCGACGATGTCGCGAACCGGTTCACCGCGACCACCGTTGCCTTGGACGACCCGCAGGGTCGCGACTTCTGGCCTCTCGCGCAGGACGCGACGGCACAGCTTCGCACGGGTCGCGTCCAGGCACGCGCGGCCGCCCTCATGCTCGCCGCGCTGCAGCCAACCGACGCGATGGAAGCGGAAGCGGCCATGCTCGCGGCCACGGATGCCGACATCGAGATCACGAACCTCGGCATCTTCGCACCCCGCTCAGACGCTGCCGAAGCGGTATGGGGTCCGATGATGACGACCCAGGTGCAGGGCGAGTGCGTCCTCGGCGTCGTCACGCACGGCGGCGCGCTCCGGCTTACCCTCACCGGCCACGATGACATTGGCGGGCTTGCCGCTGACGTGGCAGCACGCCTGTCGAGGCAGGCAACCCAGCAATGCTGATCTGCCGCGCCGACTGGTCCCGCGCCCTGATCGACGGACCGCGCCACCCCCGAGACCTGCAGGAGAGACCATGACCATCGCACCCGACATCCTCGTCGCCGGCGCCACCGGTTCTACCGGCCGAGCCACCACCGATTCTCTGACGGCACGGGGCATCGCGTTCCGGTCCATGTCCCGAAGGCCCCCTTCCGTCGAGTTCGGCGTGCAGGTCCGACCTGGATGACGCCCGCAGTGTGCGTACGGCGCTCGAGGGAGTACGCGCCGCATATCTGGTGACGCCGTCGACCGAGCGCGCCGAAGCGCAACAGAAACAGTTCATCGATATCGCAATCGAGGCAGGCGTTAGCCACCTCGTTCTGCTGTCCCAACTGGGGTCCGCGATCGACTCACCAGTCCGCTTCCTGCGCTACCACGCAGCCGTCGAACAGCACGCCCTCGCATCAGGCATCGGAATCACCGCACTGCGACCAAATCTGTTCATGCAGGGAATGCTCGCCCTCGCGGGCATCGTGCAGGCGACAGGAACGCTTCCCGCGCCGATCGGCGAGGCGCGAGTAAGTCTCGTCGACGTGCGCGACATCGGCGACATCGCCGCACTTGCCCTCACCTCATCCCAGCCACTGGGAGCCGTGACCCTGACAGGGGGCGAAGCACTCACGCACACCGAGCTCGCCGCACACCTCTCATCCGCCATGGGACGCCACGTCCACTTCGAAGACGTCGCCCCGGAGCAATTCGGCAAGATGCTCTCCGGCGTGCTCCCGCCCTGGCAGGTCGAAGGACTACTCGAGGACTACGCGCACTACGCCCGCGGAGAAGCTGCCACGATCTCGACAGCCGTGCCCGACCTCATGAAACATCCGCCGCGCGAGTTCGAGAGCTTCGCCCGCGAACACGCCGCGTTGTTCCGAGGAAAGTGAACGGCATCGCCAGCCCCTCAGCCAGCGCGGGCGAGGCATATGTCGCCTCTCGCTCGTCACTCGAGCCACGTGCGTGATCACTGCCATCCTCGCAGGGGTGGCTACCGCCTCGGCAGCCGCGATCCCAACGGCTCGCCCAGAGCTTCGCCCTCGTCGCGGACCTCTGCGCTCGACGGTTGCTCCACAAACGATGGTGGTCTCAACCGGTCAACGCACCATTTTCGGGTCGAGCCGCAGTCTTCGTAGTGCTCGGTCGGTTGCGGAGCCGAGAGATGTCGCCGGACTCGAAGGCGGCCAGCAGGGCCGATCCCGATTGTCGCAGGCGCGCGCGTGTGAGCGCCGCAAGCCCGACCATTGACGCCGCCCCGATGGCAGCACCGAGCAGGGCGTGCGCCGGCCACGGCAGGCCCGAGCCGCTGAGGTTCAGCAGGAGCGGAGGCAGGATCGCGGTGGCGACGACGGCTGCGAAAACGGTGTACTGCGCGCCGGCGGGATTGCCCGTGCGGCTGGTGGATGACACGCGGTCGCGCGCGTCGGCGCCGATCGCCGGCATGAGCGCACCCAGCAGGGGCGCGAACGCGCACGCCGCCCCGATGGCAGCCAGGGTCATGCCGGTCGCGACCGCCGACAGGGGCGACTGGCTGACGAGGCAGAGCGCGACGGTCAGCGCGAGAGTCGGGATGCCGAACAGCAGCAGCCAGGAGAGCTGTCGGCCGCGCACGTCGGCGCGGATTGCTCCTGGCGTGGTGAGGAGCTGCCACAAGGCGGTGCCGTCGAGGGCGTAGGTGCTCACGGCCACCATCGCGCCGAGCACTGCAGCCATCACGCCGATGAAGGGCAGCGCCCACGACCAGCTGGTCGGTGCGACGAGGGCGATCATGAGTAGGGGGGTGATCCAGGCGTGGATCATGCCGAGGCGTCGGTGCGGGTCGCGGAACCAGGTCTTGAGCTCCCGCGCCACGACGGCCCGCGTGGGTCCACCCGATCGCGGAGTCCGTGCAGACGCTGCCGACCTGGCGGTGACATTGCTGAGCGTTCGCGCCGGCGCCTTGCGGAGCACTCGCGCGGTCAAGGCGATCCAGACGCCACGGAATGCGAAGGCCCCGACGAGGAGCCCGAGCAAGGGCGCGATCACATCGATCAGCGGGGCGGAGGAGATCATGGCCTGCGTCGCGGAGAGTCCCCAGCCGGCGGGAAGCGCGAGGAGCGCGTCCTCAATTCCAACGGGAAGCGCACCCGCCACCGACGGAGTGACGATGTCCGTGCCGCCGTCCCCGAGGTCGGGGAGCAGCAGTGCGGCGATCGGCACCCAGCCAGCGAAGGAGACCGCCAGAAGCGCCGACATCTGGACGGCTGCGACCCAGGTACCCGCAGTCGAGCGGAGCAGACCAGCGACCACGGCCGAGGCGCACCGGCCAAGCCAGAGCAGGAAGAGCAGCTGCAATGCTGCGGCCAGCGTCGCGACGGCGACAGCTGCCGGTCCGTGCGCGGCCGCCACGACGATGAGGCTGCTCAGCGCGACGGCGGTGATGACCGTCCCGACGCTGATCGCCTCGCTTGCGGAGAGCTCTCGGGCGATCGTGCTCGGGCGTCGGGGCAGCGTCCTGAACCACTGCGGATCGAGGGCTGGTGCGGATCCGGGAAGCAGGACGGGTCCGATCAGCCAGGTCAGGCCGAACAGCGAGATCCCCACGATCAGCCAGCTCGGATGCACCGTGCCCGAGACACCGAGGACTGCGAGCACGACCACGCCGGCTGCGGCGACCAGGCCGACGACGAGGCCGAAGCCTCGCTCGTCGTGCGGTCCGTGTCGGATGATCCGCCACCGCATCGACGCGAACGTCGCACTCATCCTCATGCCAGCCACCGGATCTCGCGCTGCACGGGTGCACCGACGAGGTCGACGAACGTGTCGTTGAGCGTGCGGCCCGCCCTGACGCCGTCGACCGTGCCCTCGGCGAGGATGCGTCCGTCCTTGATCAGCGCGACGCGCTCGCAGGTCCGCTCGACGACATCCATGAGGTGGCTCGACAGCAGCACCGTGCCACCCCCGGCGACGAACTGCTCGAGCAGCCCCTCGATGGCTCGAGCGGAGACGGGGTCGATGGCCTCGAACGGCTCGTCCAGCACGAGGACGCTGGGTCGGTGCAGCAATGCCACGGCGAGGCCGATCTTCTTCCGCATGCCGGTGGAGTAGTCCACGATCAGCGTCGAAGGGGCTCGATCGAGCTCGAGGACCTCGAGCAGGTCGGCCGCCCGCTCCGGCCAGTCGTCACCGATCCTCCGCAACCTGGCGGTGTACTCCAGCAGCTCCGCGCCCGTCAGCCGCTCGGGCAGAGAGAGGCCCTCCATCATGATCCCCAGCTCGCTGAGGACACGATCCCGGTCCGTGGCGGCATCGTGCCCCGCGACCTTGACGGATCCGGCGTCGGGGCTCAGCAGGCCGGCAATCATCGACAGCGTCGTCGACTTGCCGGCGCCGTTGGGGCCGACGATGCCGAAGAACGTGCCAGGAGGGACGGTCAGATCGATGCCGTCGACGGCGACGTGGTCGCCGAAGCGCTTGGAGAGCCCGCGCAGCTGGACTGCCGGGGTGATCTGCGTGGTCATGCGTGGACTCCTTGGAGGAAGAGGGTCGTGAGCTCGCGCGCGTAGGCGTCGATGTCGAAGTCGGGATCGGCGACGATCTTCAACGCAGCCCCATCGATGCAGCGGCGCAACGTGTAGGCCGTCAGGCGGGCATCGGCCGCGCGGAACTCGCCCGTGTTGAGCCCGTGTTCGAACAGCAGCGCGGTGCCGGCGATGATCGGCTCCTCCGCATCGGGGCTCGCGTGCAGCGCACCGTCCTTGCGCCGCAGATTCGGCATCACCTGCCCAAGGGCGGCCATCTCGCGCCGATGCGCGCCGATGAAGCGCAAGTTGCCCTCGATGTACGCCTGCAGCTTGGCCGTCGCAGTCGGCGCCTCATCGATGCCTTGCTGCATCGCCGCCGACCCTTCGGCGAGGATCGTGACCACCACCGTCTCGAGCACAGCCTCGAACAGGTCGTCACGACCAGCGAAGTGGTACGAGATCAAGCCACGACTGATGCCCGCCTCCGCAGCGATCGACGCCAGCGTCGTGCTGTGCCACCCATCGCGACCGAGGCAGTCGATCGCCGCATCGATGATCCGACGACGCCGGACCTCCTGCGTGACGGTCAATTCCCGCTCGACTCGCATCACACCTCCTGGCATCACAGCCAATATTTTGGCATTGGTGCCAAGGTATCATCACGGTCGACCGGCGCAACGCCCGTTCCGCAACCGTGCCGTCTCGCATCACATGGGATATGAGACGTCTCACAGTCGGCGCCAAGCTGCCGCCGGCTGAGGCCGCCCTGTATGGCCCGGCGAGTCTCGCAACTATGTCTCGCAACCACCTGCTTGAAGGCGGGCACTGATCGTTGGTTTCGAGACACCGGAGCGGTTCATGGGCAAGTTGATCGGCTACGCACGTGTCTCGACGCGTCAGCAGTCCACGGATCATCAGCAGGCGGACCTGCTCGCTGCCGGCGTGCGGCGTGATGATCTGTACGTCGATCACGGCGTGTCCGGGGCTCCGAGGTGAGTGCGTGAACACTAGTCAAATGACGAAAGCGACCCAGGCAGCCCAGACGACATGGCTCATAATCGCGAGCCTCCTCAGTCAATTGGCGGTCTGGGTCGCTTTCGTGTCTCAGTACGGCGACTCTCGCGAGATCGACGGCGCATGCTTCCGCAGCGCCCCGGACACCGCCGTCTTCATCGGCGAGTACCCCCAGGTAGTAGCTGACGTGACGTTCATGCCAATCGGACGGGCATGCATCTACGAAGCAACAACCGGCGGGACCATCACCGTCCAGACAGGTGAGGCCGTCATCGCTCTTGCGGTCATCGGTACAGCAGTGTGTCTTGTTGCCGCCATCACCGCATGGTCACGGTGGAAGCGCCTCACCCCGATGCAGCGCCTGCTGCCTGGTGTAGCGCTGTTCTTCCTTGCCCTGGGGTGGCTTACGATCTGGCTCCACGCCGCAGGGCGCTGAGCGAGAGCAGCTCGGCGGACGAGTTGCGGCACCGAAGGCGCTAGATTTTGGCTCCATCCCATTGGCCCCCGGCGACGCTTCCTGCAAGTGAATCCCGATCGAGGGACCAACATCAACGACGGCCGCCCACCGAACGATCGTCCTCGGCAACACTGACGGAGAAGCCTGGCGCGTGACAGCTGTCCGTATAGGGATCACCCAACGGACACCAAAACTGTTCTGCCGAAAGGGGTCGGGGGGCGTCGGTTCTCGAAACTTGTCGCCTTCTCACGAAAGTTGCCGCTGTTCTCATGAAAGGTGGCGGATTCTCACGGATGTTGTCGCGGTTGTGGCGTGGCGTGGATGCGCGGGTGGGTGCATCCCCAGGATGCAAATCCGGTGTGATGACGGTGATGCGGCCGACATCTCGCTGCCGGTCGTAGCCTCGAGCGTTATGCCTGACGGTCGACCACGCTTGGTCGCCCCGGAGTCGTCAGTCGTGATCGGTGCCAGAGGGCGACGATGACCGCGCCTCCGATCGACAGAGCTGCGGCGGACAGAAAGAGCCAAGAGAGCCTTCCGCTGAGCGCGTCCGCGGCGGCAACCCCGTGTTCCTCGAGCGCGGCGGTTCGCAGGCCAGCGATCGTCCCGAGGACGAGTCCCAGAGCGCCGCCGAACTGCTGACTGGTGTTGATCAACCCGCCTGCCAGACCGGACTCGCCACCCTCCACGCCCGACACCCCGAGTTGCGTGGTGGCGATGAAGCCGCCACCGAGATCAACTCCGATCAGCACTGTCGGCCCGAGGATCTGCGTGAGGAAGACCGCGTCCGCAGGTGCCGCGCCAAGCCAACGATCGTTACTGTTTGGGTGCGAGGTCGCTTCCATTACGTACGCGCCCAACATCTGCACAACCCGCGTTGGGCTGATTGTTCTCCGGCGGATCCCTGAGACGATCAAGGAGTGAGCGAGGAGACGAAGACCCAGTGGACCAACCCTGAACCCCTGATTCATCACGCGATCGCGCTCTGGGCGGCGAGCTGCGCGGAGCGCACTCTGCCGATCTTCGAGGACCAACGCCCGGGTGATGACCGACCGCGTGCAGCGATCGCAGCACTACGTGCGTGGGAGCGCGGCGAACTTCCGATGACGACATGTCGCACCGCTGCGTTTGCCGCTCACGCGGCCGCGCGCGAAGCGAACGAAGCAGGAGCGAAGGCAGCCGTCGCTGCCGCTCGTGCCGCCGGCCAGGCGTGCGCGGTAGCCCACATGTTCGACCACTCGCCACACGCTGCGACCTACGCCGCGAAAGCCGCTGGCCTCTACGGCAAAGGCAAAATCGATCAAGATGCTGAACGCGAGTGGCAGTGGGAGAGCCTGGCTCCAGAACTGCGCCCCATCGGCTTCCCGAAGGGGCGTTAGTCGCCGCGGTCAGCCCAGCCGGAAACGATCGTTTTCGGTAGTTGCTCTCGACGTGGCTGGGAGGCCCTGCCGTAAACGGTGACCGGTTCTCGGCCCGACCAGCACCCGTCTGAATCGGCAGGGGGTTTCGGCGGATTGTCGATCGGAGCCAACACAAGCGAAGATCAGTCGCTTGCGCTCTCTGGCCCTTCGGCGGTGAACGCGCGCAAGGTCTTGTCGGATAGGACGACGATTGACGCCAGCACGGAGACGCCGCCGGCGAGGGCGATCATCGTTCCCGCGCCCATGGTGGCTGCGACGAGGCCGATCAGAGCGTTGATAACGAGCTGCGGAGCTTGCTGGACGATGATGAGCAGGCTTTGGAACCTCGACACCATCAGCGGGGGCGCGAGCATGATGTACGTCGGGAACAGGTGCGCCGTGAAGATCACGACGCCCGCGCCGACGAGCGTGGTGCTCGCCACTGCAAGCGCCCAGTGTGATGACATCGCCAGGAGTACGAGGCCGGCGCCGATGAGCAGCGGCCCGACTGTCATGGGGCGCCACACCTTTGAGGCAATGCCTCTCCAGGCGAACCATGCTCCACTGAGGATTCCGCCCGCGATCCAACCGGCCTCGATGAGACCGGCCTCCGACGCTGACCAGCCGCGCTCTCGGGCTGCGAGGGGTATGCCGAGCAGCACTGCCGGGATCACCGCTCCCGCGACGATCGCGACGCACAGCAGCAGTGCAGGAACGCCCTGCGTAGCGCGGGAGGTAGTCAATCCGCTGACGATGCGGCGGAACGTCACCGACTCGGATGCGGGTGGTTGCTCGAGCGGGGGGTGAATCAGGAGGAGGGTGACCAGCATCAGGACGCAGCCGGCGACGTCGAGCAGTGCGACCCCACTGAGGGCGACCATGCCGATGAGTAGGCCGCCCAGCGGAGGTGCGATGGTCCGGGCGATCTGGCTCGCCATGCCGACCCTCGCCATAGCTGCTCCGAGGGTCTTGTCCGCGACGAAGAGCCGTGGGAAGACACCCGCGGCCGGCCGATGGAAAGCGGACACGGTGCCGATCAGTACCGCCGTCAGCAAGAGCACCACGGGAGGCGTAGACCACAGGGCAACGGCGGCCGCGAGTCCGCCGCTGATGAGCAGCAAGGCCGCCGTGCAGATCACCATCACCCGTCGCGGCCCGAACCTGTCCGCAAGGGCTCCGCCCAGCAGCCCCAGAAGGACAGACGGAGCGATGCTCGCGGTGAGCACCGCAGCCGCAACGTGAGGGCTGTACCCCGATGCCACCCATGTCAAAGCGAACGCGAGGACACCTGAACCGAGCTCCGAACCGACCGACGCCCCGACCCAGGCGTTGAAACCTTTCGCCATTCTGGGTGCGGTCATGACCAGCAAGTGTTCCATAGCGAGCACGTCGAGCCAAGCAAGACCGTGCCCGAGGGGACGACTGTGGGAAACCCTCCAAAATACGATCGTTTCGGCGACAGCTCGGCCGTGAGCAGTCCAACGGTCCCGCAAACGTCCGCCGCTTCCGGGTTCGGCAGACCTTTTCGGTACGCCAGTGCCGCTAGGGCATGTCTGACAAAGGTTGGGGCTGCGGGCTGGATGTCTGAATGCTTGTCGCGCTTTCAGGTGCTCTTCGGATGCTCAGTGGTCGTTGACCGAGGGGATGCTGCCGCGCCCGACGGGTAGACCGGGTCGGAAGTTCTCGGATGCTCGGACGATGGTTGAAGGCATCCTCTACCGGTACCGAACGGTGATCGCCTGGCGTGACCTGCTCGAGGTGTTCGGGCCCTGGCAGACGGTGTGGACGTGGCATCCCCGGATGGCGACCGAGGGTTCCTGGGATCAGGTGCTAGCGAAGCTGACAGCCGCGGCTGATGTCGCCGAGCTGGTCGATTGGTTGTTGTCTGTGGACTCCACGATCGCCCGGGCGCATCAGCATGCGACGAACACGCCCCGCCTCACAGCGGGTTGGACCGAGTTGCAAGAATCTGCGGGAAGAGCCACCTGATCACGGCATCGGCCGCTCCAGAGGCGGCCTATCGACGAAGATCCATCAGCTCGTCGATGGCAAAGGGCTCCCGCTGGTCACGCCCATCACACCGAGGAAGGCCGGCGACTCGCCGATGTTCCTCCCGTTGATGGATCAGCTGCGCGTCGGGCGCGAGAAGGGTCGGCCGCGCACCCGAGCAGACGCAGCCCGCGGCGACAAGGCGGACTCGTCGCGGGAGATCCGCGGCCATCTCCGCTCCCGCGGCATCAAGGCTGGGATCCCCGAGCCCGACGATCAGAAGGGTCACCGCAGGCGCCGCGGCTCGCGCGGCGGCCGCCCGGTCAAGCTCGACGCCGCCGACTACAAGAACCGCAACGTGATCGAGCGCCAGTACTGCCACCTCAAGCAATGGCGGCCTTGCCGCTCGCTACGACAAACACGCCATCGTCTACCGCGCCGCCGTCACCCTCAACGCCACCATCGCCTGGACCAAGGCGCTAGCCTACACGCGCTCTAACTGGCCGCGATAAGAATTTCGGCCGAACCGTCCGGTCGGTGCACTTCGATATCCGTTGTGAATGCTCGGCTGAGTTCTCCAGAAGTGCTCGCTGACCAGACGCGTCCCCACGCCTCGACGATTCCCGCCGGCATCGGACCCGCAGCAGGGAACGCCACCCGACGCCCCTGGTCCAGTCCCACACTGGACGCTCCATCAGGAGCGTCTTCGTCGGAGTCAGCGCCGACTCCGACCAGAAGCGAGTAGGCGCCGGACTCGTCCGACTCGTAGTCGAAGTACACGCCGAAAAACTCAGTGCCAACACGTCCAACCCAACCCGACTCGGCGCCGTAAGTAGTCTGTACCACTTCACCAACAACAAAAGCAGGGGTCGGAGATTCGCTCATGACGTCATGCTATGCTCCGCCAACCCGCGATCTATTGTCAGGCACGCCCTAGGTTCGCAGCCCTGTCGACGATCGCGAGATCGCGGTGATCGCTACCCGCCGTTGCGCTAGCTGATCTCGTCTGTACCTTCCGGGAGCCCTTACTAGCCATCACGAGACGAGAAGCTGGTAAGGGCCCGCCGCGTGCCAGCGCTTTAAAGGCTGCGTCGACGTCTGGAGATGCGGTGATTTAGTTCGGTGCAGCTCGAGAGTCAGGCCGGGAACGGTCGGGTCTCAAGAGATCTTCCACGGCTTCACCGTGCTGCCTTTCTGTGGTGAGGACTCCGAGGCTGTAACAGGATTCGGTAATGCGCAGAACGCGAACGATCTGAGGTTGCCGGTGCAGCACTTCGGCGTTCTTGTCGTAGAGGGCGCCAAGGATCGTCGTTCGCACAACAGCATGCTCGATACGAGGATCGAACTAGTCCGATGGAAGGTCCGAGACGCCCATGCTGTCGCGATGCAACAGGTGATTTCCTTCGACTCTCGGGTCATCGTCCTGACCAAAGCGGCTCAGCACGCGTGAGGCCGGGTGAAAGACCTCGACGTGGCACCATGATCGACGAAGGACGGACCGGGTCTTTTGGTCCCGTTGTCCCGCATGCTGATTTACGGAGAGAAAGCGATGCCCTCCTGGCCGGCCCGCCGGTCATCAGAGAGCAGGCCGACGCGCTCATCAGATGGGTGGAGAGGCACGATGTGGCGTTGCGCTCCGTCTATCTCACTCCTGCACACTTCGAACCTCTTGCCACCACGGGCTGGATGTTCGCTGGCTCACTGACGCGAGGGTTGTCGCAAGCGACGCGATGCTCACGAGCATCGCCCACCAGGCGCCCGGTGGCGTAGTTGCGGGCACTCACCGGAACATCTTCGGCGACGCCTTCCCCGAGCCTTTACTGACCGCCCAGGAATCCTGCCCGCGGGGCCGCTCCTGGAGGGGAAAGAGGTCTGCGCGCACGAAATCGGCCATCTCGACGATGCCACCCAAAACGACGACGGGACTTCGGTGCCGAGGCGTCGGGAACGACGTTGGTGCGGGAGGGTTTGCGGGAGCTCAAAGTCGGGCCCTGTTGCCAGCGTTGACGAATCTGACCCCCGCGTGCCAGAAAGGTGGCCGAGCCGCCCGTTGATGTGTCACACGAGCTGGTTGCCTCAGTAAGCCCTGACTCTCAGACGACTGCGAGCGGCGCAAAATGGGCGGCCAGTTTGGGCGCCAAGCGCACGAGCAGGTTGTTCGCCTCCCGCTCGGCGATCGTGACGCGGAAGCCCTCTCCGGCGAAGGGGCGCACCAGGAGCCCGTGGCTCTCCAGCAGCTGTGCCGCCGCTGTCGTGGCGTCGCCGAAGGGGACCCAGATGAAGTTTGCCTGCGTCTCGGGCAGATCGATGCCCGCATCCCGGAAGGCGCCGACCACGCGCTCGCGCTCGGCGATGAGGTCGGCCACGCGGGCCGAGAGCTCGTCCTCCGCGTGCAGGGAGGCGACAGCTGCGGCCTGCGCGAGATCCGTGACGCCGAAGGGAATCGCGACCTTGCGCAGGGTGTTCGTGAGGCGCTCGGGAGCGATTGCGTAGCCGATGCGCAGCCCGGCGAGCCCGTAGGCCTTCGAGAACGTGTGCGCGACCGCGACGTTCGGGTAGCGGCGGAAGTATTCGATCCCGGAGGGGGAGTCCGTGCGTTCGTTGAAGTGCACGTACGCCTCATCGATCACGACGGTGATGTCGGCGGGGACGGCGTCGAGGAACGCGGTCAGCTCGTCCGTGCCGATCGTGGTGCCGGTGGGGTTGTTCGGATTGCAGACGAGGATCAGGCGCGTGCGCGCGGTGATCGCGGCGCGCATCGCGTCGAGGTCGTGACGGTGGTCCGCGGTGAGGGGCACGGCGACGGGAGTGGCGCCGGCGGCGCGAACCAGCATCGGGTAGGCCTCGAATGAGCGCCACGCGAACATGACTTCATTGCCCTCGCAGGCGGTGGCGCGCATGAGCTGTGAGACCACCTCGACGGATCCGCTGCCCAGCACGAGGTTCACGGGCGAGACCTGGAATCGCTCGCACAGGAGCGCGACGACGGCGGTGGCCGCGGTGTCGGGGTAGCGGTTGATGTGGGCGATCCGGTCCGCGATCGCGGTCGCTACCGACGGCAGGGGTCCGTACGGATTCTCGTTCGACGACACCTTGAACACCGGGCCGGTGTTGGGCGACTGCGTCGTCGCCTTCCCGGGCTTGTAGTCCGGGATCGCGTTCAGATCCTCGCGCAGTCTCAACTCCGACATGGTTCCGCCTTTCACTCGTCGCCCGTTTGACAGCCTCGGGCGGGATTCATAGTATCGCAATTGATTATATCCAATGTTGTCAATTCGATCTGGGTGACCGGATCGACGGAAGGAGCGGGACGACGGTGTCTCAGTTTGCGGCAGAGTTCTCCCCGCAGCCCCTCGACCTCCGGGTCCGTGCGATGCGGTGGGAGGCCCACGATGTTCTGTCCCTCGAGCTCGACGACCCCGCCGGTAACCTGCTGCCGGAATGGGCTCCCGGTGCCCACATCGATCTCTGCTTTGCCAACGGCCTCGAACGCCAGTACTCGCTGTGTTCGGATCCGGCCGATCTCCGCATGTGGCGCGTCGCCGTCCTGGCCGAGACCCCGAGCCGCGGGGGCTCCCGCTACGTGCACCAAACCCTGCGCACCGGTGACACCGTCAGGGCATCCGCTCCGATCAATCATTTCGGGCTCGAAGACGCGAGCGCCTATGTCTTCCTTGCGGGCGGCATCGGGATCACTCCGATCCTCCCGATGGTCGCCGAAGCCGAACGCAGGGGAGTCCCGTGGCGACTGGCCTACCTCGGCACGCGCCGCGATGGCATGGCATTCGCTTCCGCCCCGCACCTGAGCGCGGAGACGGCGCGGCTCGTCAGTCGCGACCGCGAGGAGCGTCTCGACCTGGCGACCTGGATCGGCTCCGTGTCGGAAGGCACCGGTATCTATGCCTGCGGCCCCGCCCGCATGCTCGATGCCCTCGAAGCGCTCAGCCTCGACTGGCCGCACGGTGCCCTGCATCTGGAGCGTTTCCAGCCAAAGACGTTCGGCGAGTCGCAGGGAGCCGACACCTTCGAGGTCGTGGCGACCAGGTCCGACCTCGTCGTCACGGTCGACCGCGGCTGCAGCATCCTCGAGATGCTCGAGAACGCCGGGATCGGGGTGCCGAGTTCCTGTCTCGAGGGCGTCTGCGGCACCTGCGAGACGGCCGTGATCGACGGCGCCCCCGAGCACCGGGACTCGATCCTCACCCCCGACGAGCGCGAGAGCAACGAGACGATGATGATCTGCGTGTCCCGCTCTCTCGGCGAGCGTCTCGTCCTCGACATCTGACCCCCCCGCACGAACGGAGCGAACATGGACACCGGAACCGCATACGGCCTACGCCTCGGGCAGCCGCTCAACGAGCTCGCCCAGGTCGGCCCCGGCACCCCCTACGGCGAGGTGCTTCGCCGCTACTGGCACCCGATCGCGAAGGTCGAGGATGCGACGACGCGCCCGATCTCGCTGCAGGTGCTGGGCGAGGATCTCGTGCTCTTCCGCACCCGCAAGGGCAAGGCCGGCCTGCTGCACCCGCGCTGCATCCACCGCGGCGCCTCGTTGTTCTACGGCGGCGTCGAAGAGGAGGGCATCCGCTGCTGCTACCACGGGTGGGTGTTCGACACCGAGGGGCACTGCCTCGAGCAGCCGTGCGAGCCCGAACTGGGCCTGCACCGCGATCGTGTGCGCCAGCCCTGGTACCCGGTCGAGGAGCAGTACGGCCTGATCTGGGCGTACCTGGGCCCGCCCGAGAAGAAGCCCGTGCTTCCGCGCTACGACACCCTCGAGGAGCTCGCCGACGACGAGCAGTTGATCGTCAACGACCGAGGCGTGGGCGGCGGCGGACCCGCCGAGCTCGACTTCAACTGGTTGCAGCACTGGGAGAACGTGATGGACCCGTTCCACGTGCCGATCCTGCACGCGCGCTTCAGCGGCAATCAGTTCACACCCGAGATGGCGCTCATCCCCGAGGTCAGCTACGAGTACACGCCGCTCGGCGTGCGCAGCATCCAGATGCGCGAGCTCGGCGACGGCCGTCAGCTGCGCCGCGTCACCGAGGTCATCTTCCCGAACCTGCGGGTCGTCGCCAGCCCGAAGCTCAGCTCGGGACAGACGAACATGATCGGCTGGGTCGTGCCGATGGACGACACGAACTTCCGCATCTTCACGGTGGCGCGCGACGCCGATCCCGACTTCCTCGCGAAGCTCCGCTCCACGCACGAGGGCAAGCCGTGGAAGGAGCTCACCGACCTCGAGCATCAGCGCCTCCCCGGTGACTACGAGGCGCAGAAGTCGCAGGGTGCCATCTCGCTGCACTCCGAGGATCACCTCACGACCACCGATCAGGGCATCGCGATGATCCGGCGGATGATGGCCAAGCAGCACCGCGCGGTCGCCGCCGGCGGCGACCCCGTGGGCGTGAGCTTCGACGAGTCGGAGCGGCTGGTGCGCATCGAGGGCGGCAACTACTTCGAGGGCGCGGCTGACGCGACGCTGCTCGCCGACGCGGTGGACGACTGACATGGCGAAGTACACAGCGCGACCGCCGCGCGGAGACCGCCCGGTCCTCGTGCTGGGGATCAGCGACGTGTTCGTGATCGAGGGCGAGCCCTCGGTCCCGGTGAGCATGCACCACCTCTCCGCCTGGGGCCGGTGGGTTCGCGACGTCGCCATCCCGGATTCGGCGGCCCGGCGCCTGCACGAGCTGGCCGAGCACTTCGACATCGTCTGGGCATCCGAGTGGGGACACAACGCGCACACGGCGTTCCGTGCGCCGCTCGAGCTGCCGGAGGAGCCCTGGCCCTTCTTGCCCGTGCAGTTCGACAAGCTCGCGCACATCCGCCGCTATGCCGACGGTTTGCCGTGGGTCTGGGTCGACGATCCTCTCGTGGATCTCAGCGGGGAGCCGCCGGAGTGCGAGGACGGGATCGTCGTGCGGGTCGACCCCGCGGCGGGCATCCTCAGCCTCGACCTCGAGGATCTGCTGACACGGACGCGCGCGCTCGTCGAGCGGCGCGCGGGAGAGAACACGATGAGCACCAGCGAGGAGCGACGATGAGCGCAGACGTCGCGATCGTCGGCGGACGTGTGGTCACGGGCCTCGGCGAGGAGTTCGACGGCGGCACGGTGCTCGTGTCGGGCGGCCGGATCGAGGCGGTCAATGTCGGGATCTCCGTGCCGGGCGGTGCGCGGGTGATCGATGCCACGGGGTGCTGGGTCCTGCCCGGACTCATCGATCCGCACAGCCACATCGGCGTGCACGAGGAGGCGAACGGCCCCGCGGGTTTCGACGGCAGCGAGGTGTCGTCGCCCGTGACCGCCGGGGTGCGGGCGATCGATGCGATCAACATCGAGGACATGGCGTTCGCCGATGCGTTGGCGGGCGGCGTCACAGCTGTGGTCGTGAAGCCGGGGTCGCGGAATCCGATCGGCGGGCAGAGTGTGGCGATCAAGACCGCCGGCGGATGCTCGGTCGACGAGCAGGTGATCCGGGCGGCACTCGGCATGAAGTCGGCGCTCGGCGAGAACCCGAAGCAGGTCTACGGGGAGCGCAAGCAGTTGCCGTCGACCCGCCTCGGCATCGCGCTCGTCATCCGGCAGGCGCTCCTGGATGCGCGCGATTACGCCGACCGACGCGATCGCGCCCGCGCGGAGGGCGCACCGTTCGCGGTCGACCTGGGAAAGCAGGCGCTCACCGAGGCCCTCGACGGCACGCTCTCCTGGGAGCAGCATGCGCACCGGCACGACGACATCGCGACGGCGCTGCGCATCGCCGAGGAGTTCGGGCTGCGTCTCGTGCTCAACCACGGAACCGAGGCCCACAAGCTCGCCGACGTGCTCGCGGAGCGCGATGTGCCCGTCATCTTCGGCCCCATCCTGTCGAGCCGATCGAAGGTCGAGGTGCGCGAGGCCGATCCTGCGAACCTCGCGACCCTCGCCGCGGCGGGAGTGCGCGTCGCCCTGACCACCGATCATCCGGTGGTTCCCATCGGGCTCCTCGCTCTGCAGGCCGCCGTCGCCGTGCGCGCCGGCCTTCCCCGCGAGACCGCCATCGCCGCCATGACCTCCGCCGCGGCCGACATCGCCGGCATCGGCGACCGCGTCGGTGCGCTGGAGGTCGGCCGTGACGCGGATGTGGTTCTGTGGACCGGAGACCCGCTCGACGTCGCCTCGACCGTGCGGGAGGTGCTCATCGACGGACGGACCGTCTACACCGCGACGAAGGAGAACCCGTGACGCTGCGCGAAGATGCCGCCCGCCTGCTGCCCGAGCTCGTGGATCTGCGGCGCCGCCTGCACCGCATCCCCGAGGTCGGTTTCGACCTGCCGCAGACGCAGGCCGTCGTGCTCGCGGAACTCGCCGACCTCGGCCTCGAGATCACGACCGGCAGCGACCTGGGCTCGGTCACCGCGGTGCTGCGCGGGGCGGCGGACGGCCCGTCGGTGCTGCTGCGTGGCGATATGGATGCGCTGGCGATCGTCGAGGAGACCGGGCTGGAGTACGCGTCCGTGAACGGCGCCATGCACGCGTGCGGTCATGACCTCCATGTGGCCGGACTCGTCGGCGCCGCCCGGCTGCTCGCGGCACGGCGGGAGAGCATCGCGGGGTCCGTCGTCTTCATGTTCCAGCCGGGCGAGGAGGCCGGCGGAGGTGCGCCGCTGATGATCCGCGACGGCGTGCTCGACGCTGCCGGCACGAGGGTCGAAGCGGCCTACGGCATCCATGTCGGTCCGGGGGAGCGCGGCACGTTCCAACTCAAACCGGGCACGATCATGGCCGGTGCGAACGTGCTGAAGGTCACCGTGCACGGCCGGGGCGGCCACGGCTCCCGCCCGCATCAGGCGGTCGACCCGGTGCCCGCGGTCGCCGAGATCGTGCTGGCGCTGCAGAGTTGGGTCACCCGGCGCGTCGACGTGTTCGACCCCGTGGTGCTCTCGGTGACGAAGCTGTTCGCGAGCGAGGTCGTGAACGTGATCCCCGAGCAGGCCGGACTCGCCGCGACGCTGCGCACGTTGTCCCAGGCCTCGATCGCACAGGCCCAGGCGGAACTTCCGCTCCTCGTCGAGCGCATCGCGGCCGCGCACGGGTGCACGGCCGATGTCGAGGTGATCATCGGCTATCCGGTGACCGTCAACACGGTGCCCGAGACCGCGGCGGCGACGGCGGTGCTGCGGGAGGAGTTCGGAAACGACCGGGTCGAAGAGCTCGCCGTGCCCTGGATGGCCTCGGAGGACTTCTCGTTCGTGCTCCGCGAAGTGCCGGGGACCTTCCTGTTCCTGAGCGCGACGCCGCCGCACGTCGACCCGGACGACATCCCGATGAACCACTCGCCGCACGCGGTCTTCGACGATGCGGTGCTCGGCGATCAGGCCGCGGCGCTGGCCGCGCTCGCTCTCCGGCACGTGTCCCGCTAGGCGCGGGCGCGATCCGGTCGCGGTGCCGAGACCGCGGTCAGCGGCCGAGCGTGCGGTGGTCCAGCACGGCCTTGCGCCCGGCCTCGACGTCGCTGCTGCGGATCGCCTCGATGAGCGCCTCGTGGATGTGCAGGCGCTCGTCCGTGTCCTGGCGGAATCCGGGGACGGCCAGTGCGTCCTCATCCGCCGCGCCGGCGGTCTCGCCCTCGATGTAGTCGACGAGGTTCAGGTAGAACGTCCGCAGCACCGCGTTCGGCGAGATCTCGGCGATGCGGCGATGCAGCCGCCAGTTGCCGTGCAGCCCCTCGATCGGGTCGTGCCAGTGGTCGGCGAGGTCCGACATGACCGCGTCGAGGTCGGCGATGTCCGCGTCGGTGCGGTTCAGGACGGCATCGTGCATGACCGCCTCGTCGAGGGCATCGAGCACCTTGATCACATCGTTGACCGGAGCGCCGGTCTGGCGTAGGCGGAGCACGCTGTGGGCGAGTCGGATGAGCGGCGACTGGTCGGCGACGAAGATGCCGCCGCCCGGGCCCGGGCGCAGGTCGACGGAGCCGCGGGCGCGCAGCACGCGCAACGCTTCGCCGAGTGTGGCCGGCGCGACGCCGAACTGCTCGCACAGGTCCTGGCGCGTGCCGATGCGGTGGCCGGGGGTGAGGCCCTCGGACTTGATCATCGCTTCGACCTCGGCCACGACGCGGTCGGCGACGGACTGTGCGGGCGCGACACGCTGGAAGGTGCGCGCGTCATCCTGGGTGCTGGCCACGGGAGTCCTTCGGTCGGGGCAGTGTTCTGCAGCGGATCTCTCACATCCTAGAGACGCCTCGCTGCCGGGGAGCGGCGGCTCAGGGCGATTCTCCTATTTGCAGTAATTGAATGTATCTAATACAGTCAATCACGCAATGCTGCTCACGAGAGGAAACAGATGACCGACCACACCGGTGGCGATCTGCTCGCAGACTCCCTCATCAACCAGGGAGTCTCACGGATCTTCGGTATTCCGGGCGTTCAGCTCGATGCCGCCGCAGACGCCCTCCACGCCCGCGCCGACCAGGTCGACTTCATCTGCGCCCGCAACGAGCAGGCGACGACCTACATGGCCGACGGGTATGCGCGCAGCACCGGAGACGTCGGTGTCGCCATGGTCGTTCCCGGCCCGGGAGTGCTCAACGCCCTCTCCGGTGTGGCGACGGGCTACTCCGCGAACTCGCCGATGCTGCTCATCGCCGGACAGATCGATTCGAAGGCCATCGGCCGCGGACTCGGCGCCCTGCATGAGATCCCCGACCAGACGGGCATCCTCGAACGGCTCACCAAGTGGACCGGCATCGCCCGCTCCGCCGACGAGATCCCCGGACTGGTGCGCGAGGCCTTCGTGCAGCTGCGCAGCGGCCGCCCGCGTCCCGTCGCGATCGAGGTGCCGCCGGACGTGCTCGCCGCCACCTCGCGCATGGCGGCGGCTGAGATGGTCGCCGACGCCCCGCTCGTTCCCGACGAGCAGCAGATCCGCGACGCGGCGGCCCGGCTCCTCGCGGCCCAGCGCCCGATGATCGTCGTCGGCGGTGGGGTGCTCGCCTCGAACGCGTCCGTCGCGCTGCAGGCGCTCGCCGAGGCACTGGAGATTCCGGTGCTGATGACCGAGAACGGCCGGGGCGCGCTCGACGCCCGGCACCGCCTCGCGTTCGACTCGCTCGCGCTCCGCGCCTTCCGTGAGGACGCCGATCTCGTACTGGCGGTCGGAACCCGCTTCGTCTCCACCTTCGGAACCCAGGTCGACGCCCATGGTGCACCGGTGATCCTCGTGAACGCGGAAGAGGCGGACCTCGGCGGCCCGCGCGCCGCCGTGCAGACCCTCCACGCCGACGCCCGGCTGGCGCTCGCCGCGCTCGCCGCCGAGGTGGGGTCTCCGCAGCGGGACTCCCGCGAGAGCGAGTTCGTCCGCGTCCGCTCCTGGCTCGCCGAGCAGTTCGACGACATCGCCCCGCAGCGCGAGTACCTCGCGGCGATCCGCGGCGCGCTGCCCGAGGATGGTGTCTTCGTGAGCGAGTTCACCCAGGTCGGCTACGCCGCCAGCGCCTGCTACCCCGCCTACCAGCCGCGGACGTACATCGGCCCCGGTTACCAGGGCACGCTGGGCTACGGCTTCGCGACGGCGCTGGGTGTGAAGGCCGCGGATCCGACCCGCTCGGTGGTCTCGGTCAACGGCGACGGCGGATTCTCCTGGACCCTGCAGGAGCTGTCGACGGCGAAGCGCTACGGCCTCGGACTGGTGACAATCGTCTTCCACGACGGCTTCTACGGCAACGTGCGCCGCATCCAGAAGAACCGCTACGGTGCGCGCTACTTCGCCAGCGACCTGACGAACCCCGACTACGGCAAGCTCGCCGACGCGTACGGCATCCGCTCCGCGCGGGCGTACACGCCGCAGGAACTGGCGGGTGTGCTCGCCGATGCGGTCCCCGCGAACGAGCCGATCCTCATCGACGTGCCGGTGGGGGAGTTCCCCTCGCCGTGGCACCTCATCCATGAGGGCGTCCCGCGTCCCGTTCCGCTCGCGCCCGACGCGCACCTCGTGCAGCGGGCAGGGGTCTGACATGACCATCGGGCACGACATCGCAGGCATCAGGGAAGATGTCGATGGCCTCAGGGCGATCGATGTCGTCAGCCCGGCCGACGGCACCGTCATCGGCGCCGTCGTCGCAGGCGGCCCCGCGGACGTCGATCGCGCGGTGGCTGCGGCCGCGGACGCGTTCGGCAGCTGGTCCACGACGCCGATGGCGCAGCGGATCGCTTACGTAGAGGCGCTCGCCGAGGGGTTGGCGCGCCACCGTGAGCTTCTCGCCGCGACCCTCAGTGCCGAGATGGGCTCGCCGATCGCGTTCGCGCGTTCCGCTCAGGTCGGGGTAGCGATCGCCGACCT
Source organism: Microbacterium sp. CGR2 (assembly GCF_003626735.1). Classification (NCBI taxonomy): domain Bacteria; kingdom Bacillati; phylum Actinomycetota; class Actinomycetes; order Micrococcales; family Microbacteriaceae; genus Microbacterium; species Microbacterium sp. CGR2. The sequence continues at coordinate 3,396,694 of NZ_RBHX01000001.1, read as the reverse complement.
GAACATGCTCGCCGATGCTGCCCGCGCGCACGTCGAGCGGGAGGCGGTGTCGAACTCCCTCGTCGTCTCGGAGCCGGTCGGCGTCGTCGCCGCGATCACCCCGTGGAACTTCCCGCTGCACCAGATCGTGCTCAAGGTCGGCGCCGCCCTTCTCGCGGGCTGCACGGTGGTGCTCAAGCCCAGCGAGGTCGCCCCTCTCAATGCCGCGATCATCGGGGACATCCTCCGCGAGATCGGATTGCCGGCCGGTGTCGTGAACATCGTGCACGGCGACGGCGCAGGAGTCGGCTCGCCCCTCGTCGCCCACCCGGGCGTCGACATGGTCACCTTCACCGGCTCACGCCAGGTGGGGGAGCAGGTGGCTCGCGCCGCGGCGGCGACCATCAAGAAGGTCGCCCTCGAGCTGGGCGGCAAGTCCGCCGCGATCGTGCTCGACGACGCACCGCTCGAGGAGTCGGTGCGGGGAGTGCTCGCCTCGTGCTTCGCGAACGCCGGCCAGACCTGCGCCGCGCAGACCCGCGTCCTGGTACCGGAGAGCATGCGCGATGCCTGGCAGAACGCCGCGCTCGAGGTCGCCGCGGACTGGGCCCCCGGTGATCCGCGCGAGGAGGGGACGGCGACCGGACCCCTGGCCTCCGCTCTGCAGCGCGATCGCGTCCGGGCGCACATCGCCACGGCGATCGACGAGGGTGCGCAGGTGCTGACCGGCGGTCTCGATATCGTCGAACCGACGGCAGGCGGCGCCTACGTGCAGCCCACGATCTTCACCGATGTGACGCCGGACATGCGGATCTTCCACGAGGAGGTCTTCGGTCCGGTGCTCACGATCACCCCCTACGGCACGGTCGATGAGGCTGTCGACCTGGCCAATGACAGCGTCTACGGACTGTCGGGCGGCGTGTGGTCGAGCGACTCTCGACGCGCCCTCGACATCGCTCTGCGCATGCGCACCGGGACCGTCGGCATCAACGGCGCAGGCCTCGATGTCGGTGCACCCTTCGGCGGATACAAGCAGTCGGGCGTCGGCCGGGAGTGCGGTGTCCACGGGTTCGAGGAGTTCCTCGAGCTCAAGTCGGTGATGGGCGCCGCTGCCCTCATCGACGATCGCTCGTGAAGTTACATACTCGAAACACCGGCGACACGAGCCAATAAAGAGTAATTCATAACATTCAATTGGGTTGACCGCACCGTGCGGAACCCGTGAGAGAGGACACCATGAGACGCAGCATTGTCGCCGCGGCCGCCGTCGGCGTGACGGCCCTCGCCCTGTCCGGCTGCGCCGGTACGGCGGAGCCAGGGGGAGGAGAAGCGCAGACGATCAAGATCGCCGTGCAATCGGATCCCGGAACGCTCAACCCGATCACGAACGCGACGAACGCGAGTGAGTCCGTATCCACGTTCGGGTACGAGTCGCTGCTCTTCTACCCGACCGGGGAGGAGCCCCGAGGGCTGCTCGCGGATTCGTGGGAGTCGACCACGACCGGCGTGGAGTTCACGCTCAAGGACGGCATCCTCTGCGCCGACGGCACGCCGTTGACCGCGACCGATGTCAAGTCCACATTCGAGTACGCCGCGGCCGACGAGACGGGATCGCCGTACAAGGGTGTGTACTTCCCGGCCGAGGGTCTCACGATCGAGGCGGACGACGATGCCCGCACGATCACCTTCACCAGCGCGAACGCCCAGAGCTTCCTCGCCGAGACGATCGGCGCCCTGCCGATCGTGTGCGCGTCCGGTCTCGCCGACCCGGCCGTTCTCGACACCGAGTTCCACGGCACCGGCGCCTACGCGTTGAAGGCGTCCTCGCCGGGGCAGTCCTACACGTTCACGCTTCGTGACGACTACACGTGGGGTCCCGACGACACGACCAGCGAGACAGCAGGGCTGCCCGGCACGGTGGAGATCTCGATCATCGAGAGCGACTCGACCGCCGCCAACATGCTCCAGACCGGCGAGGCCAACGTCGCAGAGGTCGGCGGCAGCGAGCGCGACCGGCTCGACAAGACCGAGTTCGCGAAAGAACTCGAGGTGCCGCTGCGCCCGGGACTGATCTTCTTCAACCAGGCGGAAGGCCGGGTCGGCCACGATCTCGCCGTCCGTGAAGCTCTCGCCCAGGCTGTGGACCGCGAAGCCGTCGGACCTGTCGCCTCCGCTGGTCGCGGCGAGCAGATCACCACACTCGTGTCCGAGTTCGGCGCCGCGTGCACCGCGATGGACAGCTCCGGCGCCATCCCCGACTACGACGTGGATGCTGCTGCTGCCGCACTCGACGCCGCGGGCTGGGTCGAGGGCGCCGACGGCATCCGCGCGAAGGACGGCAAGCCGCTGTCCATCCTGATGCTCTACCCGGCATCCGAGAGCCAGGGCGTCACCGCCGCGATCGAACTGCTGCAGACCGAGTTCAAGAAGATCGGTGTGGATGCTGTGCCCACCCCGTCCGCGTCCTACACCGACGTGATCTTCTCCGGCGGTGACTGGGACATCGTGTGGGCCCCGATCTTCACGAGCCTCCCGAGCGACTGGGCCGGCATCCTGGGCGGCGAGTTCCCGCCCAACGGCGGCAACTGGACCTACAACAGCAACCAGGAGTACTTCGACCTGGTGGGCGAGGCGCAGGCGCTGGCCGGAGCCGACTCGTGTGACGCCTGGCAGGCTGCGCAGGACTCCCTGTTCCGCAACCTCGAGGTGCTGCCCGTCTACTCGTCGACGTCGACTTTCTACGGTGTCGGTGTGGAGTTCGGCATGTCGAAGAGCATCCTCGCTCCGACCACGATCCGCGTGACAGAGTGACAGGATGACGTCGCAGATCGTGACGCGGCCGAAGACCGTCGTGGTGGCCACCCCTCGGGGTGGTCGTCACGGCGGCGGCCGCTGGATCCCCTTCCTCGTCCGGCGCATCGGCCGGATGCTCATCGCGATGTTCGTGATCGTGACGGCGGCATTCGTCGTCCTCCGGGCCGCTGGGGGAGACCCGGTCCGTGCGGCTCTCGGACCGACCGCACCGGCATCCGTGGTGGCGGAGCGCCGGGCGCAGCTCGGGCTCGATGATCCGCTCATCGTGCAGTTCTGGAACTATCTGACGGGCATCGTGTTCCGCGGTGATCTCGGCGTCTCCCTGATCACCGGACGATCGGTGAACGAGCTGGTGGAGTACCGGCTCCCCGCCACCGTGCAGCTCGCCGGCATCGCGTTCATCGTGATCCTCCTCATCGCGATCCCCCTCGGGCTCGCCATCGCGATCCTCACCGCCGGTAACCGCCGTCGCCCCGTCGAGGTCGCCTTCACCTCGGTGACGGGCTTCTTCGCCGCCGTGCCGGAGTACCTGATCGGTGTCGCCCTGCTGACGCTGTTCGCGATCACGATCCCGCTCCTCCCGGTCGCCGGCATCAGCGGCCCGCAGTCGTACATCCTCCCCGTCCTCGCGCTCGCACTCGGCGCCTCGGCGTCGCTGTCGCGCATCGCCCGTGTCGAGGCGCTCAACGTGCTCAGCGACGACTACATCCGCACCGCGCGCTCCAAGCGGCTCCCGGCCGCGATGGTGTACTTCCGGCATGCCCTGCCGAACATGCTCACCGCCACCCTGACCCTCGGCGGCGCCCTGCTCGCGACGATGATCGCCGGCAGTGTCCTGGTCGAGCGGGTCTTCAACTGGCCGGGCATGGGCAGTGCCTTCGTGCAGGCGATCATCACCAAGGACTACGGCATCGTGCAGGGGCTCGCGATCGTCTACGCGGCGATCATCCTCGTCGTGAACCTGCTGGTGGATGTGGTGCTCGCCATCCTCGACCGTCGTACGACCATTCTGGAGACCGCATGACCTCCTCGCACCGGCGGCGCTCCTGGCTGCTGCAGTCCCCGATGGCGATGATCTCGCTGACCTTCATCGCGATCTTCGCCCTCCTCGCCGTGTTCGCCCCGATGCTGTGGGGCACGCAGGCCGAGACCCCGTCGCCCGCTGACCTCCTCCAGCCGCCGAGTGCCGAGCACCCTCTCGGCACCGACGCACTCGGGCGGGACCTGCTGCTGCGCACGCTCGTGGCCACGCGGCTGTCGCTCGTGATGGCGCTGACCGCGACGGCGATCGGCGCGGTGGCCGGGCTGATCCTCGGTGCTCTGCCGGTCGTCGCCGGTCCGCGCGTGCAGCGCTTGTTCGGCTCGGTCATCAACACCTGGCTCGCCTTCCCGGTGCTGCTGGTCGCGATGCTGACCGTGATCCTCCTCGGCACCGGCTCCACAACGGCCGTGATCGCGCTCGCGCTGACCATGACCCCCTCGTTCGCCCGCCTCGCACAGACGCTCTCCTCGCGCGTCGGCGGTTCCGAGTACCTGGCCGCCGCCCGCCTGCTGGGGGTGTCGAAGACGCGTCAGTTCACCCGCTACATCCTCCCCAACATCGCCGAGCCGGTGATCGTCAACGTCACGATCTCGATCGGCGGCGGACTCCTCGCCCTGTCCAGTCTCAGCTTCCTCGGCGTCGGCGTGCAGCCGCCCGAGTACGACTGGGGCCGCCTGCTCAGCGACGGCTTCGAACAGGTCTACAGTCAGCCGTCCGCGATCGTCGGCCCCGGTGTGATGGTCGTTCTCGCCGGCATCATGTTCGGCATGTTCGGCGAGGCCCTGGCCTCGCACATGCGCGGCCGTGGGCGCACCCGCACGCTCAGCGCCCGCGAGCTCGGCGACCCTGCCCGCGTCTCTTCGGCCGAAGCGGTCGACGAGCGGGCGGACGACGTCGAACCGCTGCTCGACGTCGCGGGCCTCAGCGTCTCGTTCCCCGGCGAGCACGGCTGGGTACGCCCCGTGCAGGACGTCTCGTTCCGCATCGCCCCCGGCGAGATCGTCGGCGTGGTCGGCGAGTCCGGCAGCGGCAAGAGCGTCACGATGATGGCGATCGCGCAGCTGGCTCCGGCCGGCGCCGCCGTCAGCGCGCAGCGCCTCACCTTCGCGGGCGAGGAGCTGTCCGGGCTGTCGAGCGAGCGCGCGGCGAGAAAGCTCGGCACGAGGGTCGGTGTCGTGTTCCAGGACTCGCTCACCGCGCTGAACCCGGCACTCCGCGTGGGTACGCAGCTCGCCGAGGTGCCGCGCGTGCACCAGAAGGCGACGCGGCGGGAAGCGGATGCCGCGGCCGTCGACGCCCTGGCGGCCGTGTCGATCACCGATCCGGCGCGTCGGGCGAAGCAGTTCCCGCACGAGTTCTCCGGTGGTATGCGCCAGCGTGCGCTCATCGCGATGTCGCAGATCGGGAAGCCGCGGCTGATCATCGCCGACGAGCCGACCACGGCGCTCGACGTCACGGTGCAGCAGCGGGTGCTCGCCCTGCTCCGCCGCAAGTGCGAGGAGACCGGGGCGGCGGCGATCGTCGTCTCGCACGACATCGCGGTGCTGGCCGAGCTCTGCCAGCGCATCCTGGTCATGTACGGCGGCCGCATCGTCGAAGACGCCGACGTTCGCCACCTCGCGGCACCCGAACGGCTAGCGCATCCGTACACCCGCGCGCTGGCGGAGTCGCTGCCGGATCTCGACACCGACCGCACGGCACCGCTCGCGACGATCCCCGGCGAGCCGCCGGATCTCGCGCAGCCGGTGGTCGGCTGCGCGTTCGCCCCGCGCTGCGCGTTCGCCACCGAGCGCTGCCGCACCGAGACCCCTCAGCTCGTCGCGCACGGCTCCGGCCGCGTGGCGTGCTGGCACCCGCAGGACGTGGGCGTGCACGAAGACGAATTCGCGAAGGCGGGTGCATGATGGCCGATCTCGTCATCGAGAACCTCGTGGTCACATTCGGCCGCGGGCCCCACGCCGTGAATGCGGTGGACGACGTGTCGCTCACGGTGCCGCACGGCACTACGGTGGGGCTGGTGGGCGAATCCGGATCGGGCAAGTCCACGGTCGCACGCACGGTCGCGGGGCTTCAGAAGCCGACGTCGGGGCGGATCCTGCTCGACGGCAAGGACCTCGCGGTCGGACGCCGTGATCGCAGGGCCCACGCCCGAGACGTGCAGATGATCTTCCAGGACCCGTACTCGTCGCTGAACCCGCGCATGTCGGTGGGCGAGACCCTGGACGAGGCGCTGGCCACCCACGGCTCCGGCAACGCCAAGGCTCGTGCGGTCGGCGTCAGGGAGCTGCTCGAACTCGTTCGGCTGAAGCCCGGTGTGTCGGAGCTGCATCCTTCGAGCCTGTCCGGCGGCATGCGGCAGCGCGTCGCGATCGCCCGCTGCCTCGCGGTGAAGCCGCGCCTGATCATCGCGGATGAGATCACGTCCGCCCTCGACGCCTCGGTGCAGGGCGCGGTGCTCAACCTGATGCGCGACCTGCAGCGCGAGCTCGAGCTCTCGGTGCTGTTCATCACCCACAACCTCGCCGCGGTGCGCTACATCGCCGACACCACCGCCGTGATGCGCAGCGGCGAGATCGTCGAGCACGGCGATGCCGACGCGATCGTCACCAACCCGCAGCATCCCTACACACAGGCGCTCGTGGCGGCCATCCCGCGCATCCAGAACGCTGGCACCGACAGCCTCCTCCACTCGATCGGATCCTGAATGACCCTGCTCGACGACGCTCAGGTCCTGCTGCCCGAGCTCCTGGCCCTGCGCCGCGCGATCCACGCCGACCCCGAGCTGGGGATCGAGCTGCCGCGCACGCAGCGGCGGGTGCTCGACGCGCTGGAGCCCCTCGGGCTCGAGGTGGTCCTCGGTGAGGGCCTGAGCTCGATCACCGCGGTCGTGCGTGGCGCGCATCCCGGACCGACCGTGCTGCTGCGTGCCGACATGGATGCGCTTCCCCTCGTCGAAGACACCGGGCTCGACTACGCGGCATCCGGGGGGCGCATGCACGCCTGCGGGCACGACCTGCACGTCGCCGGTCTCGTCGGAGCCGCCCACCTGCTGGCCGGGCGCCGCGAGGAGCTCCACGGCGACGTCCTGCTGATGTTCCAGCCGGGCGAGGAACTCGGAGATGGTGCGAAGCGGATGCTCGCCGAGGGACTCCTCGAGACCACGGGCTCCCGGCCCGTCGCGGCCTTCGGCATCCATGTCGTGCCCGGAGAGTACGGCGTGTTCTCAACCCGTCCCGGCGCGCTCATGGCCGGCGCGATCGAGGTCGAGATCACCATCACAGGAGCCGGGGGACACGCGTCCGCGCCGCACCTGACCCGGGACCCTGTGCCGGTGGCCGCCGAGCTCGTGACTGCACTGCAGACCTTCGTCACCCGCCGCTTCGACGTGTTCGATCCGGTCGTCCTCAGCGTCACGCAGCTGCATGCCGGGGGACCGGCCCGGAACATCATCTCCGACACCGCCACGCTCGTCGCCTCGGTGCGGGTGCTGTCGCACGAGTCGAGCGCGCGCGTGCAGGCAGAGCTCCCGGCCCTCGCCCGCGAGATCGCCGCAGCCCACGACTGCACGGCCCAAGTCGAGGTGACCGTGCTGTGCGCACCCACCGTGAACGATGCTCGCGCTGTCGAGCGGGTGCGAGCCACGCTGCAGGGGCTCTTCGGCGAAGAGCGCGTGTGGGAGACCGCGCACCCCGTGATGGGATCGGAGGACTTCTCCTTCGTGCTCGAACAGGTGCCGGGGGCCTTCCTGTTCCTGCGGGCGACACCGGCGGAGGTCGACCTCGAGACGGCGTCTCCGAACCACTCTCCGACGGTCGTGTTCGACGACGCGATCCTCGCCGATCAGGCCGCGGCGCTCGCGGCTTTCGCACTGGAGACGCTCGCCGACTGATCCGCAGGCCGGTCGAGTTCCTCAGCGGGTGAGGAAGGCGCGGAGGTCGGAGTTCAGACGCACCGCGGCCTCGGGGTCGCTGTACATCATGTGCCCGGCACGGTACCAGTGCGTCTCGGTGCGCTCGCGCGGCAACCCCCATTGCCGCAGCAGGTGGTCGGCCGCGCCGACGGTCGTCAGCGAGTCGTACACACCGGTACCGATGAACAGCCGTCCGCGCGGTGTCTGCTTCATCCAGCGTGACAACCGTGCCGGGTACGGGTACGTGCGGAACGGGGAGGGGCGCCCGTAGGCGACGAACCCGGCCCCGCCCTGCTCGTCCCACTCCCAGTCGCGGCCCGCCTCCGGGTCGACCACGCGATACGGCTGCGCGGGGGTGGTTCCGAAGACGTGTCGCAACAGCTGCTGCAGCCCCGCCACGTACCGCGGGGAGAGCGCCACATCGGAGGGGTCGTACTCGAGTTCACCGGCGCGGCTGTCGGCTGCCGGCGCGGAGTATCGGCTGTCGGTCACCCCGAGGACGCGGCCGGCGAGCAGGCGCGAACGAAAGTCCTGTTTACTGACCCAGAATCGATCGTCGGCGAGCTCGTCTGCGGCGATCCCGATCATCCGCGAGAGGCGCTCCGAGATCGCGACGCGCTCGTCGAGTGATAACTGGTCGCCCTGCAGCATCGCCAGGGCGAGGTCGCTGCGCGCGAAGTCCAGTGCCGCGGTGATCGCTTCCTCGACCGTCTCGTGTTCGCGGGAGCCGACGCCGTGATACCAGGCCGTCGCCGCCTTGTACGGCAGGTTCGCGAGCGCTCCGACCACGTTGCCCGGACGATCCAGCGTCTCCTGGATGTTGACGGCCTGCCCCAGCAGCACGATGCCGTCCAGCGGCGCGGTGTCCATGCTGTGCGAGGAGGTCGCGAGGAAAGCCGCGCGCAGGGTGCCGTAGCTCTCTCCGAGGAAGAACTTCCGGGAGTTCCAGCGACCGTGCCGGTCGACCCAGTCCGAGATGGCGGCGGCGATGGCGTCGGCGTCTCCCTCCACGGAACGGAAGTCCGACGCATCGGCATCGTCAGCGAAGGCGCCGAACCCGGTGCCGGGTGCGTCGAGGAACACCAGGTCGGCGACGTCGAGGATCGTCGACGGGCTCTCCTCCACGCCGTAGGGAGGGAGCCCGGCGTCGGCGAGGTCGACGGGGACCTGCGCGCGCATCGGCCCGATCCCGCTCAGGTGAAGATAGAGCGTCGACACTCCCGGTCCACCGTTGGTCAGGAACAGCACCGGGCGATCCGTGCCCTCAACGATGTAGCTGAACGCCGAGATCCTCCCCTGGACCGCGCCTTCCGAGCGCCGCAGCGGGAGCTCCTCGAGGCGGGCGGTGTAGGCCAGGTCGCTGACCCGGCCTACAGCCTCGAGCCCGATCATCCGTGCGTCGTCGCGTCGCGGTAGAAGTCGTCGAGATCGCTCTTCATGCGCTCCACCGCCCGCTCGTCCACGAATGTCATGTGACCGGACTCGTAGAACGTGAAGCGGATGTTCTCGCGCAGGCTCGGCGCCAGATACAGCTGCGCCACGTCGACCTCGGGCCCGAAGAACGGGGTGGCCAGGTCGTAGAAGCCGCCCATCACGAACACCTTCAGGTTCGGGTTGCGGCGCACGGCGGCCGACAGGTCGATGGAGACGTCGGGCACCAGCTGCGGGGCATCCACGCCCGGTGCCTTGTGCTTCCAGTCCCACGCGCGGGAGATGGGCATGTTGTGCAGGTGGCGGTAGTGCAGCTCGCTGGTGAAGCCGATGTCGTCCACGAGATGGGCGCGGTACGTCGAGAGGTGTGCGCTGTTGACGCCGGCCGTGGCGGCGTCGTCGGTGGCCGGGTCGTGCGAGCCGTTGCCGACGACGTACTGGTGCTCGGCGGTGAAGCGGGTGTCGAAGCGGCCGATCACGCGCCCTTCGTCGGCGAGCAGGGCGTAGCGGTACTGCTCCATCCCGATGCGGAAGTGGTGCTTCTTCAGGTAGTCGGCATCGAGCCCGACGAGGGCGCTCATGCGTTCGGCGACGGCGTCCTCGAGATCGGCGGGCAGCAGATCGCCGCGCAGCAGCGCTTCGGCGAACGGACCCTGGGCGAACTCGCGTGCCTCGATGAGGAGCGGCTCGAGCGCGGTGTGCGCGGTGCGGGTTTTGCCGTGGTACCAGGCGGTCGCCGCGTACGAGGGGAGCAGATTGATGTACTCGCGGGGTCCGCCGAGGTTGCTTTCGCCCCAGTTGAGCACGGTCGACAGGAGCACGACGCCGTTGAAGTCGAGGCCCTGGTTCTGCAGCCGGTGCACGAGCGACGCGGCGCGTGTGGTGCCGTACGACTCGCCGAACAGGAAGCGTGGCGCGTTCCAGTTGTTCGTGATCGTGAGCCAGCGCGTGATCGCCTTCGCGAACGCGGCCACGTCCTGGTCGACGCCCCACAGTTCGGCCGGGGTCGCATCACCGAGAAGACGCGAGTATCCGGTGCCGGGCGCGTCGATGAACACGAGGTCAGAGGCGGTGAGCAGCGTGTGCGGGTTGTCGCCGCTCGCGTAAGGGGCGGGCGGCGTCGCGAGGGGTGTGTTCGTGGGCGTGCGCTTCGGCCCGAAGCCGCCGATGTTGAGCCAGAGGCTCGCCGAACCGGGGCCGCCGTTGAACAGGAACGTCACGGGGCGGACCGGCGCGCCCTCCTCGCGATCGGCGACGTACGAGGTGTAGAACACGCTCGCGAGCGGGCGGTGCTCGTCGTCGCGGACGATCACGGTGCCCGCTCCGGCGCTGTAGTCGAGCGAGCGCCCGCCCGCGGTGATGCGGTGGCGACGTGAGGTGAAGGTCTCCGTGTCAGGTGCGTCTGCGGGGGTCGGCTCGGTCACAGGTCTCCCTCGGAAAATTAATGAGTCAATTGAATATATCTTAATAGATCTTTCGATGACCCTCATGGAGCAGCCGAACTGTGGAGTTTGCTCGGCCGTCAGCGATTAGAAGTCAGAAGTCGATGAGGTGCAACGACGTCGCGTACGGTCCCGTCGTGGGCGGGTGTTCCGTAAAGTAGACGGATCCGTAGCCCCAGCGGTACTCGGCGACGATGTCGTTGAGTGTTCCGTCGACGGCCAGCTCTCTTCATCGATCTGGAAGAGGAAGCGGATTGATTCCCGTTCGTGGAGGGGGAAGCGTTGCCTTCTCACGCTCAGAATTGTAGCGGTGCTTATCCCGTTCCCAAGGAGATTGATCTGCCTTGTACTGGGCATTGTGCTTTCGCATGATTGCCGCTTCCCTCGCTCCCATCTGTCGTTTCGTCAAATACTGATGGTCGGGTTCGGCGCGCATCCATTCCCGCATCACCCGGTACGCCCGTTCCTGCTCTTGTTCGAGTTCGTCCATACGCCAGGGGTTCCACCGGGTCTCCTGGAAGAATCCCCAGCCAGCGGCCCCGTGCCCGGAGAAAGTCATCGAAGGTCGACGCGCCTTCAGGCGCACGTTTCCAGAGCATTCCGCCGTGCTCGACAAACCTGCTGCTCGGCACCATCGCAGTCGTCCTCATGAGCCCAGCTTCCGAGGCCGCGCCTCTGAACGCAGTACTGCGCCTGCATCCATACCGTGGTGTGGCACACAGGACGTGAGTGAGCCCGGCCCCGACGTTCGCAGACTGCTGCCGCGCCTGAGAGTCCTGACCGCCCGGTTCGACCGCGCGGTCGCCTGGCACGATCGCGGGCAGGCGATCCCGGAGGAGCTGCAGGGGAGCAGCTTATGGGTGGACGTGCTTCACCGGGCCACAGATGTGGCCCGCTCGGACCTCGCGCCATCCTTGTTCCGGCCCGAGCTTCACGGCAGCCAAGATGCTGAACACACGCTCGGCGACGTATTGTGCGGACTGGTCTCCGAGCGGGACGGTGAAAAGAGATTCCGCGACTGTTGTGGACGCTCGGGTCTTCACGGTGAGCCGCCACACCTCGGCGGCGTTGCCGGCGCGCACGCGACTGGCTTCCGCATCGGTGATGCGGCTGTGTTCCGCGGGCGTGATGTCCTCAAGCAGCGGGATCCTCGTGCCTCTAGTCACGAGCGATGATTTCGGCGTATTGCGTCACTTCTTGCTGATCCTCATATCGGTCCGGCGACGAATGAGCCCATGATCACGGACTCCAAACTCGTCGGCTGTCGGGGTCAGCTTCTCAGGGGAGGGGCCCCCAGACGTCGACGCCCCCCCGATCAGTGCGTCCTGGTTTGACCTCCATGGTGCCCCCGTCCTGCTCGCACGTCTAGCTGTCGTGCGGCCAGGTTGCCTAATCGCCTTCCCGCGTGCCGAGGTTGGGGTGAGGTGGTGCGAGTTGGAATCGCAGAGCTTCGTACGCCTTGTTGATCCGTCGCACATAGAGCGCCGTCACAACCATCCCTGGGATGACGGCAAGCGTCCACAGTCCGGTCAGCAGATTGAGAATGCTGAGGGCGGCAGAGAAGAGTGCAGAGTCTGCTGTGTGTTGATTCGACGCCAGCAGCAGAGTTAGTCCGCTGTTGAAGATAATGCCAGCAGTAACCCACGTGAGCAGGGCCCACCAGCGAAAGCCGCGTCGAGGCGGGAGCAGACCGAGTTGCTTGAGTAGCCGGTACTTCCGCATCCACTCGACGCATCCAGCGATCGACGCGATCATGCCAAGCAGAACGATGACCCAACCAGCAACGACGAGGACCCAAGAGACATTCGCAAACGGAGTGTCGAGGACGAAGGGCACCATGAGAACCAGCATCACGAGCAGAATCGGTGAGCCGGCCAGAATCCACAGCCTGTTGCTGAGAGTCATCCCCGGAGCACGGACCCACCGGTAGGCGTTTGTGAGCCCGTAAGCCACGGCGAGGGCGAGCACGAGACCGCCAATCCATCGCCCCACGTCGTCCGTCACTTCCAGGGTCTGGCCCCAGCGGACGAGATGCCATTGCCAATCCGTGATCACACCGGACCAAGTCAGACCCAAGATCACGCAAATGTATAGAACGAACACGCTGCCGGTGATGACCCCTCGACGCGTCCACTGGCGAGGAGCACCGAACCTCGTCACCAACACCGCCTTGTACAACCCCAGTACCGCGATCACCATGCCCGCGATAGCGCAGATGAGACCGACGTTGCTGACCACGCTAAACCAGTCGAACGCGGAACCTTCGGGCGCCGTCGCGCGGGCGACAGCAGCCCACAACAGGCCGACCACGACCCCGATGATTCCCAGAGCTCCACCATGCTTCTGCAAACGCCGCCCCAAGAACGGCAACACGCGGGGAAAGAACCAGAGGAACCCCACTAGAGCGAACCGTGCCGTGTTGAACCAGGCGCTCGTCGCCCACAGATATCTCGCGACGCGGATACTCCGTACTCGTGCCACCATCCGGACCTGCTGCTCAATCGCCGAGCACTCCAGACGCGACCGCAGACCATCCAGTTCCGCGTCGAGGAGCGACCGGTCAGACCTGTTCGTCAGAACCAGCACCGCATCCAGGACCGCGCTCGCTGTGTCGTCATTGTTATCAGCGGGCTTGTCCCCGTTGCCCACCATTCGGTCGGCTGCGATGAGATCGGATTGGGGGCGGAGCCCCAGGCCGACGAAGCGACGCTCGACCTCCGCAAGTGCTGCGTCGCGAAGCGTCACATCCCACTTCCGCGGGAAGACAACCGTCGCGCCCAACACGAAAAGGAACAGCAACGTGACGAGGGTCAGGACGCAAAGCGGGATGAACAGCCAGTCCGTAGGATTCACACACGCACCCTAAGGTCTGCCACAGACACACTCGGCGATCGCGGTGGGCGGTGGCCGAACGGCTCGACGCCGGGGACCACACACTACAGGAGCGTTACCGGTGTCCCACCGAATGTTGGTTTCCAGCCGAGAAGAGCGCGAACAGCGTGTGTGGGCTGGTTTTGCGACTCGGATGCGGGTGGTGGGACTCCGACTTCACTGGGCGGCGCCGACGACTGAGAATTGCGCGCCGACGCTCCGACATGTCGCCTCCGCCTCGACAAGGAGGGTGCTGAGCTGCGCGTGTCGACCCCTCAGGCCCGGAGTCGCACCTCCGGTGTCGATTTCGTACTGGGCCCTTAGCGTGTGCGGGTGGAGCACCACGACTCGGCGCCTGATCTTCCTTCCCCTGCCGAGGAGTTCGTCCGCGAAGCCGGAGGCATCGAGGCCAGGGTTGTCCTCGTTCCACACTCGGGCATTCGCGGACAGCGCCCGGAGCTTCGCCGCGATCGCTTCCGGTTCGGCGTAAGCGAGGTTCTTGATTCCCTGGGCGATGACCACTTCGTACTCGCTCACTGACAACCCACGATCGGAGTCCCCGGCTCTTGCCACCTTTCGCGTGGATGAACGTCAGCAGGCTCTCCCCGTCATCATCGAACGGCGCTAGATGAAGGAAGTCCGCGATCTCGCCGCTCCCGTCATCGCACAACAGAGTTCCGGGACGCCCTTCGCCCCACCGGTCGAATGCCCAGCTGAACAACGAGTCATCACCCATCTCGCCGATGCGAGAGAGGTCAGCCGCGCGCCGATCGGTCGCACCCAGGCGGATCGGCTTCTCCTTCGTGACGTCCACTGCGCGCGGCGTGGTGAAGTCGACCCACTCCCACCCCGTGAACGGCACTGCTGAGTAGTGCGGGAGGTACGCCACTCTCCCGGACACCACGTGGCCGTCGGAGTAACGAATCTTCCCCCATCCCTCCTCCACGAGGATGGTCTCGATAGCCTGCTCGTAGTCGTCGAGCTCATCCGTCTGCCCCGCCGGGACGACCCTCAAGGCAACCGTGTTCGATGCCTGCGGGTATCGGATCTCGAGCACCACATCGGTGATGGGGGCCCCTTGTGCGACGAGATGAACCACCATGTGAACGGTCCGGTCACCGGTGTCATCGTCCTCGATGATCTTCGAGTCCGTCGTGTCGAGGTCAAGACTGACCCGCTCGAGTAGAGCAAAAGCGTCGGCGGCCTCCGACGTCCACGATTCGCGTTCACCCTGAGGCGCCCAACCGATCTCGTCCGGAACTCCGAGTTTGTCCAGCGACCCGAGTGGCTGTGCAAGCTCGGCGATCGGGGCTGCTACCGCTGACGCGCCCGAGAGTAACTTCAGCGCCCACTCCGTTCGCGCACAGAAGTCGGCGAAATCCGCCGACTGGCCCAGCCAGATCCGATGCTTGGACGGCGATAGACCGATCGACTCGTAGTCGTCAACTCCGAGCGGTACTCGCGAGCGACCGGACGAGAAGTGGTAGGTCTGATCGCCGAATTGATCGATCACCGAGCGAACGTTGAGCCCCGTGAGCTGCTTGCTGTCGGCCTTCGTCTGGACCGGGTAGTGCAGGCCCTTCATCCAGACTGTGGGCATCGCCCAGGTGCTATGGGTGAACGCACCGTTGATGAGGTCTGCAGGCATCGGTTTTACCTTCGTCACGCTTCCGTCTTCCACGGCGCGCACAATCCGCCCCCAGTCGGACGGATGCGAGGTGTACACGGCGATCGAACGTGCGCACTTCAGCACGAGGATGAGGTGAAGAACGTCGTTGAGGACTGGGCTTTCGTGACGAGCGCCGGTGGGCGTGCTGATTGTGGCCCCGCGCCACCATGAGGGTGTATCGCGCACGCGGTACACAAATCCCTTTCCCTCGACGGACGCATTCGTGAACTTCTCGACCGCGTGCACGGTGCGGGGCTCTCCCTGCTCGCTGTTCGGACGCCCCGAGAACACCGCATTCCGGATCTCGGCGAGGAGCGTGGCCACGCTCCGGTTCGCCGAGCCGGCCACGAGCAGGCCGAGCGACAGGTACGGCCCGAAATGGGATGGATCGATTGTCATAGTCGAGAGCATATGAGAGCGGTGTCGCTCAGCATGGACGGTGGCAGAACGAACTCGACGATACGGACCCGAGCCGGAATCAGCGCGGCCGTCATCCGGCGCATTGCGGCCCGGGCTTCCTTCTGCTCCTCAGTTAGGGGCACCGAGGACTCCTCGCTTCGTCGGCCAATGTCGGAGGTCCCGGGCACAATGATCCCGTGGCAGACCTTTACACAAAGAATGGCCGTCCGCTTCGACGTAGCGGTGACAAGTTGTTTGCACGCTCGGGAACATATGTGGGCAGGGTCAAGGGTGACTACGTGTTCGACCCTTCGGGACGCTACGCGGGCACGATCGTGGGGGAGCGCATCGTCTATCGCTCCACGCACTCCTCGAGGATCGCGAGCCCGTCGGTGTCGGCGAACCGCGGAGGCAGCGGTGCAGGAAATCGCGGCGCCTCCGGAATTTGGGGCGACGAACCGCCCTTCCCTGACTGAGTCGACGGGCTCAGTATGAGCGTTGGCCCTACAGTGAGTCTGGTGAGGGACCTTCCACTATCAGCAGGCGGCGACCTGGTCACGCGCCTGGCGCGCGAGCGCGATCCCGTTCGCGCTGTCGTCGAGCTTGTCTGGAACGCGATCGATGCCGAGGCCGGCACTGTTCGCGTGCAGTTGGCGCGAACCGATATGGACGCCATCGAGCGTGTGACCGTCGAGGACGACGGCCACGGCATCACGTCGGACGAGGTGCAAGCCACATTCGGTCGTATTGGCGGGTCATGGAAGGCGCTCGCCAGCCGCTCCAAGAACGACAAGCGCGGCCTTCACGGGAAGCTCGGCGAGGGCCGTCTGCGCGCCTTTGCGCTCGGCTCACGAGTGACGTGGGCGAGCGAAAGCGTTAATGCGGTCGGCGAGAGCGAACGTGTCGTCATCGAGGGCGTCAAGGAGCGGTCAGAGCCCTTCAGCTGGGAAGCTTCACCTTCGACCGAGACGACGACCGGCACGGTCGTGACCGCTCTGAACGAACAAGACCGCAGCCTTAACTCCCTTCTGAGCGACACGACTCTCGCGACGCTCACGTCTCACTTCGCTCCAGTGCTCCTCAACGACGACTCGCTGACGGTGATCTTTGACGGCTCGAAGCTGAACCCGAGCGATGAGATATTGGATGACACCACTGTCGAAGTCGGCCTCGACATCGACCAGGACGCTGTGCTCTCAATCCGCATCATCGAATGGCGCAAGGGCAAGCATCGCGCGATCTACTTCGGTGAGGACGCGGAGCGATTTGTCGTCGAAATGTCGGGGGCCGAACTCGAGAGCCAGACGGCCTACTCGGCCTACGTCACCTGGAGTGGCTTCGACGTCGACTCGCTGTCGGAGCTCGGACTCGGCGAGATGGCTCCAGACCCGGCCGGTGCTGTTTGGCGAGCTACCAAGACTGCGGTGCGCGAGCACTTCGCCTCGCGGCGTCGTTCGCGCCGTCGCGATCAAATCGACGAGTGGAAGTCGAAGGGTATCTACCCGTACGAGGCGGAGCCTACGACTGAAGCTGACAAGGCCGAGCGGGCTGTCTTCGACATCGTGTCTAGTGCCCTTGTGCCGCAGATCCCGAAGCGAAAGGACGGAGCACAGCTGACCCTGAACCTTCTTCGCGATGCGTTGAAGACTGATCCGGAGAACTTGGCTCTGCTGGTCAGCGAGTTCGTCGCCCTCACTGAGCAAGATCGACAGGCACTCACCAAGCTGCTCAGCGAGACGACGCTCGCAGGTGTGATCCGTGCCGCCAACCTCGTGACAAGTCGCACGAAGTTTCTCGCCGGGCTCGAGCACCTGCTCTTCGATCCAGACGA
This sequence comes from Microbacterium sp. CGR2, assembly GCF_003626735.1. NCBI lineage: Bacteria > Bacillati > Actinomycetota > Actinomycetes > Micrococcales > Microbacteriaceae > Microbacterium > Microbacterium sp. CGR2. The sequence continues at coordinate 3,379,306 of NZ_RBHX01000001.1, read as the reverse complement.
CTCGAAGAAGGTTGGCGAACGCGACCACCTCCACAAGATCCTCGAGCACGAGCTCTGGATCTTCGGCGAGGAATACCACTTCATGAATAGTGAGCGAGGGCTCACACAGATGCTGCGTACGCACCTCAAGCTCGAAGGCTTGCCGACAGGCAAGGCTGAACCGGTCAAACGATGGGACGGCAAGAGTGGACGAATAGATCTCCACCTCGCCGTCAAGGCAAAGGAGCACGACCGAATCCGTCATCTCGTGATCGAGCTGAAAGCGCCGGGCATCACTGCTGGTCGCACCGAGCGGAACCAGATCGAGGACTACATCAACGTCGTCGCCGACAACGCCGCGTTCGCGAGCGATCGCTCGGTGTGGGAGGTCATTCTCGTGGTCACCGACTACGACGGTGTTATGGACAACTCGATCATCGGATCCGACCGCGAACTTGGACTGGTCTTCGAGCCCGACAAGAAGCCCGGCCGTCCGACCGTGCGAGCGTACGTGCGCCGCTGGCGAGACATCATCGATGAGAACAAGAGACGCTTGGACTTCGTGACCAGCTCTCTCGAGTTCGACCCCTCGCTCGCCGAGGGCCTGGCATTCATCCGTGAAGAATATTCGGAGTTGATCCCGGATAATTTGGCCGCTGACGAGGAGCCCCGCGGCGGCGATAGCTAGCTGGGCCGGTTCGGTTGGACGTGATGCCTAGTTTCGGTCTAAGCCATGTCGACGACTGTCGAGAGCGTCCTTGAAGTGACTTTCAGCCGCATCGATGTCCCGAGTGGGCGTCGACGGGTCGAACACGCGCAGCAGCGAGAACTGGAAGCTGGACGGGTCCAGCCTGCGTAGTTCGACGTTCCCTCCGTGACCGTTCGTCGCGTACGCGTTCCAGCGCTGACGGATGCTCTCTGCACCATCCGCCTTGCCGACATAGTGACGCCCGTCGTGAGTGTCGGTGATGAGGTATATGCCGACGACCGAAGCCAGCGCCGTACGCCACGACGCGTAGCGGTGCTCGCGCATCACCGCTTGCAGCCGCGCATGACTCAGGACGAGCCGGTCAAAACCCGGGAAGGGGATCGGCTCGGCATCTGCAATTCCTACGACGGGATAGCTCGCTGCGGTGGTCGCGTTCATTCGCCAGGTGCGGGGGGATCGCCACCCGATCACTAGCCGGTTTCGCAGGTCCACCATGAGCTCGGACTCGACCACGTCGAACGTTCTGATGATCCCATTGTTCGCGAGTTCACCGCGGTTCTCGACGACCGACCAAAGTCGCGCCTGGTCGCCGCCTTCCTTGATGAAGACCACCCAAATGCCCGGCGGCACGGCCGGAAATCGCTTCGTGTCCGCGGATTGGTTGCGCGTATATTCGAGAATCTCCGCATGCGTCGAGTCCGCGTGAAGTCCCGTCAGGCCGCTCTCCTCAGACTCCTGCGTAAAGGCATGGCGAATCACGAGAGCCCGAGCTGGATCGATTCCCGCGTCGAGCAGCAGCGGTCCGAGAGTTAGCGCCATTGGTCGATCGCTCCTGTTTCCTCAACGTCGACCGTCCATACGGTCAAGTTTGGCGGTGGTGGTCTACTCCTGGCGAACCTATCGTTTAGCGGTGACCTGCTCGCGGATGATCTCGACGATGTTGTCACGGTAGCGCGGCTTCACCCGATGCCGCGTACCGGCCTTCATCTCCTTGACAAGCTTTTCGATCGACTCGGCGTGGCGGAAGCTACCACCAACCGTGAAATAGGCGCGCAGCCAGGGGGCGGGCTCCACCAGATACCCTTCGGCTGAGAACGCACGAACGAGCTGCACGACGGCATCCTTACCGCGACCGGAGCTGAGTCCGTTGTAATCCTCGTTCCAAATCATCTCCGCGGCAGCCAGCATTAGGGAATCGGCCGGCGCGACGCTCCCGCCCGCGTGCAGGTTGGTCGCCCCGAGCGCGTCGAGCCAGATCCGCACCATGTCGTATCGAGACCAGATCAGGACGAACAACTTTCCCACCGAATCCGCTTCCACAGCGCGCCGGACGGTCTCAAGCTCGCGCTGCTCGAACGGATGCAACACAACGATGGCATGGTCGATGACCTTGTCCTCGCGATCGAGCCGGGAAAGCCACAAGGGCGAATCCACGCACCGGCAGGACCATCCGAAGACAGCACGCTCGGTCCGCCGCGTCGCGCTGCCAGGGTTTACGCTCCGAGCGATCCAGGCGCGACTGGAGAAGATCCGTTTCACCCACCCGGACACGTTGCTGTTCTCCACACGCGTCGGGACACCGCACACGACGAACAACATCCGCAGGCAGCTCCGTGACGTAATGCAGCAAGCCGGCGTTCCTGACGTCACCCCGCACCGGTTCCGCCGCACCGCCGCGACCGCGATCAATGAGGTCGGGGGACTGCAGCTCGCCTCCGAACTCCTCGGACACAGCGACCCCTCGATCACCCGGGATCACTACATCCGCCGCAACGAGACCGTGAACCCGGTCACAGCGGACTTCCTGGAACAAGCGTTCGGAAGACCAGCGTGATGGTGGGGCAGATCCGCGGCCAGGGCGCGAGACGGCGTGTTTCGTCACGCGACCTGGCGGTTTCTGCGGGGGAGAGCACGCCATGCTGAGCAGCATCCCCGTGTCTGTCGGGGGTGTACGACAGAATGGAGACATGCTTGAAACCGCCGCAACTCCTGCCGACACGGCAGAACTGCGCAAGGCTCGCGGCGCGTTCTTCACGCCCGATGCGATAACGCGCTACATGACCGACTGGGCGATCCGAAGCTCAACGGACACCGTCCTCGAACCCTCCGCTGGTGATGCGGCCTTCCTCGTCCAAGCAGTGCGCCGCCTCCACGAGCACGGCGCTGGCACGCCCGCCGTGGACGGTGTCGAGATCCACGAGCATAGTGCCGCAGTCGCGCACCGTCGGGTTGAGGACGCCGGGGGGAGCCCGAACATCACGGTGAGCGACTTCTTCCTCGTCGAGCCAGAAGCCCGTTACTCCGTGGTAGTCGGCAATCCGCCCTACATCCGCTACCAGGACTTCACCGGCGAGTCTCGAATCAGGTCACGCGCAGCAGCCCTGAAAGCCGGGGTCTCTCTGACCGCGCTGGCATCAAGCTGGGCTGCGTTCACGGTCCACTCCGCCCTCTTCTTGAAGGACGGCGGGCGGATGGGGCTTGTGCTCCCCGCGGAGCTCCTCAGCGTGAACTATGCGGCGGCTGTTCGACAGTTCCTCTTCGACCGATTCCGCAGCGTTGAACTCGTCCTTTTCGCCGAACAGGTTTTCCCCGAAGCAGAAGCTGATGTCGTGCTGCTCCTCGCAGATGGGTTCAACGAGGGGCCAACCGATCACGCGACGATCTACCAGGCTCAAGACGCCAATGCTCTCGCATCGCTTACCGGTTCGCATACTTGGAAGCCCGCCGACCCGTCAGCGAAATGGACAGGGCTACTGGTAGACCCTGACGCGGTGGAGCCCCTTCGCACCCTCCGAGCAGAAGGCCACTTCACAAGCCTCGACACCTGGGGCGACACCACGCTTGGAATGGTCACCGGGAACAATCGTTACTTCGCCCTCTCACCGGCACGAGTCGAGGAACTCGGTCTGCCTCGCAAAGACCTTGTTCGGCTCTCACCGCCTGGCAGTTCCCATCTCAGAGGACTTGAACTCTCCAGCAGCGCGATGATCAAGCTCGGGCAACAAGGCAAATCCACCTGGCTATTCCGCCCAGCCGACAGGCCGTCCCCAGCTGCGCAGGCATACATCGACACCGGACACCTCGCGGGTGTCGACGAAGCATACAAGTGCCGGGTACGGAAGCCATGGTACCGAGTGCCGCTTCTGCCACCCGCCGACTTGATGCTGACATGCATGAACGCCGACACCCCGAGACTCACGACAAACACGGCGGGCGCGCACCACCTCAACTCTGTCCACGGCGTCTACCTCAACGAGCAAAATCGGGAGCTAGGCCGCGACCTTCTGCCCATCGCAAGCCTCAACTCGGTCACTCTTCTCAACGCCGAAATGGTGGGACGCGCGTATGGAGGAGGGATCCTCAAGCTCGAGCCGCGCGAGGCCGATGTCTGGGCAATGCCCTCACCCGCCCATGTACAAGCTTGCGCCGAGCAACTGCGTCTCATCAAACAAGACGTCACGAAGCTCCTCCAACAAGGAGACCTCATCGCAGCAGTCAAGCTCGTCGACGACGTACTGCTCGTCGACCCCGAGCTTGTTACAGAATCCGAACTCGACCATGTGCGAGACGCCCACGCCGCCCTGGCTGGCCGACGCCAAACAAGGGGACGAAGTGGCCGCTGAACCATCGACAAAGGCGAAAGCATGGGCGATCTTTGATCGCATCGTCGCTGATGCCGCCCCCAACGGGGAGCACAGCAACCCTTGGGTTAAAGACGAGAGTGGAGCTCTCTCTTACGAGCCCGACTATGACACGCTCATCAAGCTTCTCGGAGTCCCGCTCTACCTGAAAGCCCCAACCACGACGGGCGTACCCGCTCTCGCGTTGGACGTCTGGCTTTCGTATGAGCTCCGTCGCTCTGGGCTCGACGCCGATGCCGTCTGGCCACGCCCGTCTGCGCCGCGGATCTTGCCTGGCCCCATCGTGAGCCTGCTCAACAAGGTCACGGCCAAGGAACGCGATGCGCTCTGGAAGAGACTTCAGGCAAAGACACCGCCCACCGGAGCAGCCGCCTCCTCGGCGAACATCCTTGGTAAGAACTACCTCAAACAAGTCGACGTCGTCATGTCGAACTGGGCGGCAGGACCAGAGCTCCTCATCAGTACAAAACGGATGGACTCCAGCTTCGGTAAGAACGCTGCCAACCGGGTCGAGGAATCTTACGGCGATGCGAAGAACCTCCGCCTCCGCCACCCCCTTGCCGCGCTCGGCTTCGTCTACGGGCTCCGATCCACCATCTTTGACGAGTCGCCCGACAAGGCGGAATGGCTCATCGACCTCCTCCAGAAGCTCGGACGCGAAGACGACGCATACCACGCTGTATCGCTCATCGTCATCGAGTATGGCCCCCACCTCGCCGTTGACGAAACCGCGGACGATGAGGGCGACGGCGAGGACCCACTGGTCGAGGCCGGTGTAATCGAAACAGATGAAGCAGACGGGGGCCAAGAGGAGTACATCGAACAGTCGGAGATCGACATCGCGTTGGCCACCCTTCCCGTTGTCGAGCTCCCATGGGAGCGAGTCCCCGTCGATCTTCGACCGGATCGTTTCATCGCAGAAATGATCCGCCGCGTTATCGACGCCACACCAGTCAATCTCCATAAGAACGCAAGAGCCCGGCGCGCAGAGGCCGAGCCCAGGCCGCTGCTGGGCGCTGAATCATAGGTCTGCGCCTGAAACCGGGAGTACTGGAATGAGCGACATCGAAGTTGCCAAGGACTCATTCGCTGAGATGCTGGACAGTCTTGTGCGAGGAGACCCCAACGAGTTTCTGCACCTATTGAGCGCGTACGACGTCCCGCTGCGCCTTCAGCACTCGATGGCCACTGTTCGGACTCATTTTGTCTCGGTGGACGCGAACGGTCAGCCGGCGATCGACCTCCTCGCTACTGCAATGGCAAGGGCAGCGATGGATTTCTGTATTCCACGTTCGCGTATCGAACAAGCACTCAAGCACCTCCAGGAGACTGGATCCACCAGCCAATTCTCTCGTCTCGAGCAGCAAGCGAGAGAGCTTTTCGTGGACGGAGATGGAACTGGTGAGGGAGGCGAGCTTCTCCTGTTCCTCCTCATGGAGCAGGTGCTCCAGCTCCCACAGCTGTTGGCCAAGATGTCGTTGAAGACGAACAACAACGTTCACGTACACGGGTCGGACGGAGTGCACGCGAAGCTCGGTGAAGACGGTGTGCTCGACCTCTACTGGGGCGAGTCGAAACTCTACAAGTCAAGTTCAGATGCCTTCACCGACTGCTTCGACAGCATCGGTCCGTTCCTCGGCGCCGATGGTGATACTCGTCGTCGCGATCTCCTACTGGTACGCGAAAACCTAAATGTTCAGCAGGACGAGCTGGCTGCGCATCTACTTCAGTACTTCGACGAGACCAACTCGAAGGCGCTCAAGGTGCGTTGGAACGGGGTATGCCTAATCGGGTTTGATTATGCGGCATACCCAGACATGACGAAGCTTGCCGATGCACACGAAATCGAGATCGCCAAAGCCGTCAAACGATGGCAGACATCCATCCGAGCCAGGCTTGAAAAGAATGCGCTCCTTGAAGTGAATATCGACGTATTCTGCGTTCCTTTCCCGGATGTCGATGCCATGCGAAAAGCCGTCAGAAAGAAACTCGGTGTGGCATGACGGATCTGTCCCAGGTCGTCTTTGACTCGCAGAAGTTTCGCGGCATTCTTCAGTCCATCCGTCTACGCACACTTCACGCTGAATTCCCGATGATCGAGATGGACAGTCCGCCCACCGAGATCGACTGGAACTACGCGCTGTTGTGCGCGAGTGCGCTATCAGCTGTCCCGACCGAGCGCGCACAGAACACCGTCCTTAGGGTCACGGCAGCTTGTCTGGCTCTTAGCGACACCGACGACACTCACAAGAGCGCAGCTACGGCCATCCTCGATCGCGTCGGGAACCACAGGTCAGTGGAGCTCGCGGAATCACGAGATCTTGTACAACCAGGCTTGTGGAAACAGTTTCCACCCTTGCTTCGCTTGGAGACGATCAAGAAGCGCCTCCAGCTTTCCATCCCGCTGTCGAGCGGCGAGAACCTCGCGGTGAACTCATTCCAGAGTGAACTGTGGAAGGACGCGGCGGACTTTGACTGGGTGAGCGTGTCAGCACCGACGTCTGCCGGAAAATCTCGAATCGTGCATGAATGGTTCCTAGACAAACTCCGACAGAACGATAGGTTCACGGCCGTCTACCTTGCGCCCACCCGAGCCCTCGTCGAAGAAGTATCAGCAGACTTTCGAGAAGCGGCCCCGACAGATACCAGTATCGTTGTGATGCCCTGGGATCCCGAGCTCGACCAGACGAAACGCCGCGTCCTTGTCGTGACGCAAGAGAGACTCCATCTCATTCAGCAGTCACGCCATCCGTTCGATATCGACCTTCTGTTCGTCGACGAGGCTCAAGGACTTGGTAACGCGGAGCGCGGTGTGTTGCTTCAGCAAGTGCTAGACCGTGCTGTCGAGGATCGACCAGGCTTGCAAGTCATTTTCGCGAGCCCGCTCAGTGCGAACCCGGCGATATTGCTGAGCGACAAGCCAGCCGCGGCTCGTTCGAGGGCAACGACTTCCGAAGCGGTCACTGTCAACCAGAACCTCATCCGGGTCGAGGGCGTGTATCGCGCACCCGCGAAAAGAATCGTATCGCTGGTGGATGAAGGGCGGGTTCTCCAAGTCGCCAGCTTCGAGCTGCAGCAACGTGCCACTCGAGTACCGATGCGAATCGCATATGTCGCACATGCACTCGGAGGTAGCGATGGCGGCAACATCGTCTACGTAAACGGTGCTGATGATGCGGAGAAGGTCGCCAAGAACATCTCCGATCTTCTGTCCGAAGCAGAGGACGACGAAGACATCAGCAACCTCCAAGACCTGGTGCGTACTGCCGTCCACCCGAAGTACAGCCTTGCTGACGCGCTCGCGAAACGTGTGGCGTTCCACTACGGCAACATGCCACTTGCCATCAGGTCTGAAATCGAGCGGCTCTTTGGAGACGGCAAGATTGAGTTCCTCGTCTGCACCTCCACCCTCCTCGAAGGTGTCAACCTCCCATGCCGAACGATCTTCATGCGCAATCCACAAAAAGGACGCGGCCGCCCACTCACTGAAGCCGACTTCTGGAACCTCGCGGGTCGGGCAGGCCGATGGGGCAAAGAGTTCCAGGGCAACATCGTCTGTATCGACACCGACGACGAGAGCCTGTGGCCGAATCTGCCCACGGTTCGACGCCGATCGAATTTGAAGGTTGCCACTCACCACGGGCTCAAAGACGTGGCTCCGCTGATCTCATACATACGCAGCGACTTCGCAGTCGGATCAGATTCAGCTTCCGAAAACCTATTCTCCTATCTGGCGGCGCAGCAGTCGTCAGGGCGAGACATCACTCACCACCTGCAGCGCATCACGGTTCCGGCCGAGCGAACTGAAGTGGAACGCGCTCTCGTGCGCGCCGTCGAAGACGCCCAGTTCCCGCTAGACCTTATCCCTCGACATGCAGGTATATCCCCGATCGCTATGCAACGTCTCCTGGAGCATTTCAGGGCGATCGGCAACGATCCGCATGACTTCACATTGCCGCTGCCTGAGGAGCCGGACTCACGGCAGCGCTACCAGGACGCCCTCGTGCTCATTGGGGCGACGATGACGGCGGCGTTTGGTCTCCCGCCAGGTCCCGGGGAGACTGACAGGCGAAAGTGGCAGCTCGCAAACTTGATCGTCAACTGGATGAAGGGCATGCCCCTTGCCCGACTGATCGAGCAGCGTGCTACTGGAAAGACGCCAATCGCGAAGGCGATCAGGGACGTGATGGCAGACATCGAGACAGTCGCTCGATTCCAAGCACCGAAATACTTGTCGTGCTACTCGGACGTTCTCGCTGCCTACGCTGCAGAGAGAGGCATCCACGACGTCGGGCATGGCCAGGACATCACCATGCTTCTCGAACTAGGAGTTTCCCGACCGAGCGAGGTCGTCCTGATGGCTTTAGGGCTATCGCGAACGGCAACTATTGCTCTCTCGCAATACGTCACCGTCGACACCTGGACTTCGTCCGAGAGTCGCGACTGGCTTGCGCGTCAGAATATCGAAGGAATGGACGTCCCTGTCCTGATCCAACAGGAGATCATCAACCTCATCAACGCTCAAGCGTTGAGCCATCGCAAAAGTGAATAGGCGGGAATCTTGTTATTCGCCACGACACCATCACCGCGCCGGACCTCACCGCATAGGCGCCGTTCATCTCAGGCAGCATCCGAAACGATCGAAAGCTTGAAAAGATCAGCTGGTAGCCGCCCAGTGTGCGTGCGCCCATCCGTGTCAAGAGCGGGCGCGCATCGCCTGAAGCATTACGAGGAGACGGAGGGGAACCATGGCTCGAAGTGACACACTCCGTTCGGAGCTCGTGCGCCTCCAGAGTCGCAAGGCGACGCTGACAGGCGACATCGCAAAGGCCGAAAAGGACGCCGCCTCTGCACGCGAAAGCGCGCGAAAGAAGCGCGAGCAAGCCGCCCGGTCGAAGAGCGCGTCAACGATTCGGACCTCACTGTCCGCTGCCGAGCGTGAGGATAAGAAGGGCGCAGCAGCGGAGTCCAAGATCGCGAAGGCGCGAAAGGACCTCGCCTCGGTTGACAAGTCGATCGCCACAAAGACCACATCACTCCGGTCTGCTGACAACAGCGAACGTCGCTC